>NZ_JBMDJV010000006.1:0-179427 GCF_057809375.1 Aquitalea sp. FG25
CAGCTGGGAGAGCGCTTGCATGGCATGCAAGAGGTCAGCGGTTCGATCCCGCTTATCTCCACCAATACCAAAGCCGGAATCTTGCGATTCCGGCTTTTTCTTTGGCCTGCGGCACCCGCTCAGCCCGTTGCCGCCACTTCTGCGCCGATGAGCGGCTCCACTTGCGCCAGCCGCAGATTCAGCTGCAACAGCAAAGGGTGCTGTGTCATGCCAAAACCCTCACCCACCAGCGTCAGCACAAAACGGATGGCATGCAATACCAGCCAAGCGGCCTGCTGCTCCTGCGGCAGCAACATATTGCCACCGGCACGTGGCTGCCTGCGGCGCTCAACCGTTAGCGGTGCAGGCAAACGCGGCGTTACTGCAGCCTGCCTGCTGTACAAGCGATAAGGCAGCGGCCAGTCATCCACTGCGGCAGGCTGACGTCCGGTCAGTTCCTGCACCACCTGCACCCACTCCTCCACCAGGCGCGACAATTGCTCCAGGCCGGCTTTGGCCTGCCCTCTGCCACCTTGCATCATCTGCTCGCGCAATTGCTGGGCTCGTCGTAGCAGAAAGCGCAGTTTGGCCAGCGCCAGCTGGCGGGCCTCTTCATCCTGCCCGTCGCTAGCACGACGTGCCAGGTCGTCCAGCCAGGCCACCCAGTCAAGGTATTCGCCCAGTTCGGCACTTCCCAGAACCTCATCCCTTACGGCCACGGCAGGCAGCAGTTTGCCGCGCCGAAGCTGCGGCCCAGTCCAGGCCGTGTTGTTCAGCCAGACATTCTGCATTGCGGTAATTTTCATCATGACGCCTCATCCAAGGGGCTGCCCACGACACTTTCAAAACATTCTTGATTTATTTTAAATTTATCGACCAGTCCGATGGGAACTTGAGCCTGGTCATCAGTTGGTGGCGGGCATGAAAAAGCCAGCACACTGGCTGGCTTTGGGAGGGGTCATCAAGCTGAATTGCAGGTCAGGAAAACAGCATGTGGCCCAGCTTGGCGGCCTTGGTGTCCAGATAGCGATCATTATGCGGATTGCGCCCTACCATCAGCGGCACCCGCTCCACGACTTCGATGCCGGCGGTTTTGAGGGTTTCCAGCTTGCGCGGGTTATTGGTCATCACACGCACACTCTTGATACCCAGCGCATCCAGCATGTGGCGTGCCACGCGGAAGTCGCGCATGTCGGCGGGAAAGCCCAGCTGCTCGTTGGCTTCTACCGTGTCGGCGCCGCCATCTTGCAGCTTGTAGGCGCGAATTTTGTTGATCAGACCAATACCACGGCCTTCCTGACGCAGATAGAGCAAGGCACCCCGGCCTTCCTTGGCAATGGCCTCCAATGCGGCTTCCAGCTGGAAACCACAGTCGCAGCGCAAGGAAAACAGCGCATCCCCGGTGAGGCATTCCGAATGCAGGCGGGCAAGCACCGGCTGGCCATCGGCCACCTCGCCCATGGTCAGCACCACATGCTCGCGTCGACTATCTTTTTCCTCGAAGCCGTGCATGGTAAACACCCCCCAAGGCGTGGGCAGTTGGCAACTGGCCACATAATCGACAACGGGTTCAATCTGCGGATTGGGGTATTGCACGGCCATGCTTGCTCCGGAATCTGTTCAGGAAGCTTCGCGCTTGCTATGCGAAGCCATATGGTGGGGAATATTCGGTAACTGAGGGCAGATTACGACTTTTCAAGCGGCTGCATGGCAGCAAACGGGCCGGCCAGCACGATGGCCAACGCCGCCAGCCACACCAGCCGGTTCTCATCAAAGTGCGCCAACTGGCCCGATTCTGCATCGAGAATACCCAGCACGCGGTCATGTTCATCCACAATGGGCAGGCAGACCTCGCTCTTCACTTTGGGATCGCACTCGTAATAGCCACCGCCTTCAGCACGCCAGGCGGACACGTCGTCAATCAATACTCCCCAGCCGGTCAAGCCCACCCGGCTGTTGTTGCTGCCTTCGGCAAACGCTTCGGTCAGCGGGAATTCTGCCCGGCTGAGCAGGCCCTGATAAGCCAGTTTCACCAGCTGGGCCTGCTTGCCTTCGCCAGCACGGCGGTAAATGCCCAGCCAATCAGCGCCAATCTTGTGGTTGACCGAATCGACCAGCGCATTGAAATTGGTCAGCAAGGCACGGGCTTCTTCGGTTTCGCCGCCAAACCACACCGACAAGTCATACGGCTCATCAGCCAGCTCTTCCACCAGCGAGCAAGCACCATCATCACTCAGCTTGGGTACCGGATAACGGAACAAATCACGCTGCAGCGGCTGCTTTTCCACCTCCAGCACTGCTTGCAGGGTCATGACGGCAATTTGCAATTCGGTACGATCAAGCTTCAGGCCCTGTTCGCGCACGTAGTCGTTAAGCTGGCGGGTAGGTATCATCAACACTCCTGGCATTACCATGAACACACGCAAGCTGCCTGCTGGCAGGCCTTGCGGGTAAAACTCGCAAGCATACCAACACCACAGGCAAAAGTCGCCCTTCCCGATCGCAAAACACACGCCCATGCGAGCTGGCAGCCCCGCCAGATAAGGTGGCGGGATAACAGGCCCCAGCCCGATGCGGCAACAAAAAAGCCCCCGTGCGGGGGCTTTGACATGCAGGCTGGCAATCAGGTCAGCTGGCACGGCCCAGCTTGAAGTTTTGCCACAGGCGGGAGTAGATACGCAGGGTTTTCGGATCGACTGACTTCATGATGAAGCCCTTCTTCACATCATCTGCCGTCGGGAAGATGCTGCGATCCGCCAGGTATTGCTTGTCGATGAACGGACGTGCAGCCAGGCTGCCCGGTGCATAAGTCACCTTATTGGCATTGGCAGCTGCGACATGCGGGTCCAGCGTGTAGTTGATGAAGGCCAGGGCATTGGCCACATTGGCGGCATCTTTCGGAATGGTCATGCTATCCACCCAGAAGGCAACGCCGGAAGACGGCATCAGCACCTTGATGTGGATACCACGCTTGGCTTCTTCGGCACGGCGCTTGGCAATATTCAGGTCGCCACCATAGCCCATGGCCAGGCAGACGTCGCCGTTGGCGATGTCATTGATATAGCCCGAGGAGGAGAACTGGGTGATGCTGCTGCGGATGGCGGCCAGCTGCGGTGCCACGGCCTTGTAATCAGCCTCGTTATTACTGCCCGGCTGCCTGCCGTAGTAATGCAGCACCTTGGGCAGGACATCGGAGGCGGAGTCCAGAATGCTGACACCGCAGGACTTCAGCTTGGACGCATATTCCGGCTTGAACAGCAGGTCCCACTCATTGGCCGGCAGCTTGCCACCCAGGGCCTTCTTTACCTTGTCTTCGTTGATACCCAGGGTAATCACACCCCAGAAGTACGGCACGGCAAACTTGTTGCCCGGATCGGATGCTTCCATCAGCTTGAGCAGGGCCGGGTCCAGGTTCTTGTAATTGGGGATCTTGCTCTTGTCCAGCGGCTGAAACAGACCGCCCTTGATACCCACTTCCAGTACATTATTGGACGGTACGGTGATGTCGTAGCCGGAGTGGCCGGTTACCAGCTTGGCGTTCAGCGTTTCCATGCTGTCATAGACATCGTAACGCACCTTGATGCCGGTCTTCTTGCTGAAGTCCGGCACGGTGGTTGGTGCAATATAGTCAGACCAGTTGTAGATGTTGACAACCGGTGCGCCAGCCTGAGCAGCCAGTGCAGATGCAGCCAGCAGGCCGCCTACGATGATTTTTTTCATTGTTTCCCAACTCCTTTGGTACAGGTTTTGTTGCTGCTTGCCCGTTTAGGATATCAGTACATTTGTGATCAAATCTACCATTTCCTTAAACAGCAGCCATTCATCATACCGGATGCTGCGCCGCAAAAATGCTGAAAGCCGCACAATTTGGCGGCTTTCATGTCATTCGACAAGCAAAATGGGCACTATCCAAACAGGCTAATGACGCGCCTCGCGCACAGCGGCGACCAGGTCGTAATCAAACAGCTCGTTAGCATCGTCTTCATCAAACACATAGTGTTGATTACAGTAATCGCAGACGATTTCCACACTGCCCTGCTCCACCAGTACTTCGCCAACTTCCTGGCCGCCCAGCATCTTCAGCATATTGCCCACGCGCTCGCGGCTGCAATTGCAGGAAAAGCTGACGGCTTCCGGCTCGAATACCCTGACGGTTTCTTCGTGGAACAGGCGGTGCAGGATATCGGTTGCCGGCAGTGTCAGCAGCTCATCAGCCTCCAGGGTGCCACCAAGCATGCGGATGCGATCCCAACCTTCCGGCTCGCCATGGCCCTCGGGCAGGCGTTGCAACAGCATGCCGGCGGCAGTGCTGTCATCGCACGCCAGTACCAGGCAGGTCTCCAGCTGTTCGGACCGCAGCATGTAGTTTTCCAGCATCTGGCCGATGGTATCCCCTTCCAGCGCCACGATGCCTTGCCAGGTTTGCGCCTTGTCCAGCTTGGGTTCCAGGGTGATGACAAACTGACCGGCACCGCCCAGCAGATCCAGAATGGGGGCATCCGGCAGATCGCCATCCCACTTGGCGGTAGCACGCACGGTGCGGTCGTGATTGCACTCCACCACGGCCAGGCGCAGCGGCCCGCTGCCGTGCAGTTGCAGGATCATGGCACCATCAAATTTCAGATTTGCCGACATCAGCTGCGCAGCAGCCATCATCTGCCCCAGAATGGTCTTGAGCGAAGCAGGATAGCTGCGACGTGCCAGCACTTGCTGCCAGGCTGCATCCAGACGTACCAGTGCACCGCGCACCGGCGCACCATCAAATAAAAAGCGTTGCAGGGTATCGTGTTGACTCATGCTGTTTCTTTCCTGGCGGTATTGTCAGCCACTTCTACGGTATAGACAGTCATCGGCAGGCTGGAATTAACATCAAACTCGCAACCAGCCTTGACGCCGATTTCAGCGATTTCACGCGCGCTCAGGTTCTGCTCGTAGGCCACATGCATCGCGCCCATGGCAAACTTGCGCCCCGAACCTATCGCCCAGAAGCGTGAGAACTGGTAGATCTCACGCATGGGATAGACACCGAAAATACCGTGGGCATTAGCAATCACCACCATCATCTGGCTGGATTCGTATGGATCTTCCTCGTCCTCTTCCGGACGCAGGTAAAACCCGTCTTTCAATTTGGGATGCAGCTTGCGGAAGGTATCGAAAATACCTTTGCGGCTGGAAAAATCCTTTTTCTTCAGCTCTTTCAAAGCACCTTGCAATACCAGGTCGTGGGCGGCAGAACCGGAAATGGCAAGATAACTGTCGCCATGGCGGAATATCTTGTCATGAAAACAATCGTAGCCCGCAAGGAGTTTCTGATCGTCGCCAAAGGTGGTCTGACTGTCGGCGGCAATCGCAATCTGATTGCCTTTGCGTACTGCCACAATGGTTGTCATTGCCGGATATGCCTGCTTGCAAGGGAAGGGGCTAATATAGGGCCGCATGGCAAAAAAACAAGTCTGCAGCGCCACAATGCAACAAGCCGACTTGCGTCGGCCTGTCTATCCATCTGCCCCAAGGGCGCTTACAACACCACGGCGGGCTTGCGTACCGGCTTAAGCTTGCCACCGGCAGAGTTGTAGGACTGCGGTGCCGGCGGGATGGTCTGAGGTTCGGCCTGCTGCTGCTCCGCCGGCGAACCATCCTTGGGCGGCAGCGATAGCCAGCGCACGGCAGCCAGCTCGGCTGGTGAACCGGCGCTGCCCTTGCAGGTCAGGCATACCGGCTTGCCACTGCGTTCCTTCAGCGCCTGATCCACACGCCGCCCCACCACGGCAAGGCCGTGACTGCGCTGCCATTCCAGCAGGCTGTCCGCCAGATGCGGAAAGGAAGGATCATCCTGCTTGTAGTGATTCTTGTAGGCAGTCAGCCACAACTCGCCTGCAGCATCTTCGTTCAGCAATACCGTCTGATAGGCCACGGTGACGGCGGCCCCTTTCTGCACGGCATCCGCCAGGCTCAGGGCATCCGGGTTTTTCAGACGGATACAACCATGACTGCGGAAACCCGGCACCGATGCCGGTGCGTTGGTGCCATGAAAGCCCAGGCCCAGCTTGGCTTCGCCAAAGCGGATGAAGACCGGCCCCAGCGGATTATCCGGTCCGGGCGGTACCACGGTTAGCACCGGCTTGCCCTGGTTTTTCTGTTCTTCCTGAATCGATTTGGGTACATGCCAGCTAGGATCGCGATAAACACCGGTAATGGCGTAGCTGCCAATCGGCGTCTGAGTCAGCATTTTGCCAACAGCAACCGGGTAGATTTTCTGCAGTCGGCCATCCTGATAAAAAAACAGCCGTGCCTGCGGCAGATTCACCACCAGATGTTGCCCATTCTGATTGAGCAGGATATCCGGCTCCGGCATGACAGCAGCCCATCCGGCCATTGCCGTCATCAGCAAAACCGCACCAGGAACAAGAGTAAAAGCCGACACCTTCATTGCGCACCAGACCAGTCGTTTTCGATTGATGACATCATAACAGAAACACCTTATCCGCCACCTCGGCAAAAACCCCTGCGCGGCGCGGAATATTTTGAGAAAATCACGCTTTTCCGCCTGATTTCCCACACCAATATAATGACTCAGCAACAGACCATTGCTCTGGTCGAATCCCTTGACCACGAAGGCCGCGGGGTCGCCCACGTCGACGGCAAGACCATTTTCATCGACGGCGCATTGCCTTATGAAAAGGTAATATACAGCGCATACCGTAAAAAACCCACGTACGAGAATGCCGATACCACCAGCGTGCTGAAGGAAAGCTTCATGCGCACCACACCGCGCTGCCCGCACTTCGGCACCTGTGGCGGCTGCTCCATGCAGCATGTGGAATTTACCGCCCAGGTGGCCATCAAGCAGCGCGTGCTGGAAGACAACCTCAAGTTCATCGGCAAGGTAAAGGCCGAGCGTATTCTCACCCCGATTGCCGGCCCCGCCTGGCATTACCGTCACCGCGCCCGCCTGTCGGCACGCATGGTGCCGAAAAAGGGTGGCGTACTGGTGGGCTTTCACGAAAAGAACTCCAGCTACATTGCCGAGATGCGTGAATGCCATATCCTGCCCCAGCACATTTCCGCCATGATCATGCCGCTGCGCGCCATGATCGCCAAGCTGTCGATCAACAGCCGCATGCCGCAAGTGGAAGTGGCCGTAGGCGATAAGGTGGACGTACTGGTATTCCGCAATATGGATGCCATCACAGCCGCCGATGAAAAGCTGCTGCAGCAATTTGCCGACACCCACCGCCAGCCCGATCGCCCGGTACAAATCTGGCTGCAACCGTCCGGCCCGGACACCTGTTACCCCATCTACCCGCTGGATGCCCCGCGCCTGACCTACAGCCTGCCGCAGTACAGCGTGGAAATGCCTTACTACCCTACCGAATTCACCCAGGTGAATCCGCAAATCAATGCGGTAATGGTGTCGCGTGCCTTGGGCTTCCTCGACCCGCAACCGGGCGAGCGCATTGCCGACATGTTCTGCGGCATTGGCAACTTCACCCTGCCCATTGCCCGCTCCGGAGCCAAGGTACACGGCATGGAAGGCAGCCAGGCGCTGGTAAAGCGCGCGGTGGAAAACGCCACCCACAACGGCCTGCAGGACAAGGTGAGCTATGAAATGGCCAACCTGTTTGAAGTCACACCGGAAAGCTTTGCCGCACTGGGCAAGTTCGACAAGATGCTGGTAGACCCGCCGCGCGACGGTGCCATCCAGCTGCTCAAGGCCATGACCGACGACACCGCGCCGCAACGCATCGTCTACGTATCCTGTAACCCCGCCACGCTGGCGCGCGACGCCAATGTACTGGTCAACACCAAGGGCTACACCCTCAAGGCGGCAGGCATCATTAACATGTTCCCGCACACCGCCCACGTGGAGTCCGTCGCCTGGTTCGAAAAAACCGGCCCGGCCAAGAGCCTGAAGGAAGTGGCTGACATGGAAGCGGC
This sequence comes from Aquitalea sp. FG25, assembly GCF_057809375.1. Classification (NCBI taxonomy): domain Bacteria; kingdom Pseudomonadati; phylum Pseudomonadota; class Betaproteobacteria; order Neisseriales; family Chromobacteriaceae; genus Aquitalea; species Aquitalea sp. FG25. The sequence goes on from NZ_JBMDJV010000006.1 coordinate 7,918, forward strand.
GGAAGAAGCCATCCGCGAAGCCAAGCGTCAGGCCCGCAAGCAGCAGGAAGCCGAGGCAGAAGCCCGTAAACAGGCGGAACTGGCGGAAAAAGCTGCTGCCAAGGAAGCCCGCCGTCAGCACTATCTGGATAACAAAGAGTATTACGACGCCAGAAGTGCAGCCCAGCAGCAGGCTCGTGATGCCGCTGCCGCTGGCGAGGATGTTTCCAGCAAAGAATAAGCTGTTTTAGGTGTTTGCCTGTAACGCTCGACCCCAGTTGTCACCCCGGAGCGAACCATGCAGGCGCACCTGACCGACAGCTATATATCCAGAATCAAAACCCCGGATTCACGTGTTGAAGTCAAGGACACGCGGATACCGGGGTTTACTTTGCGCGTAGGAAAGCGCGCTAAGGTGTGGTACTTCCGCAGCACAGTACGCAGCGAACGGGTAAGTATCAAACTAGGTACATGGCCTGTAGTAAACGCAGAAATGGCCAGAGCACGCTGTATACACTGGTTACAGCACAACCGTGATACCTACACGGTAGACAGCGGCAATGCCCCTTCCAGGGCCGTTAATCAGCCTATCCCCTCTCCTACCTTGCAAGAGGTGTACGACCAGTACATCAAAGCGAAGCAGCTAAGGCCAGCCTCTGTAGCCACCTACAGCAAAACACTTAGGCTGTACCTTTCTGAGTACACAGCAAAACCTCTTACCGGATTCACTTCTCAGCTTGTACGGAAGATATATGCAGGGCTGAAAAACAAGATTTCGGTAGCCAAAGCAAACTCAGCAGTAACTTTGCTGAAAGCAATCTGGCGCTGGTGGGGTGCTACACAGGAAGTTGAACTACCCGATGTTTTCACAGCCCTTACCGCTTCGGGTGAAAAGCAGCGCTCACGGGCAAAAGATGATGTTTTGAATGAAAGCCAGATTAATCAACTTGGATTGTCAGTTTCAAAAATAAGAAGGGAGAAATCTCTATTCATCTTAACAGCTCTACATACTGGGCTAAGACTATCCGAACTATTAAAGCTAACACCAAGCTGTATTGATTTAAAAAATAAAATACTATCTATTAGTGAAACTAAAAATGGGAAACCACACCAATTGCCTATAAGTAATGAATTAAAAAATATCTTACTTCAGCTATGCCAATACAAAAGAAGTAATGAATTTATATTTCCAGCGCAAGCAAAAAATTGGTGCTCATCAGTATCAGAACAGCTAAATATCAAATTCAGTGCACACACCCTGCGAAGAACATTCGCATCACAAGCAGCACGAATTGGATTAAACACATATCAAATAAAGGCGCTACTTAACCACCATGCCAATGCAGATGTAACTCAACTTCATTACATTAGACTAACGACAGATGACCTAAAACAGCCCATGGAAAATCTAAGCAGCCATTTTAAATATATTTTACAGCTTTAATCTGCAAAATACATCAAGAGTAGGTTTTATAGATACGGCTAAGCAAATGACGTATTTTCACAATCAAAATTACGTTTAATACCTATTCGATGAAAAAAGGGGGGGACTCCCCCTCCCTCCTACTAACATCGTTCATCTGCATAAAAATCAAGCAAGGCATCAAAAACCTTCTCTTCAATTTTATGCCGATATTCATTAGCCAAAGAAATAAGGTACGCATCATTTTTAGCAGAATAGCTGCGACGCAATGCTTGATTAATAATAGCCGGTACAAGACACATTGTGTCAAAGCTATACCAACGCCCCTTTTTCTTACCTATCAAGTCCTTATCGACTTGAAAATCTGCTTCATCGTGCCCCTTCTGCGAATACCACCATTCAGCAAACTTTTGAAATTCAAGGACGTCATCGGAAATACTTACACCAACATATGCAGGTCTATTTTTAAAATCTTCAACCCACCCCAATACAACCCTGGACTTCCAAGAGGCGTAACACTTAGGATGCTCAGAAGGTTTATATTTACCTACACCTACATATCCAACACCTGCGATCCTGCGATCAAATGGTGATGAAAATACGCCAGCAATAAATTTATTCGTTGATAGCACCGCTCTACCAACTTCAACAAATGCAGGATCAGAATATTCCACAAGAACGTTATTTTCATCAATAACTTCAATCAATTTTGCATAACTTCCATATTTATTTTTTCGTTCATCGTGAATGTATAGCATTTAAACTCCTATCTAATTAATAATTGGCCGAATAAATCACCAGTATTCATCAACCGTTCTTTTACTAAAACCAGTCACAGAAATAGTTTCAGCTCTAGTCATTCCCGATCTCTTACACTGCTGAACAGCAGCTATTGATCTATCTTTTTTAGTTTCAAAGGCAATTACTCCTACCTTGCCAATCTTTGAATTTCCTCCATAGACGTCAACAAAGTACTTCATACTATGGTAATCAATGAAAACAAACACCACTGGTGTATCGTCGTTTCTATTACGCAGCCTAGATCGAAGTACAAATTGATACGCAGCTTCACAACTAGCAAAGGTTTCCAATGCTGAAACAATCTCTTCACCATCAGCATCTATCAATTTTGATATTTCATTTATGTGGGTAGTTACTTCACCATTAAGCCTTGCGACTCCTAACCATGCTGCTTTAGCAAAACCATTCTTGTATAACTCTAAATCATTAACTCCCAAATTAATCAAATCATCATCGGTATATTTATGCACCTCCTGGCCACCATACAAGTTAAGCCCGTGAGATATAAATGGAACACGGACACCTATATCCTTAAAAACATCATCTGCTATATCTTTAAACCTACAAGAAATAGCACCGCTTTTATTACCATTAGTAGCATAAATGAAACTATCATTTAACAAACTTACAACTGCAGCACAAACCCTTTCAAAGAAATTAAATTTTGACAATATAGAAAGACTAGCCCTGCCATCCAATAGCGCATGACATGTAACTCGATACGAATTATGCACAGCATCTACGGGTTGCAGTTCAGCCGGTGCCATTTCACTATCAATCCCACACCAAAGCTTAGCCACCTTTACAAAAGGTGACATCAAAACATTTGATGAAGCCAGATAAAATTCACGCACCGTCTTAATGATTTCCATAACAGGACTATGACTGTAAGCATATATAGTAAATCCACCTGAACTTACCCTATTCTTTATAAGTGGGTACCCAGCCAAGGCGGACCATAAGGCATTTTTCGTATGCTCGTCACCATTCTGTGAATCTTGATAGAAGCTTTTTGCTCTTTCAAATTTTGATAAATTTAAATACTCGCCGGACTCACCTACTACCCTAGGGCTGGTGGTGAAGAATTCAGTCCACATGTGATTTCCAAGTGAATTTATTTTTACCTTAGACTGAATAACAGCTGCAGGAAGCTCATCTACAATAACGATATATTTAGCCAAAACTGCTTGGAGTGATGAATCTAGCAGCAGCTGCTTTCCTAGTTTTTCTAGGGCTTTGTGTGTAATAACGACAACACGTGCGCATGAACTAGGAGCAAGGCATTTTAATAGTTCCGCATGGACAAAAACATTGTCTTCACTCAGTAGCTTAACTAAGTGCAGGCTTTGGACTATTCCTTTCAAATCATGATAAGTTTGATTAACAAGATCACTAGTTGGAACTGCAACAATAAATTTTTGCTGCATATAACTACTAGCAATGTAAGCCTTATAGGCAAATGATTTCCCTACACCAGCATTCCCCGTGATAGCTTTGATTACAGTTGCCAATTTTTATCTTTACCCTTTTAAACTTGTTTTGCCTTCATAGTTTCCCCTTTATGAAATTGCAGAAATCACTAAGAACATATAGAGAAATTTGCATATAGCTGAATCAGTATTTCACAAGAAATCAGCCAGAACATTCCAATCAATATCTCCCGCATGTTGAATGAATGCACGATCAAGGTATTATCTTCAGCACATCACTCTCTACATGATGGCAACCCAAACAGTTCACCCTTGCACAAAGCAACCTGTGCAGGCCGGTAGACCTAACGTGCCCCTTAGCGCCCCGCCCTCTGGTGGGAAGTGACACATTTACACAACACTTCTAGTGCGCATTTGCGCAACAGTGCGCAATTCAGCTTGATTTCAACACAAGCCAAGTTCAAAATGTTAAAGATCGGTACAAGATCGTTCTTGATTTTTGCTGAATGTTGCCAATTTTTTCTGAAAAATGTCAACCAGACCGGGCATTAGGCTGGTGTGAAAAGCAGAAATACCTTATTAATCAGAAAGTTAATATGTTGCACTTATGGAACATATTTAAATTTCAGGCACAACAAAATTGCAGGCCGTGCTGAGCGGGATACCAACCAGGGACGACATTCCGGGTCGGAAATTTGAAATATCTAGGTCTTAATCCGCCCCATCTTAGACGGATTTTTCCCTTCTAGAAGGCTCTAGAAAGGCAACTAATCTAACAAACTTAGTACTCGCTGCAACTGCAGGAGCGACCACTGCCCCCCTTTAGTCGCTTTGATGCCAAGTACATTAAGCTCTTTAACCATCATCCGCTGTGACAGTCCTTGACTCTTCATCGCCAGTAATATGCTGCGATGCTTTTCTGCAAAGGCTTTCGCAGCTAGTTTACGCTCTTCAATGTTAGGGCGCAGATTTTCAGGACCGGCTTTGCCGAGCACCACCCCCCTTGCCTTAGCTGCGGACAGCGCAGCCTTAGTCCTAGTGCTAATTTGGTCACGCTCCCACTCTGACATAACAGCATGCATCTGGATCATAACTTTATTTGCATGGGGCATATCCGCAGCAACAAAATCAATTCCAGCTTCCAGCAAACCAGATACAAAGTGTACATTGCGAGCAAGCCGATCTAGCTTTGCAATGATAAGTGTTGCACCACTCTTCTTACATGCAGCTAGTGCAGCGCGTAGTTGTGGCCTTTTATCCAGGGGATCACTTCCCTTGCCGGTTTCTACTTCTTGATATTCTGCAAGTACAATCCACTCCCCACCATTAAGGTATACAGCCACAGCAGAACGCTGTGCTTCTAACCCCAAACCACTTAGACCCTGCTTGACGGTAGACACACGGTAGTAAGCTATGAATTTTCCGGAAGCCATCAGAAATCACCATTGACTACATTAAAGTACGTTCATTTAATATGTAGTCATTGTATGCAAGCTTTCATCGCATGGGAAATGAAAACGCACTATGGACATAGGCGACCATAAAATATTTTATTAGAATATTATTATTTTTAAATTAAATTAAACATGGGGAAACAGACATCTCTCTAGCCTATTCGTTCATCAAGTGAAGTACTTTAAAGATGGTCACTTAATAATCTGACAAATAGCAAATTTTTCCGTAATTTATGTATGTGACATACAGCAACTACAGTAGCATCTCTGATGCAGTCCTCTGTACGCAAACTCGGTAGGCCACAGTAAGCCGTCAAGCACACTGTAAACCCACATATTGCAATTCCAACAACAGGAGAAATCTGTCATGTCTACAAGCTTAGTTGATCATTTCAAAGTCGACATAGAACGATTTGAAGCCAGTGGTGCGCTTGACCCAATTTTAGATGTGGATACTCGTCTTTTTATTGATCCAAGCCTATTGCGTACTAATAAAGTTCCAGAGCTACAAACTAGCTACCAAAAAGTGACAGATCATTTTTCAGATGTTCTTAAGATAGTCAGAAATATTAAAGAAATTGGCGACAGAATGTGGCGTCAAGCAGATAAAATGCTGACCTTCCCTGAAGTTAAGGGTTTATGTATTGGATATTCCAACAAAGGTGTGAATGGTAGCGGGATGGGACCATCACTACGGAAAAGACTACTAGAAACAGTGATTGAAATTGTTCGATCTGGTAATACCGACCCTGCATTGTTTGAACTTGTCGGTATTTTCGAAGACAACATAGGTCCAGATCGAATAAGTGATATGATTGCAAAGATTATAGTTACAGATTTAATTTGCTTTACACAACGCGTGTGTAGCGATTGCGGCATCCCTATGAAAGCACATCGTGTTGAAAAAATGGGTATTGAAGAAGACCTTCCATTCAACCCCATAACAGACAATCCGATCATTTTAGTTCCCAAAGAAATCTTAATGAACCTACCAGTAGCAGAGTCATTTGCTGACATCAGGTGGATTGCTGAGAAAAATCAGGCACTTCGCGATGAATTAAATGCACTAATAGGTATAACATGGAGAAAAGCAACACTTAGTGAACAGAAAAAAATAATACGAGAATGGTTTGTTGATTATCCAGATGTTTTACAAAAAGTTATAGCTTCATACAGAGGAACTGAAGCCAAAAATTATGACTTTGATGATGACCCAGCAGGGGAAGTTATTTGGTATAGAGTGTCAAAGAATGTAGCTAAAGCTGCACCACTCTCTTTAGTGCTTTCAAATAATCCTGATTTAGATGAGGTTGAAGCCCTTGCAACTGCGATATGCATCCATTTCCAACGTTTGATAGAAGATAATCAACTAGCCCGCCTCCTTTATGACAAGGATGGTTATCGGAAGCATGAATCTGCTGCACAATTATTATTCTTTGGGATTGCAGCAGCTTATTGTGAAGCAAACAATCTAGACCTATCACCTGAATGTGACTCTGGTCGGGGACCAGTAGATTTTAAGGTCAGCAGAGGATTTAAAGGAAAAGTTCTTGTGGAAATCAAACTTACAAGTAATCCTCAGCTTATTCATGGCTTTCAGAAGCAATTACCTATTTATCAAAAAGCAGAAAGAGAAACACGCGGGATATATCTTGTAATAGATAACGGAGGAGCTTCAACGGCACGAATTAATTCATTCAGGAAGATTATTGCTGATACACAAGATAATTGCCCAAAAGTAATTTGGGTAGATGGAATATTACGAGCATCAGCCAGCAAAGCAGATGAATGATTTACATCTAAAAATCGACAGTGAGAACAGAAATGAATATCGAGAGTCTACAGAAAAAATTAGAAGAATTTACTATAGAACGTGACTGGGTAAAATTTCACAACCCAAAGAATTTAGTAATGGCACTTTCAGTAGAATGTAGTGAATTAGTAGAAGAATTCCAATGGCTTAATGAAACTGAGTCAGCAAATATAATGAACGACCCACAAAAGGCGAAAAGGGTGCGTGATGAATTAGCCGATATTACTGCATATTTACTACTTGTAGCCGATAAGCTCAAAGTAGATTTAGAAAAATCTTTACTAGAAAAAATTAGCGATAATGCAGAAAAATATCCCATTGAAAACTTCAAGGGTAGCTCAAGAAAATATAATCACTGAGAGACATATATGACAAATATCTGGTTAATTCCCGCATCGAACCCTAATTCAACCCAGAATCTCTTTCGTTCAATGGCTGAAAAAATTGATGTTGATATACGTCAAGAATTGATTAAAAAGGGATTACCATACGATTTTGCATGGGGTGCAAAATTAGGGAAAGGAAGTAATAATTATAATAAATATGCGAAAATGAATTCCGGCGATATTTGCCTGTTCTATACTGCTGATTTAGACTTGACATCTGGCCTACCAAAGGCCTACCGATGGATAGCACGTATTAAAGATAAAATTAATGATGAATCATTAAGCAATAAAATATGGCCACCAGGAGAAGATAATGTATCATTTCCTTTAATTTATTTTCTCGATACACCAGTTCAGATATATCTGACAACATCAGAACTAGCCGGATTACTTTCACCATCTGGTGCAAAATACCGTGATGCCCCTAAAGGGTTTGCATCAATAACTGACACTGAAACACTTGAATATGTTTTAGAAAATTACATTTCACCAGAAGGATTTCTTCTAAAAATACTAAAAGACTATGCTCAAGAAGAACCTGAAGAATCCACAATTGAAGAACTGTATAAAACACCACAGTCAGAATTAATTACAGTGAATTTTGTTGACAACCTAATCAAGACTCACTCTAAGGCCATAGGGCCAACCAATAATAAACATGCAATAAGACATTCAAAACACTCAAAAGCAGTAGGCGATGAAGCTGAATTACTTGTTCTTGACTTGCTGCGTCAGGGAAAAATTCCAGGCGTTGATGCAACAAATGTTCAACATGTAGCCAATCAAAAATTTGGCTGGGACATTCAATACACTGATCAGAATGGTAATTTAATACGTGTCGAAGTCAAAGGAACAACATGCAAAAATTTTCAGAATTTTGAAATCACTGCCAACGAACTGAGCTGTATGCTAGAAGGAACTTCCTCGTACCACATATACCTTGTTGCTGGTTGTAAATCACGCGAAATAAGTGTGCAAATCATTCACAACATGTCTGAACTGATTTCCAATAGTAAAGCAGAAGCTATCCCTATTAATTACAGAATAAGATTACTTGCATAATAAATAACTCTACAAGAGTAGCATTGCATTCCATACTACAAAGCAAATATCTTAGAGTCAACTATAACTATGAAACCGGCATGCGTATTTTGTGGTCAACAACCAAAAGAGAAAAATAAAGAGCACATATTTCCACAATGGTTGTTAAAATTAACCGGGTTTGATAAGAAAAAAATATCAGTGGGTACAAATTGGGAAACTGGTGAAGAGATAATTTTTAATTCATTGTCCTACACATTCCCATCTTGCAAGTCTTGCAATGACGCATTTAGCAAAATTGAATCTAAAGTTAAACTAATATTTCACAAACTTCTACACGATGAAGATATTGAAGCAACAGAACTTGAACTACTCTTAGACTGGTTTGACAAAGTCAGAATTAGTGCATGGTTAGGTGTGAAATACATGAATAAGGATGTATTTCTAATGGAACCTAAATACTACATAAATTCCCGTGTAGGATTGAAAGATCGCTACCTTTCGATCACTAATACATACAAAGATGAAAAGACACTAAATTGGTCAGGTGTTAACACATTAGCATTTATGGTAAGCCCTACAGCGTTTAGCTTAAGGGTTAATAATCTCGTATTTGTAAATTACTCTTCCGAGTTTTTAGTTTCAAAACAACTTGGCTTTCCTTATGTTTTATATGAGATACCACATCCAACAAAACATACAACTGACTTTCAACTTTCGATGCCAAACAGACAGACGCAAAAGAAAATTTTCAATACAAAAACATACAATCCTAAAATTGAAATTGCACAGCCAATTTTCAAAGACATAGCTAAAAATCTACCTAGATATTATGAGCATGAATACATCAAGGAAAATTCTTATGATTATGAAAATGGTGTCGGAAAAATATTTGTATCACATGGAGAAAAATTTACTCCAATAGAAAGATCAAAAAAAATCAATTTTTCAATGCCACAAGCAAAGTCAAAATTTACTCACATTGAAGTAGTAAGGCCAATCCTACAACTCCAAGAAGAGCTAATTATGAGTAGAAGAAGGGATCTAAAAAATCTCTCTTTAGAACAAAAAAGAGAAGAAGCTAAATTTAAAAGAATCATCATTGACTCTCTAAAAGAAACAATGAGGATTTATCATTATTAGTTGATATAACTATCATCTAGACCTTAGTATATTAACAATAACAAGAGTAGAGCTGCAGCATCATCTTTGCTCACGCTTGGTTTTTATCTTTGTCTTTGCTAATATAAAAGCCTATCCCCCCAATGAACCCCAGACTAATTGGCCTGACCACTGAGGTAACAGCGTACACAACCATCTAAAGCAACTTATCCTAGTCGCTAACATGTTCCCGCACACCGCCCACGTGGAGTCCGTTGCCTGGTTCGAAAAAACCGGCCCGGCCAAGAGCCTGAAGGAAGTGGCGGACATGGAAGCGGCGGAAGAAGCCATCCGCGAAGCCAAGCGTCAGGCCCGCAAGCAGCAGGAAGCCGAGGCAGAAGCCCGTAAACAGGCGGAACTGGCGGAAAAAGCCGCTGCCAAGGAAGCCCGCCGTCAGCACTATCTGGATAACAAAGAGTATTACGACGCCAGAAGTGCAGCCCAGCAGCAGGCCCGCGATGCCGCCGCTGGCGAGGATGGTGGCGAGAAGTAATAGGATGCAGAAAGTGTAAAACCGCCATTTCTGGGTTGCCAGCAGCTCAGAAATGGCGGTACGGCAGAATGCAAATCACACTTTCAGACGCCGTCACCCTCCCATTGGCGTCAGCGGTTAAGGGAGATAGCCAGGAACGCGATGTTTCTGGCTTCATTCTTTGTGTAGCCACCTTGTTTGCATTGCACGGAAACATCATTGCCATGTTTATCGAGAACAGCAGCAGTATTGCCTACCGCCAGCTCAGCACGGCTGCCGGGACCGCGTTTTCTGTGCCGGAGTTTGTCCTGCGCGTGGATGAGGCTGACTTCAGTGGCTGGCAGCTGCGCTATGGCGAGTGGACTGACTTTGCCGACCGCCCTGGTCCGGATGGCGCAGCCCAGGCTTTGCAGCTGGCGGTGGAGGAAATGCTGGAGCGGGTGGAATACCGGGGCAAGTGAAACAGCCCGGCTCTTTCGCAGGAAAGCAACCGGGCTGTCTGGGATGGCCGACGCTGTGGATCAGTGCTTCAGCATGATATGGCGCACGCAGCTGTAATCTTCCAGCGCATACATCGACATATCCTTGCCATAACCGGAGCGCTTCATGCCGCCGTGCGGCATTTCGCTCACCAGCATGAAGTGGGTGTTAACCCAGGTGCAGCCGTATTGCAGCTGGGCACTCACCTGCATCGCCCGGCCTACATCGGCTGTCCATACTGAGCTGGCCAGACCATAGTCAGAATCATTGGCCCACTGGATTACCTGCTCGGCATCATCAAACGGGGTGATGGACACCACCGGGCCAAACACCTCGCGCTGGACAATTTCATCCTGCTGCCGTGCACCGGCAATCACCGTGGGCTGATAGAAGAAGCCCGGCCCCTCGCCCAGCTTGCCACCGGTCAGTACCTCGACATGCGATTGCTGCTGAGCGCGCTCGACAAAGCTGGCCACCCGGTTGCGCTGGCGCTCGGAAATCAGCGGTCCCATTTCCACACCTTCCAGATGCTGGTGGCCCACCTTGATGCTGCCCACGGCACTGGCCAGATCAGCAGCAAAGCGTTCGTACACCCCTTTTTGCACATACAGGCGGCAGGCCGCAGTACAGTCCTGACCGGCATTGTAGTAACCGAAGGCGCGGATGCCCTCCACTGCGGCAGCCAGGTCGGCATCATCAAAAATGATGACCGGAGCCTTGCCGCCCAGCTCCAGATGGGTGCGCTTGACCGAGCGGGCGGCGGTTTCCAGTACGCGCTGGCCGGTGGATACATCGCCGGTGATGGAAATCATCCGCACCTGCGGCTGGGAGATCAGCGGGCTGCCCACGCTTTCGCCCCGGCCCAGCACCAGGTTGAACACCCCGGCAGGAAACAGCCCGGCAACCAGCTCGGCCAGTTTCAGCGTGGACAGCGGGGTTTGCTCGGACGGCTTGAGTACCACGGTATTCCCTGCAGCCAGTGCGGGGGCCATTTTCCAGGCGGCCATCATCAGCGGGTAGTTCCACGGTGCAATCGATGCCACCACGCCCAGCGGGTCGCGGCGGATCATACTGGTATGGCCGGGCAGATATTCACCGGCCAGCATGCCGGTCTGGGCGCGCACCGCGCCAGCAAAGAAGCGGAACACATCCACCACGGCGGGAATTTCATCATTCAGCGCCAGATGATAGGGCTTGCCGCAGTTGAGCGATTCCAGCCGGGCGAATTCCGGTCCGCGCGCTTCGATGGCATCGGCCAGCTGCAGCAGCCGTTCGGCCCGTTCGCGCGGGGTGGTGGCGGCCCAGGCAGGAAAAGCGGCCTGGGCGGCAGCCACTGCTGCCTGTACCTGTTCCAGCGAGGCTTCGTTGATCTTGCCGATCAGCTCACCGCTGGCCGGGTTGAGAATGGCTTCCGCATCGCCCTCCCCGGCCACGAATTCACCATTGATCAGCATCTTGCATTGCAGAGTCTTGTCCATGCTCAGTCCTCGTCTATTTGCCGCTGCCGGCAATGTCTTCCGTGCCACGGGTCAGGGTATAAGCGGCCAGAATGGGCAGTGCGGTCATCAGCATCACGCACAGGGCCACTACGTTGGTAATGGGTACATCGCGCGGCCGGGTCAGCTGGTTCAGCATCCAGATGGGCAGCGTCACTTCGTTACCGGCGGTAAAGGTGGTGACGATAATCTCGTCAAAACTCAAGGCAAAGGCCAGCATGCCGCCCGCCAGCAGCGCGGTGGCAATCTGCGGCAGGATGACGTAGCGAAAGCTCTGCCACATATTGGCACCCAGGTCTTGTGAGGCCTCCAGCAAGCTGGTGCTGATGCGGCGAAAGCGGGCAATCACGTTGTTGTACACCACCACCACGCAGAAGGTGGCGTGGCCGATGGCAATGGTCCAGAAACCGGGTGTGATGTCTGCCAGGCGGAAAGCCGACAGCAAGGCAATGCCGGTGATGATGCCAGGTAACGCAATCGGCAAAATCAATATCATGGTGATGGCGTCCTTGCCCAGAAAATCACGCCGGTACAGCGCAGCGGCAGCCAGCGTGCCCAGCAGCAGCGCCAGCACGGTGGCCAGTGCCGCCAGCCGCAGCGACAGGCCGATGGCCGCCAGTACGTCATCACGGGCGAAAGCAGCAGCAAACCAGCCCAGGGTAAAGCCCTGTGGTGGAAAGCTGTAACCGGAGCTTTCCGCATTGAAGGCATACAGCACAATCACCGCGATGGGCAGAAACAGGAAACCGATGCCGCCAAAGGCCAGCAAGCGCAGCCACCACGGGGCGCGGTCGGATTGATCAGAGTGCATCGAACGCTCCCAGTTTGCGGGCACCCAGCAGGTACAGCCCGATAATGCATACCGGCACCACGGTAAAAGCGGCAGCCAGCGGCATATTGCCGATGGAACCCTGCATGGTGTACACCATCGAGCCGATGAACAGGCCGGAAGGGCCGATCAGCTGCGGGATGATGTAATCGCCCAAGGTCAGTGAAAAGGTGAAGATGGAACCAGCCACCACCCCCGGAAAGGCCAGCGGCAAAATCACATGCCGGAAGGTTTGCGCGCCGCTGGCTCCCAGATCGCTGCTGGCCTGCAGCAGATTGGCCGGTACCCGCTCCAGCGCAGCCTGAATCGGCAGGATCATGAAGGGCAGCCAGATATAGGTGAACACGGTAAAGCGGCCCAGGTTGGAGGTGGTGAGCGAATTGCCCCCCAGCAGCGGCAGCGTCATCAGCCAGTCGACAATGCCCTGCAAACCCAGCGACTGATAAGCCCAGTACACAATGCCGCCCTTGGCCAGCAAGACTGTCCAGGCATAGACCTTGACGATATAGCTGGCCCACATCGGCAGCATTACCGCCACATAAAAGAAGCCCTTCTGCCAGCCACGGGCATAACGCACCATGTAATAGGCCAGCGGAAATGCCAGCACCGCCGAGGCCAGCGACACCAGCGAGGCCATGCTGAGGGTACGCAGCACCACGTCCAGATTGGCCGGTGACAGCAGCTGGCGGTAGTTATCCAGCGTCAGTTCCCGGCTGACCGACATGGTGAAGTCGTCAAAAGTGAATACGCTTTGGGCCAGCAGCGTGCACAACGCCCCCAAATAAACCAGCACGAACCACAGCAGCGGCAGTGCCAGCAGCAGCACCAGCTGCAAGCCGGGGTGACGGTAGAGGGTGATGCCCAGGCGCACCAGCAGGCCCTGCCGGGAGGTCGGTATCTGCCCTTGCGGCAGCGAAGCAGTCATCATTTTGTCCTCCTCAACCGGCCAGTGCATGCATGGCCTGTGTCGGCAGCCAGATGGTGACCGCCTGGCCCGGTGTCAGCGCCAGGGTGGCAGCCGCATCGTCATTGGGCAGCACCATGCTGATGATGCGCTCAGGGCCGGCTTCCAGTTCGTAACGACTCACTGCCCCCAGGTTCTGCACATCCAGCAGGCGGGTGGGCAGGCGGATGCCGTCTCCATCCTGGCCGTCTTGCGCCGGACGGATGCGCTCCGGTCGTACCGCAAAGGCCTGCTGCTGGCCGGTCAGGCTGGCAGCCCAGGCAGCATCGAATACATTGGAGGTGCCGACAAAGTCCGCCACAAAGGCGGTAGCCGGGCGGGTGTACAGCTCTTGCGGAGCGGCAATCTGCTCGATACGGCCCTTGTTGAACACCGCCACCCGGTCCGACATCGACAAGGCCTCGCCCTGATCATGGGTGACATAGATGAAGGTAATGCCCAGCTTGCGTTGCAGGGCCTTCAGCTCGGTCTGCATCTGTTCGCGCAGCTTCAGGTCCAGCGCGCCCAGCGGTTCATCCAGCAGCAGTACACGCGGCTGCAGAATCAGCGCCCGTGCCAGCGCCACACGCTGACGCTGGCCACCGGACAGGGCCGACGGGCGGCGGCTGCCGTACTGCCCCAGCTTGACCATTTCCAGCATGGCTTCGGCACGGCGGTGACGCTCGGCGCGGGCCACACCCTTGATCATCAGCCCATAGGCTACGTTGTCCAGCACGCTCATGTGCGGAAACAGTGCGTAGTCCTGGAACACGGTATTCACGTCGCGCAGATTGGGCGGCAGCCCGGCGGCTTCGCGACCGAATATCTGGATGGAGCCACTGCTGGGCTGCTCGAAACCGGCAATCAGCCGCAAACTGGTGGTTTTGCCGGAGCCGGACGGCCCCAGCATGGAAAAGAATTCGCCCTCGGCAATGGCCAGGTCGATCTGGTCTACCGCGCGCACGGCATCATAATGGCGGCTGACCTGTTGAAAACGGACGGCAAGGCTCATGAACAAAGCTCCCGGCTGTCCACCGGCACCACACCGGCAGACAGCATGTTCTGCATGCGGTCAGCGACCGCCCATGATGGCAATGTAATCGGCAGTCCAGCGGCTATAAGGTACGCAGCTACCCTGGCCACACTTGGCCACCGGGGTGCGCCAGAAGCGGATCTGGCCGAAGCGGTCAAAACCGTTGCTCTGGCAGAAGTTGCTGCCGCCTGGGGCCTTGGTCTTGCAGGCATCGGCCACCACCGGGTTGGAACCAAACCACTCGGCCAGTCCTGATTGCAAGTTCTTGTTGAGCGACCATTCCATCCACTTGTAGGCACACACCGGATGCTGCGCCTGGGCATGCAACATGGTGGTATCGGCCCAGCCGGTGGCCCCTTCCTGCGGAATGGTGCCGGCTACCGGGAATTTCTCGGCCTGCAGGGTGTTGATGGTGTAACCCCAGGCACTGGAAACCGCCACGCCTTCTTTCTTGAAGTCGTTCATCTGTACCGTGACATCGTGCCAGTAACGATGGGTCAGGCCCTTTTGCTGGCGCAGCAGCTTCAGCACGGCGGCGTATTGGGCTTCGTTCAGCTCATACGGGTCCTTGATGCCCAGCTTGGGGTTCTTGTGCATCAGATAAAGTGCAGCGTCGGCAATGTAGATAGCACCGTCGTAGGCCTGCACCCGGCCCTTGTTGGGCTTACCGTCCGGCAGATTGCCTGGCTCAAACACCACCGACCAGCTGGTCGGCGCTTTGGGGAAGATCTTGCTGTTGTACATCAGGAAGTTGGCCCCCCACTGGTAGGGAACGCCATAAGGCTTGCCAGCCACGGTGAACCAGTTGCCGTTTTTCACCCGTGGGTCCAGCGTGTTCCAGCTGGGGATCAGCGCCGGATTGATTTCCTGCACCTTCTTGCCATAAATCAGCCGCAGCGAGGCATCACCCGATGCCGTCACCAGGTCGTAATTGGGCGAATTCATCAGCGACACCATTTCATCCGAGGTCGCCGCAGTCTTCACGTTCACCTGGCAACCGGTGGCTTTTTCAAAGCCGGTCACCCAGTCGTAGTTTTTGTCGCTTTGGCCACGCTCGATATAGCCGGGCCAGGCGATGATATTGAGCTTGCCTTCCGGCTTGCCCAGGCTGGTCAGCGGTGCGGCCAGCACGGCGGGGGCAATCAGGCTGGAACTGACCAGGGCGGCGGTCAGGCGAATCAGGCTGCTTTGCATCACGTTTCTCCTTCTCCAAGGACTGCGCATTGTGCGTCTGGGAATGTGTCAGCCGATTCTAGGCAGTGTTCACCACAGTCCCTAGCCAGTGTGGCCAATGACAGCAATTGGAAAAACAGATAGCCCATGCCAGATGCAAGCAGATGGGAATAAGACGGTCAGCAGAAACGGCACTTGGCCACCAAGCAGGCCGAGCCTGCTGGATGACATTGAGCAAGATATCCAGATTTACGATCAGTAGTGATTAATTATCTATTAAACAGATATCAGGAGAAGGTCTGTTTGTGGCTGCGACTGTATTCTCTGGCCAGGGTAAGGAAGTTATGCGTGTTGTCAGAAACCTGCATACCGCGCCGCCACACCACCCCAACCTCCAGCGTCGGCGTCTCCTCCTGCAAGGGCAGCACCTCCAGCCGGTCCCCTTCCAGCGACCAGGGGCGATACAGCACATCCGGCATGATGGCAAGACCAGCCCCGGTAGCCACCAGGCTGCGCATGGCCTCCACCGATGCGGTGCGCACCGCCAGTTGTGGCTTGCGGCCAATTTGCCGCCACAAGGCAGTGGCAACGTCTTCCAGCTCATCCAGTTTCAAGGCCACCAGTGGCTGATCCGCCAGCTCGGACAGCATCACCATGCCACCATCCAGCAAGCGATGACCGGCAGGCAGCCACAAGCGATAGCTGGATTGCTGCAATACCTCGGTATGCAGCGCCTGACGGTTCTGCACATTGGAGACGATTAACACGGCTGCATCCAGCTCGCCATTAACCAGCAAGTGTTCGATGTAATCTCGCTGATCTTCCACCACCCGCACTTCCACTTGCGGAAAGGTGCTGCGAAAACGCTCCAGCAGATAGGGCAGGAAGTAACCGCATACCAGGCTGGTGACGCCAATATTAAGCTGGCCGGTGACGGCATCCGGCCGCGTAGATAGCGCCTCGCGGGCATGGCGCACTGAGGCCAGAATCTGGTGGGCATGGCGCAGAAACTGGTAACCGGCATGGGTCAGACTCATGCCACGCGCGTGGCGGGTAAACAGCTGCACGCCCAGGTCATCTTCCAAGGCACGGATGGCTTCGGTCACCACCGATTGCGACACATTCAAGTCCTGCACCGCACGGGAAATGGATTCCATTTCAGCCACGGCAACAAAATAGCGCACGTTTTTCAGCGTGATCGACACCCCAACCCCTTTCAGTTGCCACTTGTTGTTATCTGACAGATTGTGCACGAGCACAGCCGGTACTGACAGCACAATGCAAAAAGCCCAGTCATTGCTGACTGGGCTTTGAATGCTTGGCTCCCCGAGCAGGGCTCGAACCTGCGACCTGCGGATTAACAGTCCGTCGCTCTACCAACTGAGCTATCAGGGAATCGCCTAAAGAGAAAGCTATTTTATAAATACCTGAGCGAATCGTCAAGCCCCTGCAAGCGTTTTTTGCAGGGGCGATTCATGCATCAGTTGTTGCGGGTTTCCACTTGCTTCAGCTCGATAGCCACATGCTGCTCTTCTGCCTGACGGACCACGTCACGACGGCGCGGGCCAGCCGGCACTTCCACCTGCGGAACCTCCGCTACAGAGACAGCCTTGGTTGCTACCATGACCAGGCCACCCAGATCGGCCGGCAATGCAGCTTCTGCTTGCGGCTGGACTTGAGTCTGGATCTGGACCTGCGCTTCTGCGACAGCAGCCTGCTCAACCACCAC
This sequence comes from Aquitalea sp. FG25, assembly GCF_057809375.1. Taxonomy (NCBI): domain Bacteria; kingdom Pseudomonadati; phylum Pseudomonadota; class Betaproteobacteria; order Neisseriales; family Chromobacteriaceae; genus Aquitalea; species Aquitalea sp. FG25. Next base: position 25,561 of record NZ_JBMDJV010000006.1, read on the forward strand.
CTCAGTCACGGCAGCAGCTACTACTTCAGCCTGGGCCGGTACCTCGGCAACGGCTGCCACTTCGGCGATGACCGCTTCGCTTGCTGCAACCTGGGTTTCCACCACCGTGCTGACCTGCTCCAGCGGGGCAGCCACTTCGGCAACTTCAGCAGTCTCGACAGCAACAGGTGCTTCGGCAGCGACAACCGGTGCAGGCGCTACAAGCTCGGCTACAACCACTTGCTCTGCCTGGGCAGCCGGTTCGGGTGCAGCTTCAACAGCGACCGTCTCGACCGGTGCAGCCACCGGAGCAACAACTTCTTGTGCGACCTCGACCGGGGCCACGGTAACTTCCACGGCGTCCACTGCAACAGTAGCTTCTGCAGCCACGGCAACGGCAGCAGCGGCAGCCACACCAGCAACAGCCACTTCGGCAGTCACATCGCCTGCGGCGGCTTCAGCCACTTGAGCGGTGTTATCACCTTCGACGTTGTCACGACGGCGATCACGACGGCCACGACGACGACGACCACGTTCACCACGCTCTTGCTGCTCGGCAGACTCGGCGGCAGCTTCCACGCCTTCGGCGCTGTTCAGGTTCAGTTCTTCCTGTGCGGCAGCTACCGGCTTGTCAGCCTCGTTGCGCTCGGTCTGTTGGCGGCGGCGGGACGGCTTTTCAGCGGCTTGCGGTGCAGCTTGCTCGTTACGCTCTTCAGTCTGCGGGCGGGCATTCTGTTCACGCGCTTCGCGGTTTTCACGCGGCTCGCGCTCACGACGCTGACGCGGCTCGCGCTGCGGCTGTTCACTGCGTTCAGCACGCTCCGGACGCTCGGCACGTTCCTGGCGCTCTACACGCTCTGGACGTTCTTGACGGTCAGCACGCTCACCACGTTGCGACGGGCGACGGCCATCCTGGCGCTCACCATCGGCACGTGCTTCGGCCGGACGCTTGCCGGTTTCTTCGCCCTGGCGACGGTCGTGATGGTCACGACGCGCCTGGCTACCCGGACGACGTTCGTTATTGCGCTGACGGTTGCCGTTACGCTGACTGTCACGCTGGCCAGCAGCAGTGGCTGGTTTTTTCTTTTCGGTTTCCTGCGGTGCTGCTTCCGGCTCGGCAAACAGGCTCTTCACCCAGCCAAAGAAGCGGCTGACCACGCCCTGCTCGGCCACGACTGGGGCGGCTGCAGCGACAGGCTGAGTGGATACCGGAGCCGGCTGCTGCGGAGTGATTCCCTTGACGGCGGCTTCCTGGCGTTCAACCTTGGGCTTTTCCAGACCAAAGTTGGTGATGATGTCTTCTTCTTGCACTTCCACGCGCAGATAGCTCGGGCCATCACCCAGCTCGGCCAGATCGTCGTGACGGATACGGGCGATCTTGTAGTGCGGGGTTTCCAGATGGATGTTGGGAATCAACACCACATCCACATCCAGACGTTCTTCGATGGAGTGGATTTCGGCACGCTTCTCGTTCAAGAGGAAGGTGGCGACATCTACCGGCACCTGTGCGTGTACCGCACCGGTGTTTTCCTTCATTGCCTCTTCCTGGATGATGCGCAGGATGTGCAGGGCGGAGGATTCGGTACCACGGATGAAGCCGATGCCATGGCAACGCGGGCAAGGCTCGTGGCTGGTTTCACCCAGCGACGGTTGCAGGCGTTGACGCGACAGTTCCAGCAGGCCAAAGCGGGACAGCTTGCCCATTTGTACGCGGGCACGGTCGTGCTTCAGTACATCGCGCAGCTTGTTTTCCACTTCACGCTGGTTTTTCGGGTTTTCCATGTCGATGAAGTCGATCACGATCAAACCGCCCAGGTCGCGCAGACGCAGCTGGCGGGCGATTTCTTCGGCGGCTTCAACGTTGGTACGCAGTGCGGTTTCCTCGATGTCCGCACCCTTGGTGGAGCGGGCGGAGTTGACGTCGATGGAGACCAGCGCTTCGGTGTGGTCGATCACGATGGCACCACCGGACGGCAGCTGCACGCTGCGCGAGAAGGCGGTTTCGATCTGGTGTTCGATCTGGAAGCGGGAGAACAGCGGTACGTGATCTTTGTACAGTTTTACGCGGTGCACCATATTGGGCATCACGTGGCTCATGAACTGACGGGCCTGTTCGTAGATTTCGTCGGTGTCGATCAGGATTTCGCCGATATCCGGATGGTAGTAATCACGGATGGCGCGAATCACCAAGCTGCCTTCCTGCAGAATCAGGAAAGGCGCGCTTTGCGAACCGGCCGCACCTTCAATGGCACGCCACAGCTGCATCAGATAGCCCATGTCCCATTGCAGTTCTTCCAGATTGCGGCCAATACCGGCGGTACGGGCAATCAGGCTCATGCCATTGGGGACTTCCAGCTGGGCCAGCAGGTCTTTCAGCTCCTGACGCTCTTCACCCTCGATGCGGCGCGAAACGCCACCACCACGCGGGTTATTGGGCATCAATACCAGATAGCGGCCAGCCAAGCTGATATAGGTGGTGAGGGCGGCACCCTTGTTGCCACGCTCGTCCTTTTCTACCTGAACAACCACTTCCATGCCTTCGCGCAGCACGTCCTGAATACGCGGACGACCGCCGTCATAGCCCTGGAAATAGGAGCGGGAAACTTCCTTGAACGGCAAAAAGCCGTGACGTTCGGTGCCGTAATCGACAAAGCACGCTTCGAGGGAGGGCTCGATACGGGTGATGATGCCCTTGTAGATATTCCCTTTACGTTGTTCTTTGCCAACGGTTTCGATATCGAGGTCGACCAGCTTTTGCCCGTCGACGATGGCAACGCGCAGCTCTTCAGCCTGCGTTGCATTAAACAACATGCGTTTCATAAACGTTCCCTGCGCGGCACTCACGCAAGGGATGCAGCCAGTATTTGACGGCCCAGAGGCTATTGATGGGCGCTTTCCGAAAGAAGTGTTGGTATAAAGATCATTACAACCGAGATATCAAGCCTACTTCCTGACTAAATTCACACGTGCCCGGGGGTTTGAGCGCATTAGCGCATCGGAAATTTTCTCCCAGCCCGCCATCGCGGGCGAGCTGGACAAACTGGAGGGCTGCGTGCCGGGTCAAACTTTGCTGCAAGATCTCCTGACTGGCTCTGCATCAGGAAATGGAATACTCGTGAGTGCGTTATGCGACTAAATGCATTACCATCGCTGCTTTTTGGTGAGCGAGTTAACCTTGGCTGCGGCCGGTTGACGCGGCATCAGGTCAGGGTCAACACCCTGCCGGCCGGTTCACTTTCCCGCAGCAGCATCACGCGGCAATACTGCCTGTGACCATGGCTTTCCGGAACGCTGTCATCGCACTGAAATGTGCGGTCGAGCGCACGAAGTATAAGCAATATGACTGACATTCGCAAAGACTCCGTCACGTTTCTTGACGTGGACGATGGAGATTCCGGCCAAAGGCTGGACAACTTCCTGGTACGCATCCTAAAAGGCGTGCCCAAAAGCCATATTTATCGCATCTTGCGCTCGGGCGAAGTCCGGGTGAACAAGGGCCGGATCGACGCGTCCTATCGCATCCAGGCTGGCGACCAGATCCGCATCCCGCCCATTCGCGTGGCCGAACGCCCGGTCAATGATGTGCCGCCGGGCAGCTTTCCGGTGGTATACGAAGACAATGCCCTGCTGGTGATCGACAAGCCCGCCGGCGTGGCCGTACATGGTGGCAGTGGCGTGTCGTTTGGCGTGATCGAGCAACTGCGCAAGGCGCACCCGGACTGGAAGTATCTGGAACTGGTACACCGGCTGGACCGGGAAACCTCCGGCCTGCTGATGCTGGCCAAGAAGCGCTCTGCCTTGGTCAAGCTGCACGACATGATGCGTGCCAATGTGCCGGACAAACGCTATCTGGCGCTGGGCCTGGGCTCGTGGGACCCGAGCAACAAAAGCGTCAAGCTGCCTTTGTTCAAGTTCCATACCGCCGATGGCGAGCGTCGCGTCAAGGTGGCCGAGGGCGACGATGGCCAGTTTGCCCACACCAATTTCAGCGTGGTGGAGCGCTTTGCCGACTTCACCCTGGTGGAAGCCCATCTGCGCACCGGCCGTACGCATCAAATCCGCGTACATATGCAGGCTAGCGGCTGCCCGATTGCCGGTGACGAAAAATACGGCGATTTTGCCTTTAATAAAGAATTGGCCAAGCGCGGCCTGAAACGCATGTTCCTGCATGCCCGCAGCCTGACGCTGCCCCACCCGCTCACCGGCGAGCCGTTGAAGCTGGAAGCGCCGCTGCCAGCCGAGCTGGAGGGCTTTCTGAAAAAGCTGAGAAACTGATGGCACGCCACTACGACCTGCTGGTATTCGATTGGGACGGCACGCTGATGGATTCCACCGCGCACATCACCCATTCCATCCAGAATGCCTGCCGCGAGCTGGGACTGCCCGTACCTGACCGTCAGGCCGCCAGTCATGTGATTGGTCTGCGGCTGGATCAGGCCCTGCATCTGGCCTGCCCCGGCCTCGATGATGCCCAGCACAAGGCGCTGACCGAATGCTTTATCCGCCATTACCGCAGCAGCGACGAGGGCGTAACGCTGTTTGACGGCGTGCGCGAAGGTCTGCACGCGCTGCGCGAGCGTGGCGTATTCATGGCGGTGGCCACGGGCAACAGCCGGGTAGGTCTTAATCGCCTGCTGGCAGAAACCGGCCTGGGGCCAATGTTTGATGCCACCCGCACCGTGGACGAATGCCATTCCAAGCCGCACCCGGCCATGCTGCAGGAAATCAGCGATGAACTGGGTGTGGAACTGGCGCGCACGGTGATGATTGGTGACACCAGCCACGACCTCAACATGGCCCTGAATGCCCGTGCCCATGGCGTGGGGGTCAGCTATGGCGCGCACGACGTGGGACTGCTGCAGGATTGCCAGCCGCAGACCATCGTCCACAGCTTTGCGGAGTTGCAGCAATGGCTGCTGACACGGCTAGACTGATCTGCGACAGCACCGCCCTGCTGGATAGTGGCCGCGCGGTGCGCTTTGAAATCACAGGCCGGGACGGCAAGCCGCAATCCGCCATCGCCCTGCGCTATCAGGGCCGGGTTTACGGCTATGTGAATGCCTGCCGGCATATCCCGATCGAACTGGATCTGGAAGACGGCAATATTTTTGATCTATCCGGCCAATACCTGGTGTGCAGCATGCACGGCGCGCTCTACCTGCCCAATAATGGCCGCTGCGTTGGCGGCCCCTGTCGCGGCCAAAGCCTGCAGGCCCTTTCATTGGTCGAAGCTGATGGCAAGGTATGGCTGAATGTCATGCCAGACTGAATTTTGTTAGACTGCCGACATCCGCAATCAGGGCAACTGCAATGAACGACACTCCAAATTGGGAACGTCAACTGGTGGAAAAACTGGCCATGGCCGCCGTGGTGGAACAACGCCGCGCCCGGCGCTGGAAAATCTTCTTCCGTCTGGTGTGGCTGGGCATTATCGTCGGCCTGCTGGCCACCGCCTTCCTGCGCAATGAAGACAAATCAGCCGAGGCACTCACCGGCAGCGGCCACACCGCCGTCATCAGCCTGGATGGCGTAATCGACAGCGAAAACAATACGGCTGAAAAACTGAGCGCCGCACTGGGAGATGCCTACAGCGACAGTGGCACCCGTGGCATCATCATCGAGGCCAACAGCCCTGGCGGCAGCCCGGTACTGTCCGGCATGGCCTATGATGAAATCCGCCGCCAGAAGAAATTACACCCCGCCATTCCGGTTTACGTCACGGTGCAAGAGGTATGCGCCTCCGGTTGCTATTACATTGCCGCCGCCGCAGACAAGATCTTTGTGGACAAGGCCAGCATCATCGGCTCCATCGGCGTACTGTCTGACGGCTTTGGCTTTACCGGCCTGATGGACAAGCTGGGCGTGGAGCGCCGCCTGAAAACCGCTGGCGAAAACAAGGCCATGGGTGACCCCTTCTCCCCGGTCAATCCCAAACAGGACGCCATCCGCCAGCAATTGCTGGATGACATCCACCAGCAATTCATCAAGGCCGTCAAGGATGGTCGTGGCAGTCGGCTTAAAAACGACCCGCAGTTGTTCTCCGGCATGGTATGGATTGGCGAAAAAGGCATTCCGCTGGGGCTGGCTGATGGCCTGGGCAATACCCGCTCGGTAGCCCGCGATGTGATCAAGGCAGAAAAAACAGTGGACTACACCCAGCAGGATGACCTGTCCAGCCGCGTGGCGCGCAAGATTGGCGTGGAGTTTGCTGGCGGCGTACGCAGCCTGTTCAATACTCGCCTGTTCTGACCACCTCATACCGCCACGGAGCACGAAATGGCACGCAGAAGACGCCGGCAGGAAGAAGAGCACGAGAACCACGAGCGCTGGCTGGTTTCCTACGCCGACTTCATCACCCTGCTGTTTGCCTTTTTCGTGGTGATGTATGCCATTTCCTCGGTCAATGAGGGCAAGTACCGGGTACTGTCCTCGGCCATTGTCGACGCCTTCCGCAGTGGCTCCACCATCAATATCAACACCACCCCGCCCACCGGCGGGGCCAATACCATGATAGAAATCCCCCAGACCAAGCCTATTGCCAAGGCCGTCACCGGGGATCACCACGTCGAACCCAACGCCAAGCTGGGCTCGCTGGCAGCCGACATGGCCAAGGTGATGGATCCACTGGTCAAGGGCGGACAAGTCAATATCACCCAAAGCCCCAAGGGTATTACCGTGGACATCCGCGACACCGCCCTCTTCCCGGTAGGTCAGGCTTCGCCCAACGACCAGTCGCGCCAGATCATGGCCGGCATGGCCGCCCTGCTGTCCAAGGTGGGCAACCAGATCCGGGTGGAAGGCTTTACCGACAACGTGCCGATCAAAACCAGCACCTACCCGTCCAACTGGGAGCTGTCCGCCGCCCGCGCCGGCAGCGTGGTGCGCTTGTTCCAGGAGAACGGGATCAGCCCTTCACGCCTGGTTGCTGTTGGGCGTGGTGAAAACCTGCCGGTAGCAGACAATGCCACGCCGGATGGCCGCGCCACCAACCGCCGCGTATCGATCACCGTGCTGGCCGAAGACCAGAACGAGGCAGAAGTGCTGCCATCGCAGCCCTCCACCACCCCGGCCCCGATGCCCGCTCCGGCAGCCGCTGCGCCTGCCGGCAAGTAGCCCACAACAAACGACAGGACACCCACATGAGCACCCCATTACCGGCAGCCGCACTGGCACAACTGTTTCACAATGCCCGCACCCACAGCCACTGGCAGCAGCGCGACATCAGTGATGAAACCCTGCAGCAGCTGTTTGACCTGCTCAAGCTTTGCCCCACCAGTGCCAATGCCTCCCCGGCACGCTTTGTATTCCTCAAGAGCAGCGAAGCCAAGGCACAGCTGCGCCCCTTCCTGATGGAAGGCAATGTGGAAAAAACCCTCAGCGCACCGGTATGCGTAATCGTGGCCCAGGATATGCAATTCTACGAACACCTGCCGCGCCTGTACCCGCATGCCGATGCCAAAAGCTGGTTTGAAGGCAATGCTGCGGCGATTGAATCCACTGCCGCACGCAACAGCAGCCTGCAAGGTGCTTACCTGATCATGGCGGCGCGCGCGCTGGGACTGGACTGCGGTCCGATGTCAGGCTTTGACAATGCCGGCGTGGATCAGGCTTTTTTCCCGGACGGACGGTTCAAATCCAACTTCCTGATCAATCTGGGCTACGGCGATGTGGAGAAACTGCACCCACGCTCACCACGTTTCGACTTTGCCGACGCCTGCCAGATACGCTGAGCAGCCTGTTGCCGGTCGGCTCGTCCCCTCCCCGACTGGCAAAACTTCGGTTTAGCCCCCTTGCGCGGTTATACTAGCGGGCATATTCACTCCGGAGAGACCGATGCTCTACCCCCTTCTGCGCCCTCTGCTGTTCAGATTTGACGCAGAAACTGCCCACGAACACACCCTGCACCTGCTGGACAAGGCACACCAGATGCGCCTGTTGTCGCTGGCAGCACCGACAGCAACACGCGCACCGGTCAAGGCCATGGGGCTGACCTTTCCCAATGCAGTTGGCCTGGCGGCAGGGCTGGATAAAAACGGCGATCATATCGATGCGCTGGCGGCACTGGGCTTCGGTTTTCTGGAAATCGGCACCATCACGCCACGCCCACAAGATGGCAACCCCAAGCCACGTCTGTTCCGCGTGCCGGAGCACCAGGGCATCATCAACCGCATGGGCTTCAACAACCGTGGTGTCGATGTACTGTTGGACAATGTGCGCAATTGCCACTTCAACGGCGTACTGGGCATCAATATCGGTAAAAATGCCGTTACCCCGATCGAAAATGCGGTGGACGACTACCTGATCTGCCTGGACAAGGTGTATGCCTATGCCAGCTATATCACCGTTAACATTTCCTCCCCCAACACCAAGAACCTGCGCCAACTGCAACAGGGGGATGAGCTGTCCCGCCTGCTAGCCGCCCTGAAAACGCGACAGCAGCAACTGGCTGATCAGCATGGCCGCTATGTACCACTGGCGGTGAAAATCGCCCCGGATCTGGACGACGAACAGATTGCCGACATCGCCCGTCTGCTGACCGTCAACAAAATTGATGGCGTGATTGCCACCAATACCACGCTGTCACGCGTTGAAATTGCCGGCCACCCGTTGCAGGACGAGGCTGGTGGCCTGTCTGGCGCGCCGGTACGCGAGCGCTCTACGCAACTGATCCGCAAACTGGCCCGTGAACTGGACGGCAGCCTGCCCATCATCGGTGTAGGCGGCATTCTCAGCGGAGAAGATGCGGTGGAAAAACTGCAAGCCGGTGCCACACTGGTACAGTTGTACAGCGGCCTGATCTATCAAGGCCCGCCGCTGATTTCCCAGTGTAGCCAAGCCATTGCGCAGTACTTGCAGCAACAAACTCGAAACTGATTACAAGGAGCCCATCATGTTCTACAAGATGACCCGCCTGGCCTTGCTGGGCAGCCTTTCACTCGGCCTGCTGGCCGGCTGCGCCACCTCAGACTCGGCTGCAGTCTATTCGCAAGGCCAGATGCGCCGCGCACAAACCGTTGAACTCGGCACGGTAGTTTCGGTAAACAACGTCAAGATGGAAGGCAAAAACAACGAACTGCTGACTCTGGGCGGTGCCGCATTAGGTGGCTTGGCAGGTAGCGAACTGGGTGGCGGCCGTGGCTCCATTGCCGGTGGCATCGTTGGTGCATTGGCTGGCGGTTTTGGTACACAGGCAGCCCAACGAAGCATGGGTACCAAGAATGCGCTGGAAGTCACCGTGAAACTTGATGGCAGTGGACGCATGATTTCCATCGTCCAGGATGCCGATATCCCGCTGGCTGCCGGCCAGCGAGTGCGGGTGCTGACGGGCAGCGGCGACGATCGTGTCGTGCCCTTCTGATTGCAGATTACCAGCGCCATCAACCAAACAGGCTGACCATGGTCAGCCTGTTTGGCATTGATCCCCTTTATGGCGTTACCGTCATCTTTACCCAACGCCCATTACGCAAGCACTCCAGGGGTCGATACTGCGATTTGTAGGCCATCTTGCGGCAATCAGCAATCCAGTAACCCAGATACAAATAAGGCAGCTCCCACACGCGCGCCAGCTCAATCTGCCACATTACATTGAATACGCCGTAGCCAGCTTGGGCATCATCTGGGTCGTAGAAGGTGTAGACCGCAGACAAGCCATCGGACAAGCGGTCGATCAGGCTGACCATTTTCAGCGCCCCTTCCAGACGGAACTCCGCCAGCACACTCTCCACACCACTCTTCAAGATGAACTCGGAATACTGCTGCACATTGTCTTCGGCCATGCCACCACCGGCATGGCGAGATTGCTGATAGCGGTGATAAAGCTGGTAATGGTCTTCGTGGAACTCCAGCGGCAACAGCCTGACTTCCATTTGCTGCAGACGTTTCCAGCTGCGACGCTGACTCCGGTTAGGCTGAAAATCGGCCACCGGCAGCCTGACCGGCACACAAGCCTGGCAACTGTCACAGTAGGGACGATAGGTATACAGGCCACTACGACGGAATCCTAGCTTGACCAACTGGCTATACACCGCCGCGTCAATCGCCTCGGCGGGAATAGCGACCTGCGACCGCGCCTGGTGGTCGTCCAGATAGCTACATGGATAGGGTGCAGTCGCGTAAAAATGGATAGCAACCGCCGATGGGGCATCACGATGGCTCATTGTCGAAGCGATAGGTCCACATGCTGTCCGCCTGGGGTTCAAGCGTACTCTGCTTCAGCTTAGCAAGAAATAAGGCTCTTGGAATCAGTGTTGCGCCCAGGCTTTCCAGATGTGGGGTGTGCATCTGGCAATCGATCATCTCCACCCCATGACATGCCAGATGACGTGCCATGTGGACAAAGGCAATCTTGGAGGCATCGGTACGATGCGAAAACATTGATTCGCCATAGAACATCCGCCCCAGACCAACACCGTACAGGCCACCGGCCAGTTCGCCATCCATCCACACTTCAAAGGAGTGCGCCACACCAAGCGCATGCAGCCTGCAGTATGCCTCGACCATTGAAGGGATGATCCAGGTGCCGGCCTCGCCATCGCGCGGGGCGGCACATGCCTCAATCACCTGTCGGAACGCCGTGTCTATGCTTACGTGGAAACGGCGATTGCGCAGCACCTTGTCCAGTGAGCGCCGAACATGCAACTGCTCGGGAAACAGCACCATGCGCCGGGATGGCGACCACCACAAAATGGGCTCGCCTTCGGAAAACCAGGGGAAAATACCTTGGGAGTAAGCCAGCAGCAGGCGGGCAGGCGACAGGTCGCCACCTGCGGCCAGCAGGCCATCAGGCTCGGCCAGTGCGGTACGAACCGGCGGAAAAACCAGTTCTTGGCCAAGCCAGGGAATCATTATTTACTGCCGGACTTGCCCTGGCATTCGACACATTCGCCGTACAGGTACAGTGCGTGTTCAGCAATGCGGAAACCATGCTGCTCGGCGATACGATCCTGCAGTGCTTCGATTTCCGGATCGAAGAACTCCATTACGCTGCCGCACTTCACACATACCATGTGATCGTGATGGCCGCCCTGGTTCAGTTCGTAAACAGCCTTGCCGGACTCGAAATGGTGGCGCACCAGAATGCCCGCCTGTTCGAACTGGGTGAGCACGCGGTAAATGGTGGCCAGGCCGATGTCGATATTTTCGGCCAGCAGTTTGCGGTAGACATCTTCGGCAGACATATGGCGGTCTTCTGTCATCTCAAACAGGTCGAGAATTTTCAGACGTGGACCGGTAGCCTTCAGGCCGATATCTTTAAGGTGACTGGCTTTGCTCATCGTGATATAAATTGGGTCGATTTTTGAAGCATGATAAAGCCTTTTTGCGGCTTTGCCTAACATCACCAGTTAATTATTACTCAGCTCATCGGAGTCTCATGCGCGCCCTGATCATCGCTGCCGTCATTGCCCTCTCCGGCTGCACTTCCATGAATCCCGTCCACTGGATTTCTCCCTATAAAATGGAAATCCAGCAGGGCAACTATGTCACGGAAGATGCCGTGGCTAAACTCAAACCCGGCATGACGCGCTCGCAGGTCCGCTTTCTGCTGGGTACACCGCTGCTGACCGATGCCTTCCACAGCAACCGCTGGGACTATCCTTATCAGGATACCAAGCAGGGCACGCTGGTGGACAAGAAATTGCTGACCGTATTCTTTGAAGGCGACACCATGGTGCGTGTGGAAGGTTCGGCGCAGCCGGCCGAGCGCGCAATCCTGCCGGTTGATGCCTCGGCTCCGGCTCAGCAGGCACAGCCCGTCGTGCAGGAAGGCCAGAAACAATGAGCGAACTGAAAGTCATCATTGTTGGTGCTGCCGGTCGTATGGGCCGCACGCTGATCGAATCGGTGCTGGCCACACCCGGTACGCGCCTCCACGCTGCAGTGGATCGTGCGGGCTCGGATTTCATTGGCCAGGATGCCGGCCTGTTCATCGGACAGCAGACCGGCGTAAAGATTTCCAGCGACTTCGCTGCCGCCCTGCCCGGTGCCGATGTGGTCATTGACTTTACTCGCCCGGAAGCAACACTGGCTTATCTGGAACAGTGCCAGCAGCATGCGGTGCAGATGATCATCGGTACGACCGGTTTTGATGATGCCGGCAAGGCTGCCATCAAGGCTGCGGCTGAAAAAATCGGCATCGTGTTTGCCTCCAACTTCAGTGTCGGTGTCAACCTCACCTTCAAGCTGCTGGACATGGCAGCCCGCGTGCTGAACGAAGGTTACGACATCGAAATCACCGAAGCCCATCACCGTTTCAAGGTGGATGCACCGTCCGGTACTGCCCTGCGCATGGGTGAGGTGATTGCCGACGCATTGGGCCGTGATCTGAAGCAGTGCGCCGTTTATGACCGTGAAGGCGTAACCGGCGAACGCGATCCCAACACCATCGGCTTTGCCACCGTACGGGCAGGCGATGTGGTGGGCGATCATACCGTGCTGTTTGCCGCCTTGGGCGAGCGTGTGGAAATCACGCACAAGGCCTCCAGCCGTGCCACCTTTGCCAATGGTGCCGTACGTGCTGCCAAGTGGCTGGCTGAAAAGCCTGCCGGGCTGTTCGACATGCAGGATGTTCTGGGCCTGCGCTAAGACCTGCCGGGGCCTGTTTTGCAACAGGCCCCTCTTCTCCTGATTGCTGGATGCTACAGCCGTTGCAGTTCCAGGCTGGATTTCACTTCAAACCGCTGGGTGATGCTGCCATCACCGTCCGCACTCTCCAGACGCACATCAAAGCCCCACAGCCGCCCCACATGCTTTAGCACCTCCTGCGCGCTGCCCTCGTCCAGCGGGCGGCGGTTATGCATGGTATGGCGCAAGGTCAGGCTACGGTCGCCACGCACATTGACCGACCACACCTGAATATTCGGCTCGCGCGAGCCCAGGTTGTACTGCTCGGCCAGCTTGCTGCGGATGTCGCGATAGCCGTTTTCATCATGAATGGCTGAAACCTCCAGCTTGTCTTCCTGATCATCATCGCGAATGGAAAACATGCGGAATTCACGGATGAGCTTGGGGGACAAATACTGCGAAATGAAACTTTCGTCCTTGAAGTTCTTCATGGCGAACTCCAGCGATGCACGCCAGTCCGTACCAGCCAAATCCGGGAACCAGGCCTTGTCTTCCTCGGTGGGGTTCTCGCAGATGCGCTTGATGTCCTGATACATGGCAAAACCCAGTGCATACGGGTTGATGCCGTTATACCAGCGCGCCGTCACCGGTGGCTGGTACACCACATTGGTGTGGCTCTGTAAAAACTCCATCATGAAACCATCAGTTACCAGGCCTTTTTCGTACAGGCGGTTGAGGATGGTGTAGTGCCAGAACGTAGCCCAACCTTCGTTCATCACCTGGGTTTGACGTTGCGGGTAGAAATACTGTGCCACCTTGCGCACGATGCGCACCAGCTCGCGCTGCCACGGCTCCAGCAAAGGCGCGGACTTTTCGATGAAGTACAGCAGGTTTTCCTGCGGTTCGGCGGGAAAACGCGGCGGCTCGCGGTTGGCATCATCCTTGTCGCGGCGCGGGATGGTACGCCACAGATCGTTCACCTGCATTTGCAGATACTGTTCGCGCTCTTCCTGCCGGGCTTGTTCTTCGGCCAGTGACAGTTTTTGCGGTCGCTTGTAGCGATCCACGCCGTAGTTCATCAAGGCATGGCAGGAGTCCAGCAATTCTTCCACAGCATCAATGCCATAGCGCTCCTCGCATTTGCTGATATAGGACTTGGCAAACACCAGATAGTCGATGATGGCCGAGGCATCGGTCCAGGCGCGGAACAGGTAGTTGCCCTTGAAGAAGCTGTTGTGGCCATACGCTGCATGGGCGATCACCAGCGCCTGCATGGTCATGGAATTTTCTTCCATCAGGTAAGCAATGCAGGGGCTGGAATTGATGACGATTTCGTAGGCCAGTCCCATCTGGCCACGCTTGTAGCTTTTTTCGGTGGAAACGAAATGCTTGCCGAAGCTCCAGTGGTGGTAATTCACCGGCATGCCCACCGAGGAGTAAGCGTCCATCATCTGCTCGGCAGTAATCACTTCCAGTTGGTTGGGATACACGTCCAACTTGAATTCATCCACCGCGATCTTGCGGATTTCGCGGTCGTATTCATCGATCAGGTCGAAGGTCCATTCAGACCCAGTGGAAATCGGTGTCATGCTGTTTTCCCCTTGGCTGGCCGCCCCGGCATTCAGGCGCGCGTGGCTGGCTGGCGTTTGAACAGCTCCCGGAATACCGGATAAATGTCGGAGGCCGAGCGGATTTTCTGCATGGCAAAGTGGCGCTGGCGTTCCTTGACCTTGAGGTACTCGTACCACAGGTTTTGTGGCTCCCCTTCGGTGATTTCGATGTAGGCAAAATACTGGCAATAGGGCAGCAGTTGTTCTTCCATGATGCGGCCGCAGTTGGCCGAATCGCTGTCCCAGTTATCGCCATCGGAAGCCTGGGCGGCGTAGATATTCCACTCGCTGCTGTTGTAGCGCTTCTTCACGATATCGGCCATCAGATTGAGCGCGGAGGACACCACGGTGCCGCCACTTTCCCGCGAGTGGAAGAAGTCTTCTTCATTTACCTCCACCGCACTGGTGTGGTGACGGATGAACACCACTTCAATCTTGTCGTAATTACGCTGCAAAAACAGATACAACAGGATAAAAAAGCGCTTGGCCATATCCTTTTTCTGTTCGTCCATGGACCCGGACACGTCCATGATGCAGAACATCACCGCCTGGCTGGTGGGCTTGGGCTGCTGGATGCGGTTGTTGTAGCGCAGGTCGAAGGGATCGATAAAGGGAATGCTGGCCAGCTTCTCACGCAGCAGATGAATGCGCTTGCGCTGCTCGCGCACTTCCTGCGTACTTTCGTCGTCGGATTCCAGCAGTTCATCCAGCCCCTCTTCGGCCTCGCCCAGCCGGGCCAGCGTTGGTGCGGCCATGGCCACACGCCGTGCCAGCGCGCCGCGCAAGGAGCGTACGATGCTGATATTGGCCGGGGTGCCGTCATTGGTGTAGCCAGCGCGCACCTGCTTAAGCTCTTCCACGCCCATCAGCTGGGTCTTGATCAGGTTGGGCAGCGCCAGGTCATCAAAAAACACATTGAGAAATTCTTCGCGCGACAGTTCGAAGACAAAATCGTCCTCGCCCTCGCCATCCTGGCTGGCCTTGCCGCCGCCTCCGCCCCCTCCTCCGCCTTGCGGACGCGGAATGCGGTCTCCACGAATAAACTCCTCATTGCCCGGATGAACCTGTTCGCGTATCCCTCCCTGGCCGTGATGAAATACCGGTTCGGAAATATCCTTGACCGGGATGGAGACTTTCTCGCCACTCTCGATGTCGGTGATACTGCGCCCCTTCACCGCACGAGAGACAGCTTCCTTGATCTGCGCCTTGAAACGGCGCAAGAAGCGTTCGCGATTTACTGCGGACTTGTTCTTGCCATTCAGGCGTCTGTCTATGATGTGGGACATGGCAACCTCGCTGTTGTCTCCTGCGGCCCGGTTTGCATAAACACGGCAAGCCTGGCCTGGCCAGCCTGTCTAGTGTCAGACAGGCTGGGCAGAAATCGGTGCCGGTCAGCCCGGAATAATCCCAGGCTGCCGCTGCATGGTCAGGAGGACTTGCGTACCCGCAGATACCATTCGCACAACAGGCGTACCTGCTTGGCGGTGTAGCCTTTTTCCACCATACGGTTGACGAAGTCTTCATGCTTTTTGGCGTCTTCGACACTGGCCTTGGCATTGAAGGAAATCACCGGCAACAGCTCCTCGGTATTGGAGAACATCTTCTTCTCGATCACCGTGCGCAGTTTTTCGTAGCTGGTCCAGGTCGGGTTCTTGCCACCGTTATTGGCCCGCGCCCGCAGCACGAAATTGACGATTTCGTTGCGGAAGTCCTTGGGATTGGAAATCCCGGCCGGTTTTTCTATCTTCTCCAGTTCGCCATTGAGCGAGGTACGGTCGAAGATTTCGCCGGTGTCCTGATCGCGGTATTCCTGGTCTTGAATCCAGTAGTCGGCGAAGGTGACATAGCGGTCGAAAATGTTCTGCCCGTACTCGGAGTAGCTTTCCAGATAAGCGGTCTGGATTTCCTTGCCGATGAACTCGACATATTTGGGTGCCAGATACTCCTTCAGGAAGGTCAGGTACTTTTGCTCCTGCTCGGCCGGAAACTGCTCACGCTCCACTTGCTGTTCCAGCACATACAGCAGATGCACCGGGTTGGCGGCCACTTCCTGATTGTCGAAGTTGAACACCTTGGACAAGATCTTGTAGGCAAAACGGGTGGAAAGCCCGTTCATGCCTTCGTCCACTCCGGCGTAGTCGCGGTATTCCTGCAGCGATTTGGCCTTGGGGTCGGTGTCTTTCAGGTTATCGCCGTCATATACCTGCATCTTGCTGAACAAGCTGGAGTTTTCTGTCTCTTTCAGCCGCGACAGAATGGCAAACTGCGCCATCATCTTCAGCGTTCCCGGTGCGCATGGCGCGTGGCCCAGTGAAGAGTTGCGGATCAGCTTGTCGTAGATCTTGATCTCTTCGGTCACACGCAGGCAGTACGGCACCTTGACGATATAGATACGGTCGAGGAAGGCCTCATTGTTCTTGTTGTTGCGGAATTGTTTCCACTCCGACTCATTGGAGTGCGCCAGCACGATGCCATCGAAGGGAATGGCACCAAAGCCCTCGGTACCCTTGAAATTGCTTTCCTGGGTGGCAGTCAGCAGCGGGTGCAGCACCTTGATCGGGGCCTTGAACATTTCCACGAATTCCAACAAGCCCTGGTTGGCCAGGCAGAGGCCGCCGGAGTAGCTGTAGGCATCCGGGTCGTCCTGGGCGTACTTTTCCAGTTTGCGGATGTCCACCTTGCCCACCAGCGAGGAAATGTCCTGGTTGTTTTCGTCACCCGGCTCGGTTTTGGCCACGGCAATCTGCCGCAGTACCGACGGGTAGCGTTTTACCACCTTGAACTGGCCGATGTCGCCGTTGAACTCATGCAGGCGTTTTACTGCCCACGGGCTGGGGATGGTTTTCAGATAACGGCGCGGAATGCCGAATTCCTCTTCCAGAATGGCACCGTCTTCTTCCACATTGAACAGGCCCAGCGGCGACTCGTTCAGCGGGCTGCCCTTCAGGCAATAAAACGGCACTTGCTCCATCAGCTCTTTGAGCTTTTCGGCAATGGACGACTTGCCGCCACCCACCGGCCCCAGCAGGTAGAGAATCTGTTTCTTCTCCTCCAGCCCCTGGGCGGCATGGCGGAAATAGGCTACCACTTGTTCAATCACCTCTTCGGTGCCATAGAACTCGCGGAAAGCCGGGTAAACCTTGATGACCTTGTTGGAAAAGATGCGCGACAGGCGCTGATCGTGACGGGTATCCACCAGCTCAGGTTCGCCAATGGCCATCAGCATGCGCTCGGAGGCCGTGGCATAGGCAGAATGATCGCGCTTGCAGATCTCCAGATACTCCTGGATGGTGTATTCCTCTTCACGCGTCTTGTCGTAACGGGAGGCGTAGTGGCTCAAGATATCCGGGTGCATGGCTCTCTCCTGGCTGGTTGCAGGGGTGCGCACGGCGTGCATGGTGCACCCGCTATCCCCTTGCAAAATTTAGAGTACTGACTGGCTTTCAGATTCTCTTTTTTTGGGTATAGCACATGCAGGGAAGAGCAAGAACAAAAGCAACGAAACAATTGAAAACGCCAAACAAATTAACTAAGCCACTGAATTTAGTGAAGAATTTTCTTAATATGACTAAAGAAAATTTACTGACGCCAATTTTCCACATTGCATTTGTAAAAATTTTTCTTTTCAAATCAATAACATAAAAAACACCCCCGACTAAAAGTACTGGGGGTGTTTTTATGTATCAATTTGCAAGCAACTGTTTCAACTTTTGCGCTTGATGATACGGGTACCAATTTCATAGACCAGACCACGTTTGACCTCGTTACAGCGCCGCACTTCCACCTCAGCCTCCAGCGGCTTGCCAGGCAGGCCGCCTACAGCGGGTGCCAGCACGATGACAGACAGGCGCTCGCCATGCTGCGGCACAAACGAACTACGAAAAGCCAAGCCGTCTACCGACAGGTCAACGCACTCGCCGTAGTGGGTTTCGCCGGTATGCAGGGACTTGATGCGGGCCTTGCAGCCCATCTGCAGACGGCGCGCACCGCGTCGCTCGTGATAGGGATCAAACGGTGGCACCGGGTAGTCTCCCGTCAAGATGCGCTGCCAGCCAATGCAGGCCAACGATGGACTTGCTGTCGCAGATATCTCCGCTCAGCGCCATCTGCATCACCTGCTCCAACGGCAGGGTCAGCACCTCCAGGAATTCTCCTTCATCCAGTTGGCGCTCGCCGGCCACCAGGTCCTCAGCCAGGTAATAGCTGATCTGCTCGTTGGAATAGCCAATGCAGGGGTAAGCCGTACCCAGATGACGCCAGCTGGCAGCCTGATAGCCGGTTTCCTCCAGCAGCTCGCGCCTGGCGGTCAGCGCCGGGGCTTCATCCGGGTCGATCTTGCCTGCCGGAATTTCCAGGAATACGCGCCCGGCGGGATAGCGGTACTGGCGCTCCATCACCAGCTGCCGGTCTGCCGTCAGGGCCAGGATGGCAACCGCACCAGGATGCAGAATGTACTCGCGGCTGGCCTCTGCACCATCCGGCAGCAACACCTTGTCCTTGTGAACCTGAAGAAACCCACCCTCGTACACCAGAGCCGACTGCAATTGCTTTTCAACAAGATCCACGTGCTGCCTTTCTATTTTTCCAGTTACGGACCACGGCACAGCGCCAGCCCAGCATGACTGCCACATAACCCAGCGTGGACAAGGTCATGCCAAGCACCAGCAGGCCCAGCAACAGCGGCCACCCCAGTGCCAGCAACCAGTTCAGCACTTGCTGTGCCCACTGCCACAAGTCCTGTTCCGCCCATGCTGGAGGCTGGCTCATTGTACCTGCAGCCGGGTCGCCCAGTAACAGCAGTCCACAGGAATACGCCAGAAAATAAATCGGCAGGATGGTAAGCGGATTGCTATACAGCGTCGCCAACAAGGCAGCCGGCAGATTCACCTTCAAGCACAAGGCCAACATCAGTGTAGACAGCCGCTTTGGCGGGCCAGGCAGCAATCCGGCAAACAGGCCCAAGGCCACTCCGCGCGCCACCTTGCGGCGATTCAGAGTCCAGTAGGCAGGCTGATCCAGCCAGCGGCCCAGCCATCCCAGTCCGGGGCGATACAGCAGCTGATGGCGATAATCACTGGCTCGACGCAAGAAAGTTCGCATGGCAGGACTTGGTTCCCGTTGTCGTAAAGCCACACCGGCAGAAGCCAGCGGACAAAAGAAGTTGTCAAACGGCGCAGAATAATTTAAACAAGCGTTTGAATTAAGCAAATCAATAAAAACGCCCGGCCACCCATGGCTATTCGACCCGGAAAACCCGGGCAGCGCAACCAACAGGAGAGACCTCATGCCCGCATACAAAGCCCCGCTGCGTGACTTTGACTTTGTGCTCAACGAACTGATCAAGGTACAGGACATCATCCCTGGGCTGCCCGGTTACGAAGAAGCCACCCAGGACATTTTTACTTCCTATCTGGAAGCCGCAGCCCAGTTCTGCGAAAGCGAGCTGGCACCGCTAAATCGTCAGGCCGATGAAGAAGGCTGCCAGTTCGACCCCACCACCAAGGCGGTCACCACCCCGCCCGGCTTCAAGGAAGCCTACAAGCAGTATTGCGAGCTGGGCTTTCCGGCGCTGGACTGTGACCCGGCCTACGGCGGCCAGGGCATGCCCAAGTCGCTGGCCTTCCCGGTGATGGAAATGCAGTGCTCCTCCAACGTAGCCTGGTCGATGTACCCTGGCCTGTCGCATGGCGCGTATGCCGCCATCCACGCCCACGGCACCGAAGAACAGAAAGCCACCTACCTGCCCCGCTTGGTGGATGGCAGCTGGACCGGCACCATGTGCCTGACCGAGCCGCACTGCGGCACCGACCTGGGCCTGCTGAAAACCCGTGCCGAACCCAATGCCGATGGCAGCTACAGCATTACCGGCACCAAGATTTTCATCTCCGCCGGCGAACATGACATGTCTGACAACATCATCCACCTGGTACTGGCGCGCCTGCCAGATGCACCCAAGGATGTAAAAGGCATCTCCTTGTTTATCGTGCCGAAATACCATGCAGACGGCAGCCGCAACCCGGTAGCCTGCGGCAGCCTGGAACACAAGATGGGCATCAAGGCCAATGCCACCGCCGTCATCAATCTGGATGGTGCCAAGGGCTATCTGATTGGTGAAGCCAACAAGGGCTTGTCCTGCATGTTCACCATGATGAACGCTGCCCGCCTGGGCTGCGGCATGCAGGGCCTGGGCATTGGCGAAGCCTCGTTCCAGGGTGCACTGGCCTATGCCCGCGAGCGCTTGCAAATGCGTGCGCTCACCGGCAACAAATACCCGGACAAGCCGGCCGACCCCATCATCGTGCATCCGGACGTGCGCCGCATGCTGCTGACTCAGAAGGCCTATACCGAAGCGGGCCGTGCGCTGACTGCCATGCTCGCCCTGCAACTGGATATCGAAGACAAGCACCCGGATGCCGCAGCCCGCCAGGATGCCGCTGATCTGGTAGCGCTGCTAACCCCGGTGGCCAAGGCTTTCATGACTGACAATGGCTATGAAGCCGCCAATATGGGCATGCAGGTATTGGGTGGCCACGGCTTCATCCGCGAGTGGGGCATGGAACAGCTGGTGCGTGATTGCCGTATCTCGCAAATCTACGAAGGTACCAACGGCATCCAGGCCATCGATCTGCTGGGGCGTAAGGTGTTGCTGGATCAAGGTCAGAAACTGCGCAAGTTCACCAAACAGATTCACCAGTTCTGCCAGGCCAACGAGGGCAACGACAAGCTGGCCGACTACATTGCCCCGCTGTCCAAGCTGATGAAGGATGTGGGCGAGGTCACCATGGGCGTGGGCATGGCCAGCCTGCAGAACAAGGACGAAGCCGGTGCCGCCGCCACCGACTACCTGCGCCTGATCGGCCACCTGACCTATGCCTGGCTGTGGGCGCGCATGGCTGAAGTGGCGCATGCCAGCCTGGGCAAGGGCGATGATGCCTTCTACCAGGCCAAGATTGCCACCGGTCGCTTCTACATGGCCAAACTCTTCCCTGAAGTGCATACCCTGCTGGCGCGGATCAAGGGCGGTGCGGCACCGCTGATGTCGCTGGACGAAGAACACTTCGCTTTCTGATTGATTGCTGGCTCTACCCTTTGTAACGGCCCATACGGGCCGTTTTTTTTGCACCGAATGACCGCTAAGCAGCTGCCGGAAAACAAAAAAAAGCCCGGAAATCCGGGCTTATGAATAAAGGAATGAAAAAAAGAGAGCTCGTACTCTCATTAATCATTCTAATCAAAACCTTCATGGCCTGTCATGCTTTTTGCATGTCCCGACGGGGAACAAAGTCCCCACGCCCTGAGGCAGCCGATACAAGTCAGGCCTGCAAATACACCATATGGCTATGGGTGTATTCGTACAGGCCATGCTTGCCATCGGCCCCACCTATGCCGGATTGACGTACCCCGGCGTGGAAACCTTGCATCGCTTCAAAGTTTTCCCGGTTGATATAGGTTTCGCCGCAATCCAGTTCACGCATTGCCTGCATCGCCTTGGCCAGATCGCGGGTGTAGAGGGAAGACGTGAGGCCGTAGGCAGAGTCATTGGCCAGGGCAATCGCCTCCTCCAGACTGTCCACCACCTGTATGGGCAATACCGGGCCGAAAATCTCTTGCTGCATGACGTCCATCTGCTCATGGCATCCGGCCAGCACCGTGGGCTGAAAATGGAAGCCGGCCCCCAGATCCGCCACCTGACCTCCGGTAATCAGCTGCGCACCATCCTGCACCGCCTGCGCCACTTTTGCCTGCACCCTTTCCAGTGCCTGGCGGTTGATCAGCGGCCCCATGTCGATATCCGCCACCGCCAGCGGATCGCCATAGCGGGTTGCCGCCATGACGCTGGCCACCTTATCAATGAAGGCAGCCGCTACCTTGCGCTCGACATAGACCCGCTCGGCACAATTACAAACCTGACCGGTATTGATGATGCGTGAGGCATGGATTGCCCTCACCGCCAGATCGAGATCAGCATCGGCCAGTACGATGGCAGGTGCCTTGCCCCCCAGCTCCAGATTCAGTTTGGTGATATGCGGGGCCGCCGCTGCGGCAATGCGTGCGCCGGTCGCCACGCTGCCGGTAAAGCTGATCATGTCGACGTCCGCGCTGCCAGCCATGTCAGCCCCGGTCTGTCCCCGGCCATACAGCACGTTGAACACCCCGGCTGGCAAGCCTGACTGCGCGACCAGCTGGCTGAACAGATGGCAGTTGATCGGCGTTTCCTCGCTGGGCTTGATCACGATGGTATTGCCGGTCAGCAGGGCCGGCGCCATCTTGCGAGCAATCAGAAAGAAAGGAAAATTCCAGGGCAGGATGCCAGCCACCACGCCCAAGGGCTTACGCAGCAGGAATATCTGCTCGCCTGCCCGGTCGCTGCTGATGACTTCTCCTTCGATGCGTCTGGCCCATTCGGCCATGTAGTCCAGGTAATCGGCCGTAAAGCGCACTTCAACCTTGGCCAGCGCCAGGGTTTTGCCTTGCTCTGCGCTAATGGTATGAGCCAGCACATCCACTTGCTGACGAACAAGGGTGGCAATACTGCGCAGAAAACTGGCACGCTCGATGGCCGGTCGCGCAGCCCAGTCACGCTGGGCGGCACGGGCTGCGCCCAGGGCATCAGCCACCAGCTGCGCGGAGGCCTGCGGAGAATGCGCCAGCATCTGGCCATTGGCCGGATTACTCACCACATGATGATCGGCCCCTTCAATAAAACGGCCATTGATGTAATGACGCAATTGCTGAATTTGAGACATCGGAATGCTCCTGAAAAATCATGTTGCCATGCTGGGCGCACACCACCGACGGGCCTGGCTGAGGGATAGTTAATAGCCTTGCTTGCCGGTGGCAGGTAAAGGAGACGTGCGGAAACGTGCCAGGCTGGCAAGTGCCGCCTGACGCAGCAGCGGGATATCAATGCTGACGGCAATGAAGCTGCAACCCCACTCGGCATAGCGGCGGGCATCCTGCTCATTAGGTGCCAGAATGCCGCAGGCCTTGCCCTGCGTCAGGCAGCTGTCAATGATGTGGCGGATGCTGTGCTGGACGTCGACATGGCTGGCATTACCCGCGTGGCCCATGCTGGTGGATAAGTCCGCCGGGCCAATAAAGATGGCATCCACCCCTTCCACAGCAGCGATCTGCGCCGCGTTTTCCACCCCGAGTGAAGATTCGATCTGCACCACCAGGCAAAGCGCCTGATCGGCCTGCGCTATATAATCCGCCACGGCATCCCAGCGGGTGGCGCGAATCAGCCCGCCGCCGACACCACGTATCCCCGCTGGCGGGTAACGCATGGCCCGCACCAAGGCGGCAGCCTGCGCTGCGCTCTCCACCATGGGCACCATCAGGGTTTGTGCGCCGATATCCAGCACTTGCTTGATCAATGCCGGGTCGCCATGTGGAATCCGCACCACCGGATTAACGGGATAGGCCGCCAGCGCCTGCAGCTGTCCCAACAGTGTCGGCACGGTATTGGGGGCATGTTCGCCATCGAGCAGAATCCAGTCATGACCAGTGGTAGCCAGGATTTCCGCGCTATAGGCGGAGGCCATCCCGGCCCAGATGCCATACAACGGTGCAGTTGAGGACATCTGCCTTAAGGCAGATTTGAAATGATTGCTTGGCAGCTGCATGGGCAACTCCTATTGCAGATTGACATACATGCCGCCATCCACCAGCAGGCTGGCACCGGTGACGTAACGCGCCAGGTCTGATGCCAGGAATACTGCCGGGCCGACCAGATCCTCCGGTTGCCCCAGCCGCCCCAGCGGGATGCGGTTTTGCATATAGCTGCGCTTGTGCGGGTCGGCCAGATCCTGCCGGTTAATGTCGGTTTCTATGGTGCCTGGCAGCAAGGCATTGCAGCGGATGCCAAACGGCCCCAAGGCAATGGCGCAGGACTGCATCAGCGATAGCAAACCGGCTTTGGTAGGGGTGTAGTGGGTTTGCATGCCACCACCCACCAGCGCACTGATGGAGCTGACGGCAATAATGGCACCGCCTTCACCCTGCTGCTGCATCTGCCTTGCTGCTGCCTGTACCGCAAAATAGGCACCGTTGAGATTGATATTCACCGTGCGGTAATACGTCTCGTGCGGCATGTCCAGAAAAGCGTGGAAAGGACAAATGCCCGCATTGCTGATGAAGACATCCACCCCGCCCAAGCGCTCCACGGCCATGGCAATCAGCGCAGCACCAGTATCCGGGTCGCCAATATCGCCCGCCTGATCAGCCACCTTGCGCCCTAGGACCTCAATTTGGTGACGCAGGGTCAGGATGTCATCCACACTGCTGCGGTCACTGTGGCCCAGCATCACATCCGCCCCATGGCGGGCACAGCCCAGTGCAATGGCCCGCCCTATGCCACGGGACGCCCCGGTAATCACCACTCGCTTACCTGCTAACAACATCGCTTTGTCTCCTCAGAAATACCGGCGATACAAGCCCGACGTGCTACAGCAATCCCTTGGTCCTGCACTTGCCACCGGCACTGGCCAGGCCCAAAGACCATTCCCGTTTTGTCAGCCGCCCTTAATGGCTGGCACTACCAAAACCCACCAGGCCGATGGCGGCAATGATCACCACAATGCCCAGCAACAGGATGCGGCGTGTTTGCGGCACAGTGCCGCGCCATTCCCCCAGGCAGACGCCCCATACATTGGAAATCAGGATGATGAAAGACATGTGCAGCACCCAGGAGCTGGTGGGGTTATGCAAGCGGCTCTCGCCCATGCCGTAGAAGAAAAACTGCAGATACCACAGCAAGCCGCCCAGCGCGCACAGCAGGTAATTGCGCAGCAATGGCGTGTTGCGATTGACGAACTCGCCCAGGCTGCGACGGCGCAAGGACAGGTGCAGACACCACAGCGCATTGGTGGTGAGGCCGCCGAGCATGATGACGGCAAAGGTCAGATTGTTCATGAACAGGGAATTGGCACCGTGCGCCACTGCGGCCAACGCCAGTGGTTTGCCCGCATTGATGCCGTAGCTGAAACAGGCACTCAGGCAACCGGACACCAGCGCAACGGCGATGCCCTTTTTCATGTTGAATTTCTGAACCGCACTTTGCTTGGTCGCCAGATCGACTTCGCGCTCCTTGCGCATGCCGGCCACCCCGCACAACACGATGCCGATCAGCGAGCCCAGCACGCCCAGCAGCACCATCTGCCCGCCGCTGCTGAGCAGCATCTGGCTCAGGCGCAAACCATCCTCGCGGCCAAACAGGTCATTGAACAGCGGCGGCATCAAGGCACCCAGGGCGGATGTCAGACCCATGATGATGGACATGCCCAGCGACAGGCCGATATAGCGCATGGCCAGGCCAAAGGTGAGGCCACCAATGCCCCATAACACGCCGAAGAAGTAAGTCCAGCCCAGTGTCCCGCTGTCTGCCGCCTCAAGGATGGAAGCAAAAGCCGGAATGGTCAGGTAAATGGCCAACCAGGGCGCCAGCAACCAGGAAAACAGGCCGCCCAGCAACCAGAAGTTTTCCCAAGACCACTGCCGGACACTGCGATAGGGCAGATAGAAACTGGCGGAAGAAAACGAGCCGATGAAATGAAACAACAGACCCAACAGAATGATGGCCATCTGGCTAGTCTCCCAATTGGTAAAATTGCCAGGCGTTGTCGGCAAACATGGCACGACGCTCATGTGCTGCTGCCTGCGCCAGCAAATTGTCATAGGCCTGCCACAGCCTGCGGTAGGAGGTGTACAAGCTGCACACCGGGAAATTGGAAGCAAACATGCAGCGAGCGCTGCCAAAAGCGTCAATGGCCTCGTACACCAGCGGCCGCAAACTGTCCTCCGTCCAGTGGTGGTCCAGCATGCCAAAGCCGCTCAGTTTCACCTGCACATTCGGACAGGCTGCCAACGCCCGCATGCCATCCCGCCACGCGCGCCAGCCGGCAGGCGCATGCCGATCCACATACATGCCGGCATGGTTCAGGGCAAAGCGCACAGCCGGATAACGCCTGGCCAGCGCGGCAGCTTCCTGCATTTGTGAGGGGTAGATTTGCAATTCGAAGATCAGGCCGTGGCGCTCCAGCAAGGCCATCCCGCACTGCCATTGCGCCTCGCGCAAGTAGTGACGGCCTACATAGTCGAACTGCGGGTCGGCATGCACGTTCAGAATCTGGCGCACGCCACGCACGCGGGTGGAGGCTGCCAGTTGCCGAGCAAGCTGATCCGCCGCCTGTGGACTGGACAAATCAACAAAGGGCAGCAACGCAAGGGGGAAGTGCTCACCCGATTCGTTGAGCATGCGTTCCAGTTGACTGGTTTCCTCCAGCGCATTCGTCGCATTGGCTTCGATATGCACCACGCCCGCCAGCTCGATATCGGCCTGCTCGGCCAGCTGCTGCAGATCTTTCAGGCTGAAGTCACGCGCCAGCGCGGCGTAATCACCCAACAGATTGGGTTTGCGCCGGGTCAGCCAGGGGTACTGCTCTCCCTCCAGCCACCAGAAATGGCAATGGGCGTCTACGATGCGCATGGCGGCCCCTCCCCCATGCTCAGCACAAACATGCTGCGCAAGCCTACCTGTACCGGCGCAAGGTCCGACCGGGTCACCATGATGTCGGCCATATAGGCCCACCATTGCTGCATCACCGGCAGGCTGGGCAGTTCTGCCAGCCTGTCGGGCTGGCTGCAGTACAGCACGGCAAATAAGGCGTCATCATTGTCATCATGAAAAATGCGGTACTCGACAATGCCGGCATCCAGCAGTGCGGTTCGCAGTTCCGGCCAGATGGCGGCATGACGCCGTTGATATTCCTCGGCTTGCCCCGGAAACAACTTCATGCGAAAAGCCAGGGTGCAAACTGCTTGTCCATGCGTCATCTCAGCCTCCCGGGGTGTGCAGGTAGGGACGATGCAAGGCGCACGCCGGGTTGAGCTCCACGCCGAAGCCGGGACGATCCAGCCGCGATACCGGCATGCGGCCGTTTTCCGGCACCGGCTCGTGTAACAGCTGTGGACTGAACATCGGCACTACCTGATCGGCCTGCGGCGCCATCATCAGGAATTCGGCAAACGGGCTGTTATGACGGGTGGCGACAAAGTGATAGCTGTACACGCTGGAGCCATGCGGAATCACCAGCGTCTGATGTGCATCGGCCAGTGCCGAGATTTTCAGTAGCTCGGTGATGCCGCCACACCATCCGACATCAGGCTGGATGATGTCGCAGCAGCCCATTTCCAGCAGCATGCGAAAACCCCAGCGTGTGGCTTCGTGTTCGCCAGTGCTGCACAACATGCCGGGAGGCAATTGCTGCCGTAAGGCGGCATAGCCCCAGTAGTCGTCTGGCGGCAGTGCTTCTTCTATCCACTTCAGGCCATGTTCTTGTGCAGCCTGTGCCAGACGGGTGGCGTAGTTCAGGTCCAGGCTCATCCAGCAGTCGATCATCAGCCAAAAGTCCGGGCCTACCCGCTCGCGCATGTTGGCCAGCAAGGCCAGGTTTTTTTTCAGGCCGTCTTCCCCCTCAGCTGGCCCGTGGTGCAGCGGCATTTTCCCGCCGATGAATCCCATTTCACAGGCGAGGTCTGGCCGTGCACCTGTGGCATAAAACTGCAGCTCGTCCCGCACCGCACCGCCCAGCAACTGGTACACCGGCTCCTGCCGCACCTTGCCCAGCAAATCCCACAAGGCCAGATCCACCCCGGAGATGGCATTGAGCACCAGGCCCTTGCGTCCGTAAAACAGGGTGCCGTAGTACATCTGGTCCCAGATGCGCTCGATATCGCAGACTTTGGCCCCTTCCACGAAACGCGCCAGATGGCGCTCGACGATGAAAGCTGCCGGCTCGCCGCCTGTAGTCACGGCAAAGCCGACATTGCCGGCGCTGTCCTCAACTTCCACCACCAGCGTGCCCAGTACATTGATGCCAAAGCTGCGTCGGCTCTGCCGGTAGGCAGGGTATTTGGACATGGGTGTGGCGATGTGGTCGTCAATCCAGTGGCCATCGGCCTGATCGTGATAATCCGCACCGCCACCTCGCAAGGTAAAAGCGCGGACGTGTTTGATGACTGGAATTTGCTTCATGGCGCACTGCTCCGATATTGAATATCCCCACTTATCCGGATCAGAAATAACTAAGATCCAGAGTGAATTAGCAGGAATATCTTACGAAATTAATTTAAGCCAATAATAAAAATCCGATACAAGCAGGCTGAATTCCATCCAACAAGCAAGCCCTTAAATCAGCTTGATAAATATCAGATCATTTACTTCCTGACAGCAAAATGCGGCAACAGCAAAACTACGTCATACTGACCAAGCCATCCAATTACTTTTAATTAACAGGCAATACCTTTTGCTTATGAATAAAACAGCCACCCGATCATCACCACAATACCGTCATTTACTGCAACGCCTGCGTTACAAGCATTTGCAAATGCTGGTGATATTAGGTAGCAGCCAGAATATGAAACGGACGGCGGAAGGCATGTATATGTCGCAACCAGCGGCCAGCCGCATGTTGCAGGAAATCGAGGATATGTTTGACTGCCGGCTGTTCGAACGTCTGCCGCATGGCATGCTGCCTACCGCACTGGGCATGGAGCTGGTCAAATTCGCCACCCGCAGCCTGCATCATCTGGAAGGCTGCGTGGAGACGCTGGAGCTGCAGAAGAAAGAAGGCTTTGGCTACTTGTCAGTGGGTGCCATCATGGGTGCTGCACCCGAGCGGATCATGGCGGCAATTGCACGTTTGAAACAGGAAAGACCACGCCTGTGCATTCGCGTGATGGGAGATACCAGCGACGAAGTGGTGAGCTTGCTGGAACAAGGACGCATCGACCTGGCCATTGCCCGGCGCAGCCCGAAAACTGAAGATGCAGCTTTTAATTTTTGGCCATTGGGCAATGAAATATTGCGACTGGTGGTGGCTAAAAACCATATATTATTACAACAGCAACATATCGAATTGCCGGTATTACTACGAAACTGGCCGTGGATATTACAAGCCCCCAGCAGCCCGGCACGCATGGCATTAGAGCAATATCTGCTGCAAGCCGCACTACCCTTGCCCGGCAATATCATCGAGAGCAATTCGGTTTACTCCATGCTGCAACTGATTCAACGCACCAATGCGGTGATGCTGTTAGCGGAGTCCGCCATGACAGACTATCTGGACATGGGTATCGTGCAAATATTGCCAATCAAGGTAAACATCCCACTCCCTCCTTTTGGCATCTTGACGCGCAAGCATGAACCACTTAGTGCGGAACAACAGGATTTCATTTCAT
Source organism: Aquitalea sp. FG25 (assembly GCF_057809375.1). NCBI lineage: Bacteria > Pseudomonadati > Pseudomonadota > Betaproteobacteria > Neisseriales > Chromobacteriaceae > Aquitalea > Aquitalea sp. FG25. The sequence continues at coordinate 54,951 of NZ_JBMDJV010000006.1, forward strand.
ACCTTCATCCATCCTGAACAATGGCCACCACATGGCAGTAAAAGAAAAAGCCTCCGGATGGAGGCTTTCAGGTATGGCATCCACCAGCACGCAGGCTGGCAGAAAACTCAGTTGCTACCGCAGCAGGCCTTGTACTTCTTGCCGCTTCCACATGGGCAGGGGTCGTTACGGCCTACCTTGTCACCTTCGCGACGCACTGTTGCCGGTGCCTGCGCCTTGGCGCGCCAGTAGTTGAACACGGAGATCAGGGCTTCGGGCAGCTGTTCCTTGCAATCATCCTTTTCCTCGTCGGTAAAGGTAACCAGGTCTTCGCCGTCTTCTTCCTCAAACATGCCGCCCAGTACCAGAATGGGCATCAGCAGGTCTTCAAAGCCTTCGTCATCGGCCGCTTCAAACCAGTCGGTATCCACCACATCCAGCGCGTACAGATAGGCATTGCACCACGGCCAGTAGTCGGCTTCATCATCATCACTGTCTTCGTCTGCGTACAGGATCAGGTCCAGCTCGCGGCCATCGGCCAGCACATGGGCGGTGACATCAAACAGCTTTTGCAGCAGGGCTTCCAGCTCGGTTTTTTCTTCGGCATTTTCAAAAGCCGGGGCATCGCCCAACACTTCGGCTAGCCACATGCTGCGGTCGGCTGCATCCGGCCCGCTGGCCAGTGCGGCAAAGAAGCCTTGTACTTCGTCCGGGCGCATGGTGCTGCCACTGATCGACAGGGGCGTCAGCAACTGTTCCAGCCGGGCCAGATCGGCGTCATTGAATACGATATCAGTCATGGTGCACTCCTGAAGTCAGATTGAATGGGCGCATTGTAGCGAAAAAAGCCCCGCTTCGCCGGGGCCATTGCATACAACGTTGATCTGCAGCCATTCAGGCAGTGCGGCTGTCAGCCAGGCCTAGCTTTTCCTTCATTTGCTGGCGCATGACAAACTTCTGGATCTTGCCGGTGATGGTCATGGGAAAACTGTCGACGAACTCTATATAGCGCGGAATTTTGTAATGGGCGATCTGCCCCTGACAAAAGGCACGCATGTCGTCGATGCTGGCGGTTTCGCCATCGCGCAGCTTGATCCAGGCGCACAGCTCCTCGCCAAAGCGGTCGTCCGGCACGCCAATCACCTGCACTTCCTGAATCTTGGGATGACGGTAGAAAAACTCTTCCACTTCACGCGGGTAGATGTTTTCGCCACCGCGTATCACCATGTCCTTCACCCGACCAACAATATTGACGTAGCCCTGCCCGTCCATCACCGCCAGATCACCGCTGTGCATCCAGCCGGATTTGTCGATGGATTCGGCGGTTTTCTGCGGGTCGTCCCAGTAGCCCAGCATTACCGAATAGCCACGGGTCAACAGCTCGCCGGTTTCGCCATGCGCCACGATACGGCCATCGTTATCGACAATTTTGACTTCCACATGCGGATGCACTTGCCCCACGGTAGACACGCGCTTGTCCAGTGGCGTGTCGGCGCTGCTCTGGAAGCTGAGCGGGCTGGTTTCGGTCATGCCGTAGCCAATGGTGACTTGCGCCATGTGCATCAGGGTGGTGACGCGCTTCATCACCTCGATAGGGCAAGGGCTGCCCGCCATCACCCCCGTGCGCAGGCTGGACAAGTCGAATTGATCGAACTGGGGGTGGTCCAGCAAACCGATAAACATGGTGGGCACGCCATGCAGCGCGGTACAGCGTTCTTCCTGCACGGTTTGCAGCACGCTGAGCGCATCGAAGCTTTCCGCAGGAAACACCATGCATGCCCCATGCGTGAGGCAGGTCAGCGTGCCCAGCACCATGCCAAAGCAGTGGTAGAGCGGCACCGGGATGCACAGCCGGTCCGCCGAGGTAAAGCGCATCGCCTGTCCGGTAAAGAAGGCATTGTTGAGAATATTGTGATGGGAAAGCGTGGCCCCCTTGGGGTTGCCGGTGGTGCCGGAAGTAAACTGGATATTGATGGCATCATCAAATTGCAGGCTATCTCCCAACTGCTGCAAGGCAGTGCGCTCGGCTGGGGTCGGTTCGGTCAGCAACTCGGCAAAACCCAGCATGCCCGGCGTGGCCTGCTGGCCCATGCGGATCACCCATTCCAGCTTGGGCATGCGGGCGGCACGAAGCTCGCCGGGTTGGCTCACAGCCAGTTCCGGCAGCAAATCCTGCAGCATTTCGATGTAATTGCTGCTCTTGAAGCTGGGTGAGGCAATCAGGGCGCGGCAGCCTACCTTGTTAATCGCATATTCCAGCTCGGCACGGCGATACGCTGGGTTGATATTCACCAGCACCAGCCCGGCCTTGGCAGTGGCAAACTGCGTCAGCACCCATTCGGCATTGTTTTGTGACCAGATACCGATGCGCTCGCCCGGCGCAAGGCCCAGGCGCATCAGGCTGCACGCCAGCCGGTCCACCTGTTCCTGCAATTGTGCATAGCTCCAGCGTATGCCTTGCTGGCGTACCACCAGCGCTTCCCGCTGGGCGTGGTGCTGGCAGGCCTGGTCAAACATCTGGCCGATGGTTTTGCCAATCAGCGGCTGCTGACTGGCACCGTGTACATAGCTGGCTTGCAGCATGTTGAATCTCCTTGGTGTTGTCTCTTTATCCAGAACGCGTCGCTTCCCTTAACGACGGCAACCACACTGCATGGTGTGGCCGGTTTTTTGGCATTAATCCCACAAGTTTACGATTACGTAAACGTAATGTAGCTATCATGATGAGAAGGCGTGGGAAAAACGCTACAATCCGTATAAATACTGAAAGCAGATACCATGACAGAACAGGAACTTTTCACCATTTCGGACTTGGCGCGCGATTTTGACGTCACCCTGCGCACCATTCGCTTTTACGAGGAACAAGGGCTGATCGAGCCGCAACGCGATGGCCGCCAGCGTGTGTTCACCCGCCGCGACCGCGCCCGGCTGCGGCTCATCCTGCGTGGCAAGCGTATTGGCCTGTCCTTGTCGGAAATCCGTGAAATCATTGATCTGTACGACCTGGCCCGCGACGAAGCCAGCCAGTCGCTCAAGCTGCTGCATTTGCTGGTGGCCCGGCGCGAGCAGCTGGAAGAACAGCGGCGCGACATCGACGTGGTGCTGGCAGAAATCGACGCGCTGGAAAAGCACTGCCGTGGCGTGATAGACCAGATGACCACCAAGGCTGACACGCCAGCCTGAACACCTGCCCTCGTGCAGGTTTTTTTACCACATCATATTGACGCTTACGTAAACGTAATTCAATATTCAAATCAGTAACGCGACCATCACAATAGCCTGTCAGGCGCAGCCGCCACGACGGGCATGGAGGAGAAAATCATGTACAGCAGCCTGCGTTTTGACCATGGCGACACCTACGACATGTTGCGCCAGAGCGTGAAGGATTTTGCCGACGCCGAAATCGCCCCGCGTGCCGCCGATATCGACCGTGACAACCTCTTCCCTGCCGAGCTGTGGCGCAAACTGGGCGATATGGGCTTGCTGGGCATCACCGCCGCAGAAGAATACGGTGGCGCCAATATGGGTTATCTGGCCCACATGATGGTGATGGAAGAACTCAGCCGCGCCTCGGCATCGGTCGCCCTGTCCTACGGCGCGCACTCCAATCTGTGCGTCAATCAGATTCAGAAAAACGGCAGCGCCGAACAAAAAGCCCGCTACCTGCCCAAGCTGATTTCCGGCGAACACGTGGGTGCGCTGGCCATGTCCGAACCCAATGCCGGTTCCGATGTAGTCAGCATGAAGCTGCGTGCCGACAAAAAAGGCGACCGTTATGTACTAAACGGCAGCAAGATGTGGATTACCAACGGCGGCGATGCCGACACCCTGGTGGTGTATGCCAAGACCGATGTCAACGCCGGGCCCAAAGGCATCACGGCTTTTATCGTGGAAAAGGGCTTTGCCGGTTTCTCGCACGGCAGCAAGCTGGACAAGCTGGGCATGCGCGGTTCCAACACTTACCCGCTGTTTTTCGACAACTGTGAAATCCCCGCCGAAAACGTGCTGGGTGGCGAAGGCAATGGCGTGAAGGTGCTGATGAGCGGGCTGGATTACGAACGTGCGGTGCTGGCCGCCGGACCATTGGGCATCATGCAGGCTTGCATGGACATCGTGGTGCCTTATCTGAATGACCGCAAACAGTTTGACCAGGCCATTGGCGACTTCCAGCTGATGCAGGGCAAGCTGGCCGACATGTACGTCAAGCTGTCCGCCAGCCGCGCCTATGTCTATGCCGTAGGCCAGGCGCTGGACCGTGGCGAAAGCGGCCGCCAGACCCGCAAGGACGCTGCCGGGGCCATTCTGTATGCCGCCGAAAACGCCACCCAGATGGCGCTGGATGCCATCCAGTGCCTGGGCGGCAACGGCTATATCAATGAATACGCCACCGGCCGCCTGCTGCGCGATGCCAAGCTGTATGAAATTGGCGCGGGCACCAGCGAAATCCGCCGCTGGCTGATTGGCCGCGAACTGATGGCCGAGACCCGATAAGAGAGGAATAAAGCGCCTGATGCTGAGTCACGCCGTCTGGCCGTACCCCATGTACTGTCTGCGGCGGCGCGCCTTGCTTCAGCCGCCTCCCCCCCTTCTCGCCCCGCTTTGAAAAAACCTGACGGATCGGCACAAAAACAAGAGGCTCACCATGCCAGTCATCGAATCCAAACTCTCCCCCCGCGCACCGGACTTCCAGGCCAATGCCGACAAAATGCGTGCGCTGGTGGAAGACCTGAAACAGAAAGTCGCCCAGGCGGCACTGGGCGGCGGCGACAAAGCCCGTGACAAACACAGCGCCCGTGGCAAGTTGCTGCCGCGCGAGCGCATCAACCTGCTGCTGGATCCTGGTGCGCCCTTTCTGGAGCTATCCCAGCTGGCAGCCTTTGGCATGTACAACGACGATGCGCCGGGTGCCGGGCTGATCAGCGGCATTGGCCGTATTGCCGGAGTGGACTGCCTGATCATCGCCAACGATGCCACGGTCAAAGGCGGCACTTATTACCCGATGACGGTGAAAAAACACCTGCGTGCGCAGGAAATCGCCAAGGAAAACCGCCTGCCCTGTGTTTATCTGGTGGATTCCGGCGGGGCCTTTTTGCCGCTGCAGGATGAGGTATTCCCGGACAAGGAGCACTTTGGCCGCATCTTCTACAACCAGGCGCAGCTGTCTGCTGCGGGCATTCCACAAATTGCCGTGGTGATGGGCAGCTGCACCGCAGGCGGTGCTTATGTACCGGCCATGTCGGACGAAACCGTCATCGTCAAGGAACAAGGCACCATCTTTCTGGGTGGCCCGCCGCTGGTGAAAGCCGCCACCGGCGAAGTGGTGACGGCAGAAGAACTGGGCGGTGGCGATGTGCATGCGCGTATCTCCGGCGTAGCCGACCATCTGGCGCAGAACGACGCCCATGCGCTGGGCATTGCCCGCCGCATCGTGGCCGACCTCAACTGGCACAAACAAGGCGTGCTGGACCGCGCCGAACCCAAAGCCCCCCGCCACGCTGCCGAGGAAATCTACGGCGTGATTCCAGCGGACCAGAAAAAACCGTTTGATGTGCGGGAAATCATCGCCCGGCTGGTGGACGATTCCGACTTTGACGAATTCAAGCAGAACTACGGCACCACACTGGTGACCGGTTTTGCCCGGCTCAATGGCTGGCGCGTGGGCATCATCGCCAATAACGGCATCCTGTTTTCCGAGTCTGCGCTCAAGGGTGCGCACTTTGTCGAACTGTGCTGCCAGCGCGGCATTCCGCTGATCTTCCTGCAGAACATCACCGGCTTCATGGTGGGCAAGAAGTATGAAAACGGCGGCATCGCCAAGGATGGAGCCAAGCTGGTTACCGCCGTGGCCTGCGCCAGCGTGCCCAAGTTCACCGTGCTGATTGGCGGCAGCTTTGGTGCAGGCAATTACGGCATGTGTGGCCGCGCTTACAGCCCGCGCATGCTGTGGATGTGGCCCAACAGCCGCATTTCGGTGATGGGTGGCGAACAGGCTGCCGGAGTGCTGGCTCAGGTGAAGAAAGAACAACTGGGCGATGCCTTCACCGCCGAGCAGGAAGAAGCCCTGAAAACCCCGGTACGCGAACAATACGAACGCCAGGGCCATCCCTACTACGCCAGCGCGCGGCTGTGGGATGATGGCATCATCGACCCGGCCCAGACCCGCGACGTGCTGAGTCTGGCACTGGAAGCCGCCCTGTCCGCCCCCATCGACAAGACACGCTTTGGCGTGTTCCGCATGTAAGGAAGCGCCATGAGCCAGTATCAGACTCTCGACATCCACCACAGCGGCAGCACCGCCACCGTCTGGATGAATCGCCCGGAACTGCACAATGCGCTGAACGAAACCCTGATTGCCGAGCTGACCGCCGCCTTCAAGGCCCTGCAACTGGACGACAGCGTGCGCGTTATCGTGCTGGCTGGTCACGGCAAAAGCTTTTCCGCCGGGGCCGATCTGGACTGGATGCGCCGCGCCGCTGGCTACAGCGAAGCGGAAAACCTGGCCGATGCCCAACGCCTGGCCGCCATGCTCAAAGCCATCTACCGCAGCCATAAGCCGGTGATCGCCCGCATTCACGGCCCGGCCATTGCCGGTGGCACCGGCCTTGCCACCGTGTGTGACATTGCCATTGCCACCGAAGCCGCCCGCTTCGGCCTCACCGAAGTGCGGCTGGGGCTGATTCCCGCCACCATCGGCCCCTATGTGGCCGATGCCATCGGCTGGCGGCAGGCACGGCGCTACTTCCTGTCCGCCGAACGCATTGACGCCGCCTCCGCCGCCCGTATCGGGCTGGTGCATGAAATTGTTCCTGCTGACGCACTGGACCAACGCATAGCCGACATCGCCAGCGAACTGGCCAAAGGCGCACCACGCGCACTGGGTGCCGCCAAAGACCTGTTGGCCGAATTGCATGAAGGCTCACCGTGGGATGACGCACTACTGGCCGACACCGCCAGCCGTATTGCCAGCACCCGCAGCGGTGCGGAAGCCCGCGAAGGGTTGGCTGCCTTCTTCGACAAACGCCCGCCAGCCTGGTAACAAGAACAATAAGGACGCCGCCATGTTCAAGAAAATACTGATTGCAAATAGGGGTGACCAGCAGCCGCAAGGCTGCGCAGCTGCGCAGCAACATCGCCTGACGGCGCGCCTGCGCCGTGGCGATTTCGCCGCGGGAGACTGCCATGTTTAAGAAAATACTGATTGCCAACCGCGGCGAAATAGCCTGTAGGGTGATCAAGACCGCGCGCCAGCTGGGCATTGCCACTGTTGCCGTTTATTCCGATGCCGATGCCGATGCCCGCTTTGTCAAACTGGCCGATGAAGCCTGGCGCTTGGGCCCGGCTCCGGCGGCGGAATCCTATCTCAAGGCCGGGCTGATTCTGGACATTGCCCGCCAGAGCGGTGCCGAGGCCATCCACCCCGGTTATGGTTTTTTGTCGGAAAACGCTGATTTTGCCGCCGCCTGCGAAGCAGCAGGCATTGCCTTTATCGGCCCACCGGCCAGCGCCATTGCCGCCATGGGCAGCAAATCCGCCGCCAAATCGCTGATGGAACAAGCCGCCGTGCCGCTGGTGCCCGGCTATCACGGCGAGCGCCAAGAATCAGACTTCCTGCACCAGCAGGCCGATGCCATGGGCTACCCGGTGCTGATCAAGGCCAGTGCCGGTGGTGGTGGCAAGGGCATGCGTATTGTCGAGCGCAGCGACGACTTTTCCGCCGCCCTCGCCTCCTGCCAGCGTGAAGCCGCCGCCAGCTTTGATGACGACAAGGTGCTGGTGGAAAAATACCTGCCGCGTTCGCGCCATGTGGAAATCCAGGTATTTGCCGACAGCCATGGCAACTGCGTGTATCTGTTTGAGCGCGACTGCTCGGTGCAGCGCCGTCATCAGAAAGTACTGGAAGAAGCTCCAGCACCGGATTTGCCGCTCAGCACCCGGCAGGCCATGGGCGAGGCCGCCTGTGCCGCCGCACGCGCGGTGGGCTATGTCGGCGCGGGGACGGTGGAATTCATCATGGCGGTAGAGGACGATGGCCAGCCGGGTGCGTTTTACTTCATGGAGATGAACACCCGGCTGCAAGTAGAACACCCGGTCACCGAGATGATCACCCGGCAGGACCTGGTGGCTTGGCAGTTGCAAGTGGCTGCTGGTCAGCCCCTGCCGTTGCGGCAGGACGAACTGCAGATTCACGGCCACGCCATCGAGGCACGCATTTATGCCGAAGACCCGGACAAGGGCTTTCTGCCCGCCACCGGCCAGCTGATTCACCTGCAAACCCCGCCAGAAAGCGCCCAGGTGCGCATTGATACCGGCGTGGTGCAGGGCGACAGCATCAGCCCCTTCTACGACCCGATGATTGCCAAGCTGATTGTCTGGGGCGAAAACCGGGCTGCAGCATTGCAACAGCTGGATGCAGCATTGGCGCAGTATCAGGTGGCCGGTGTCACCACCAATATCAGCTTCCTGCGGCGCATTGTGCAGCATCACAGCTTTGCCAGCGGTGCAGTGGATACCGGGCTGATTGCCCGCTATCAGGATGCCTTGCTACCGGCACCAACGCCGCTCAGCACGCAACAACTGGCGGTGCTGGGCCTGGCTGAAACCCTGGTCTGTCAGGCCAGTTACCCGGCAAGCCCGGGCTGGCGTCTGAATGGTCTGCTGGAAAGCACACAGCAATTCATGCACGGCGAAACCTTGCACCGCGTCAGCTTGTGTCATCTGCCACAAGGCTTTGCCGTGACAGTGAACGGACAAACCATGCAAGCTCAGGCGCAATGGCAACAGGGCCAGCTACAAGTGACGCTGGATGGCCATCAACTGCATGCCACGGTGGTGTGCCAGCAGGGTCAACGCGTGTTGTTTCTGCACGGTGAACGGCTGAGCGTTGAATGGGTGGACCCCTATGCCGTCAGCGCGGAAGAAGTGCATGGTGCCACCCACCTGAAAGCGCCGATGCCGGGCCGGGTGGTGGCCTTGCTGGCCAGTAGCGGGCAGCAGGTTTGCAAGGGCGAGCCGCTGCTGATTCTGGAAGCGATGAAAATGGAGCACACCATCCATGCCCCAGCCGATGGCACGGTAAACGCCTTTTACTTTGGTGCGGGCGAACAGGTATGCGATGGCGACGAGTTGCTCGACTTCGACGCCGCCTGACCCGGAGGACAACACGCTATGCAAACCGTGAAAATCGTTGAAGTCGGCCCGCGTGACGGGCTGCAAAACGAAAAACAGCAGGTAGATACCGCCAGCAAGCTGGAGCTGATTCGCCGCCTGGCGGCCTGCGGTCTTACCCATATCGAAGCGGGCGCGTTTGTTTCGCCCAAGTGGGTGCCGCAAATGGCCGACAGCCTGCAGGTATTGCAGGCACTGGATTTGCCCGGCCCGGTGCATTACCCGGTGCTGGTGCCCAACGATAAGGGCATGGAACAGGCACTGGCCGCTGGCGTACGCGAGATTGCCGTGTTTGGTGCCGCCAGTGAAAGTTTCAGCCAGAAAAACATCAATGCCAGCATCGCCGAAAGCCTGGCCCGCTTTGACAGCGTCATGGCGACGGCGCAACGTGAAAACATCCGCGTGCGCGGCTATGTGTCCTGCGTGGTGGATTGTCCGTATGAGGGTGCCATCGCCCCGGCCAAGGTGGCGGAAGTGGCCACCCGCCTGCAGGACATGGGCTGCTACGAAATATCGCTGGGCGATACCATTGGCACCGCCACGCCCAACCGGGTGCTGGACATGCTGGAAGCCGTGAGCAAGCGGGTGCCAATGGAGCAACTGGCTGGCCATTTTCACGACACCTACGGCATGGCCATCGGCAATATTCATGCGTCTTTTCAGGCAGGCATCCGCACCTTCGACTCATCCATTGCCGGCTTGGGTGGCTGCCCGTATGCTCGTGGAGCCTCCGGCAATGTGGCTACGGAAGATGTGGTGTACCTGATGCAAGGCCTGGGGGTGGACTGCGGTATCAACCTGCCCGCCCTGGTGGAAACCGCCTGGTTTGCCGCCGCGCTGCTAGGCCGGCAACCCGGCACCAAAGTGGCGCAGGCCATGGCTGCACCGCACTGAGTCCGCCCCGACAGCGCAAGCATCGCGCAGGACAAGATAAAGAGGAGAATCATGGAGCAGCTCACCCCCCCGATCTGGCAACCCTCCGCCCAGCGTGTGGCAGGCTCACACCTGCATGCCTTTGGCAAACTGGCAGAGGCCGCATATGACCGTTCGCTGCCTGACTACCACAGCCTGTGGCAAGCCAGTGTGCACGACCCGGCCCGCTTCTGGGGACTGGTGTGGGATTACTGCGGCGTCATCGGCGATAAGGGCGACACCGTGCTGGAGCATGGTGACGATATGCTGGCCGCGCGCTTTTTCCCTGGCGCCCGCCTCAACTATGCTGAAAACCTGTTGCGCCGGGATGGCGAAGGCAGCGCGCTGGTATTCTGGGGCGAGGACAAGGTCAAGCGCGAATTCAGTTGGCAGGCACTGCGCCAGTTGGTATCCCGCCTGCAGCAAGCCATGCGGGCAGCGGGCATTGTGGCGGGCGACCGCGTGGCCGGCTTCCTGCCCAATATGCCGGAAACCGTCGCCGCCATGCTGGCTGCCACCAGCCTGGGTGCCATCTGGACCAGCTGCTCACCCGACTTCGGCATCGATGGTGCCATCGACCGCTTTGGCCAGACCGAACCCAAGCTGCTGTTCTGCCCGGATGGCTACTGGTATGGCGGCAAGCAGATCGACATCCGCGACAAGATGCTGGCGCTGACAGCAGGCCTGCCTTCGGTGCAGCAGTTCATCGCCATCCCCTATCTGGGGGAAACCGCCGTCTTTGCCGAAAGCCTGCCGCGCACCATCACGCTGGACGATTTCATCGCCCCGTTTGCGGTGCAGCCGCTGCACTATGTCCGGGTAGGCTTCAACCACCCGCTGTTCATCCTGTATTCCAGCGGTACCACCGGCAAACCCAAGTGCATCGTGCACGGTACTGGCGGTACCTTGCTGCAGCACCTGAAAGAACATCAGCTGCATGGCGATGTGCATCAGGGCGATCACCTGTTCTTCTTCACCACCTGCGGCTGGATGATGTGGAACTGGCTGGTATCCGGCCTGGCCAGCGGTGCCACACTGATGCTGTACGACGGCTCGCCGTTTGCCAATCAGGGACACATCCTGTGGGAATATGCACAGCAATGGCAATTCAGCCATTTCGGCACCTCGGCCAAATATATCGACGGACTGCGCAAGATAGATTTGGCCCCTGCACGCGAGTACCGGCTGGATGCGCTGCGCGCCGTCTTCTCCACCGGCTCGCCACTGATGGCGGAAAGCTATGACTGGGTGTACGCCAACATCAAGCAGGACATCAATCTGGCCTCCATTTCCGGCGGCACCGACATTGTGTCCTGCTTTGCCCTGGGGTGCGCCACGCTGCCGGTGTACCGTGGCGAGCTGCAATGCCGTGGCTTGGGCATGGCCGTGGATATCTATAACAGCCATGGCCGACCAGTACGGCAGGAAAAGGGCGAACTGGTGTGCACCCGGCCCTTCCCCTCCATGCCGGTAGGATTCTGGCAGGACCCGCAGGGCAGCAAATACCGTCAGGCCTACTTCGGGCGCTTTGAAAACATCTGGTGTCATGGCGACTATGCCGAACTTACCGAACACGACGGCATGGTGATTTATGGCCGCTCAGATGCCGTACTCAATCCGGGCGGGGTGCGCATTGGCACGGCAGAAATCTACCGTCAGGTGGAAAGCTTCCCGGAGGTGGTGGAAAGCCTGGCAGTAGGTCAGCGTTGGCAGGACGACGAACGGGTAGTACTGTTTGTGCGGCTGCGCGCAGGTTGCCAGCTGGATGAAGCGCTGGCGGCCCGCCTGCGTGAGCAGATCAAGCGTGGTGCCAGCCCACGCCATGTGCCGGCGCGCATCATTGCCGTGGCAGATATCCCGCGCACCATCAGCGGCAAGATTGTCGAGCTGGCAGTCAAAAACGTGATTCACGGTGAGCCCGTAAACAATCTGAGTGCGCTGGCCAATCCGGAAGCGCTCCGGCTGTTTGCCGATCTGCCGCAACTGCAAAGCTAAGCGAATGCCACAGGCTTGAGCAGAACAAGGGCTTCCTGCGGGAAGCCCTTGTCGCCCATGCTGGATAATAAAAAACACAGCCCACGGCAAGCCGGGCAAAATTGAGAGCCATCAAGGCAGCTTGCCCGCGATGCTTGCAAGCTATCGTCAATATCAGCAACAGGTTACCGCATGAAACGCAGCCCCGCCCTTACTCCCCTATCCCGCGACCACCACCACGCCCTGTCGCTGGCCATGCAGGCTGGCAAGGCAGCGCGTAGTGATGAGCAGGCGCAATGGCAACAGGCTGCCGATCACATCAGGCTGCACTATCAGCAAACCCTGCAAGCCCACTTTGCCGAGGAAGAACGCGCACTGCTGCCAGCACTGGCCCAGGCAGGCAAAACAACGCTGGTGCAACGCACGCTGGACGAGCATGCCCACCTGCATCAGCTGATGCAGCATAGCGCGCTGGCCAGCCCGGCCATCCTGCAGGCTTTTGCCGATGCCATGACTGCCCATGTCCGCTTCGAGGAGCGCGAGCTGTTTGCCCTGGCCGAGAGCCTGCCCGAGGTCATGGCGGCATTACAGTCTTAAGCCCAAGCGCCAACATGCCCCGTCAATGAAACAGGCCGGATAATCTCCGGCCTGCTGTTTGATTACGCCATGCCAGTTAACGGCAGGCTTAGTGAGCGGAACGCCGGAACAGGCCGAACAGCTCGTATTTCTCACGCGGTCTTGCCCCCTGCCACAACAAGGCCCAACCCGGTTCGGCCAGGCCCTCGCTGCGCGAACGCATCAGCAGCAGGTAGTCGCAAGGGCTGCTCTCCCCGGCCGGATAGGCCACCAGATCAATCCCGGCATAGTAGTGCCAGCTGATACGCGCCACCATGTTTTGCCGCTCGGTAGCAATGCACTGTGTGTTATCGGCCAGCACGGCAGGCAAGGCACGACGCATGCTTTCCACCACCGGGCGGTAGCTCTTGGCTGCATCCAGCCATGGCAGCCACAAGCTCAGCGCCAGTCCCCAACACAAGGTAAGACCCGCCGCCCAGTTGGTAATGGCTTGCCGGCCACGCAGATGGCTGCGCGTTACTGCCCAGATCCAGGTCATGGTGGCCAGCACAGCAAACACCGCAGCCAGCACGGAAACATGTGGCACATAGTAGGGACTGAAATACTGTGCGCGCCCGGCCAACCGTTCCGGCCAGCCATAGTTCATCGCCGCCCAACCCGCCCAGATCAGCAGGCCGAACACGCCAAAAGCCATCAGGCCGAACCAGTTGAGAAAGGCCGCCGCACCACGGCGCAGATTATCCAGCTCCACCGCCGCCAGCAGGGACAGCGGCAGCAACAGCGGCATGGCGTAATCCATGCTCTTGCGCTCGGACAGCGTCAGCATGATCAGCACCACGGCAAAGAACATCAGCGGCAGTTGCAGCATGGGCAACTCGTACTTGCGGTTGCGGTACAGCGTCCAGGCAGCCAGCGGCCAGGCAGGCCAGGCAAACCAGATGGTATTGAAGGTGTAATAGCCAAAACCGTGAAACAGGCTAACCTTGCCAAAGCCCTCCAGCGGCCCCAGCGCATGATGTTCCCACCACAGGCGGAACAAGGCCGGATAGCTGCGGGACAACTCCAGCGGCCAGATCAGCGCCACCGGCACCGCCACCAGCAAGGCCATGAACACGGTGATGGCATAGCGCTTGTTACGCCAGGCAGTGAAAGCGGGCAAGAAGATGACCACCGCCCACACCAGCATCACCTCCAGCAGGCTGGCACTGAGAAACAGCACAGCACTGCCCGCTCCCAGGATGGCCCCGGCCAGTCCCGGCGAGCGCAGGGTAAGCGATAGGGCATAAAAGGCAGCGGCAAAGCCGGTGAAGCTGGCCACCATTGGCGTCATCTGGTGGCCGGTGACAATCAGGCCCAGGCAGCCAATCAGAATCATCACCACACTGCGGCCATGACGGCGGCCAATCAGATCACGCCCGGTCATGCCGGCCAGGGTAAGCCCCAGGGCCATGAACAGCGGCGTAGCCAGCCGGGCGGCATCATGCGCTGGTAACAGCCAGGGGGAAAACAGTTTGGCAAGAACAGTAGCCACCCAGTAATACAGTGGCGGGGATTCCAGATAGGGTACGCCCTGGATGGTGGGCAGCAGCCAGTTGCCGCTGCGCAGCATGCCATCCACCACGGCCATTACATAGGGTTCGTCCGGCTTCCACGGATCATGGCCGATGATGCCTGGCCACAGCCAGACAAAGCACAGCAAAAGCAGTACCCAGGGTTTTTCGGTGGGAACAGGAACGGTGGCGTTTTGCGGGGAGTACGTCAGCATCGAGGCGCGCGCCAGTCTGGAGAAAGCGTTATTTTAATGTGCAAGCACACACAGCGGAAATGAAAAAAGGCAGCCTGGGCTGCCTTTTTTCCAAAGCTTACAAGCTTAGCGCTTGAAGAAGCCACCGAACTTCTGGTTGAACTTGTCGATACGGCCAGCGGTATCAACAATCTTCTGCTTACCAGTGTAGAACGGGTGGCAGCTGGAGCACACTTCAATGTGGAAGGCGTCCTTGCCCATGGTGGACTGGGTGGTGAAGGTGTTACCGCAGGAGCAGGTAACCGCAACTTCTTTGTAATTCGGGTGAATATCAGCGCGCATGATGAGCTTCCTTGGTTACGGGTACAGGGGTTTTGCCTGTACTACTTGGTGAAGGGGTGCATTATCCGCGCTTTATCAGCACTTGACAAGTCGCCCGAAACGAAAACGGCGACAGCCTGTGGAGCCGCTAACAAAACCCCCGCTCCAGCGTTGCGCCGCCTTGCCGTACTCCATGTACTGTCTGCGGCGGCGCGCCTTGGCCCGGGTTCTCTACGAGGTTTTGTTAGCAGCTCTTATCAGACTGCCGCCCTGGACTCTCCCGGCCAGCGATGCAGGCTCAGGCACGACGCCAGCTGGTTCCCTGGGCATTGTCTTCCAGCACCACACCCTTGGCGATCAGCTCGTCACGGATACGGTCAGACTCAGCCCAGTTCTTGTTGGCACGCGCATCACGACGCGCCTGGATCAGGGCTTCGATCTGCTCGGCAGTCAATTCGCCCTCCCCGGCACCGGCCTTGAGGAATTCCTCCGGCTCACGTTGCAGCAGGCCCAGTACGCCGCCCAGGTCCTTCATCAGGCGGGCCAGCTGCACATCGCGCGTCTTGTTGACTTCACCGGCCAGCTCAAACAGCACGGCAACGGCTTCGGAGGAGCTGAAGTCGTCATCCATCGCCGCCTTGAAGCGCGCAGCGTAGGGGTTGTTCCAGTCGATACCCGTGCTTGCCGGCAGATCCAGACCGCGCAAGGCGGTGTACAGACGGGTCAGGCCCTGCTTGGCATCGTTGAGGATGCTGTCGGTGTAGTTGACCGGGCTGCGGTAGTGACTGCGCACGATGAAGAAGCGCACCACTTCGCCGTCAAAATGCTGCAGCACATCGCGGATGGTGAAGAAATTGCCCAGCGATTTGGACATTTTCTCGCCATCAACATTAATAAAGCCGTTGTGCAGCCAGTAATTGACATACTGGTGGCCGTGCGCACCTTCCGACTGGGCGATTTCGTTTTCGTGGTGCGGGAATTGCAAGTCCTCACCACCGCCATGGATGTCGAAGTGCTCACCCAGATGGTGGCAGCTCATCACCGAGCATTCGATATGCCAGCCCGGACGGCCAGCACCCCACGGGCTGTCCCAGGACGGCTCGCCCGGTTTGGCGGCCTTCCACAGCACGAAGTCCAGCGGGTCGCGCTTGTTGGGGTCGATTTCCACCCGCTCACCGGCACGCAGCTTGTCCAGCGTGCGGCCGGACAGCTTGCCGTAGCCTGCAAACTCGCGCACCGCGTAATACACATCACCGTTGGGGGCCGGGTAGGCCTTGCCATTGGCAATCAGCTGTTCGATCAGCGCAATCATGCCGCCCACATGATGGGTGGCACGCGGCTCATGCGTCGGCGGCAGCAGATTCAGCGCAGCGGCATCCTGGTGCATGTCGGCGATGGTTTCCGCCACCAGTTGGTCCGGGGTGATGCCGCGCTCCAGCGCACGCTTGATGATCTTGTCTTCGATGTCGGTGATGTTGCGCACGTAGTTGACATCGTAGCCGGAGGCCTTGAGCCAGCGGTAGATCACGTCAAAGGCCGCCAGCATGCGGGCATGGCCGATATGACAGAGGTCGTACACCGTCATGCCACACACATACATACGCACCTTGCCCGGTTCGATGGGATGGAACTCTTCTTTCTGGCGAGTCAGGGTGTTGTACACGTTCAGCATGATCTCGATAACCTGTGCTTGGGTAAAAGGGGAAATTGTAGCAGAGTCGTCAAGCCCCCGCGAAGCGCCTGCACACGGTCAGTCCTGCTGCGCGAAAAATGAAAAGCCGGGCATATGGCCCGGCTGATTGCCTGACGAAAGTAGGCAGATGGGGTCACACCGGCGGCCATTCAATCCGCCGGTAATCCGGCAGGCCCTGACGGAAAGGCGGCATGCGCTCCCCCTCCATCAGCGGTAGCAGGTAGTCCAGAAAGGCCTGGGTGACGCCGTAACCATCGGCAGAGATGAAGTGCGGCGGAAAGGCTTTTTCCAGATCGCCTACCTGGGCCAGCGGAAATTCCGCCACGTCCCAGCGGTAAGGGTGATCGGACAGGCGGCGGATACCCGCCATCACGCCGCTCTTGCCAGCCAGCAGCCACTCCACGCCCTGCTGACCCATCTGGTAAGCCTGGGCGGCATCGGTGGCCGACACCAGATGCCCGGCCGCGCGCTGCAGATAATCCACCTGCGCCACATGGGCAGACAGGCCGCGTTCGCGCTTAAGCAGCGCCGCCAGCCAGCTGCCGACTCCGCCCAGCTGCTCGTGACCATAAATGGCCGAGGCATTGGCCTCGGTAACAAAGCGCCCAGCGGCATCAGTCAACCCTTCCGCCACCGAGATGGCACACTGACCATGCGCAGCCAGACTGGCATCCACCGCTGCCAGAAATTTATCCTGCTCAAACGGCACTTCCGGCAGCAGCACAATGTGCGGAGCCTGGCCACCATGAATGCGCGCGGCGGCTGGCGCAGCGGCCAGCCAGCCGGTATGGCGGCCCATGGCCTCCATGATGAACACCCGGCCCCGCCCCATGCTCAGCATGTCCATGCCCACCTCCAGCATGGTGCTGGCCAGAAACTTGGCCGCCGAGCCATAACCAGGGCTGTTGTCGGTGCCAAGCAGATCATTGTCGATGGTTTTGGGTACACCGATGACATGCAGCGCGTGGCCGGTATGGCGCTGAAAATCCGCCAGCCGGGCGGCACAGCCCAGCGAGCCATTGCCACCGTTGATCAGCAAATAATGAATGCCATGGCGCGCCAGCACTTCTTTCATGCGCAGCCAGTCTTCAGGGCATTCGTCGAAACGGCCTATCATGCGGCGGCTGACCCCAAAATGCCCGCCAGGCAAAAAGCCCAGCCGGGCGATGTCGTGATCGGACACGCCATCGGTATTCACCAGTCGGTCTTCCAGCAGGCCAGCCAGTCCGTCGCGGGCGGCATACACCGAGATGCCCAGCTTGCGGGCGGTTTCTATCACCCCTTGCGCCGAGGCATTGAGTACGGCGGTGGGGCCGCCGGATTGCAGATACAGCAAGCGAGGCTGGTTCATCACACTTCTCCGCAAAGCAAGACTGAATGATTTTCATGCTAAGCAGGGCGTGTGTAGCAGGCAAATTACATCGCGCCAAAGTCGACGCGCATCAAATGCTGCGCTGGCGAAGCTTGTCAGTGCCCGCTTAACGGTGTAGCCCGCGCAGCAGACATGAAAAAAGCGGGCCGTCTGGCCCGCTTCAGCGTTCTACCGCGCCAAGCAAGTCAGTACTGACTTACTTGTTTGGGCAAAACTTACTTGCTCCAGTTGTCGCGCAGACCCACAGTCCGGTTAAACACCGCGCGCGCACCTTGCTGATGGTCGTAACGGTCGGTGACAAAGTAGCCCAGGCGCTCAAACTGGAAGCGCGATTCCGGGGCTGCCTTCAGCACAGCGTCTTCCACATAGGCGGTGACGGTTTTCAGCGATTCCGGGTTGAGGAACTGGCGGAAGTCGACGTATTCGCCATCGTCGCCACGCACGGCATCCGGACGCGGCTCGGTGAACAGGCGGTCATACAGGCGTACATCCGCTTCAATGGCATGTTCGGCCGATACCCAGTGAATCACGCCCTTTACCTTGCGGCCTTCCGGGTTCTTGCCCAGGGTGTCGTGGTCGATGGAGCACTTGAGTTCCACCACCTTGCCATCGGCATCCTTGATCACTTCTTCGCACTTGATGACATAGCTGTAACGCAGGCGCACTTCGCCGCCAGCGGTCAGGCGCTGCCACTTGGGCGGCGGCACTTCGGCAAAGTCGTCACGTTCAATCCAGATTTCACGGGCGATCGGCACTTCTCGCTGGCCGAATTCCGGGTGATGCGGATGGAAAGGTGCGCTGCGGCTCGCGGTGACGGCGGCATCGAAGTTGGTGAGCGTCACCTTGATCGGGTCCAGCACGGCCATTACACGCGGCGATTCGTTTTCCAGCATCTCGCGCACCGCGCCTTCCAGCACGCTCATGTCGATGATGTTTTCACCCTTGGACACGCCAATGCGCTGGGCAAACAGGCGAATGCCAGCCGGGCTGAAACCGCGACGACGCATGCCTTCGATGGTGGGCATACGCGGGTCGTTCCAGCCGTTGACCAAGCCATCGTTCACCAAAGCCTGCAACTTGCGCTTGGAAGTCAGCGCGTACAGCAGTTCCAGTCGGGAAAACTCGTACTGGCGCGGGTGGCAAGGGATGGTGATGTTGTCCAGCACCCAGTCGTACAGCGGGCGATGGTCTTCAAATTCCAGCGTGCACAGGCTGTGGGTGATGCCTTCCAGCGCATCGGAGATGCAGTGGGTGTAGTCGTACATCGGGTAGATGCACCACTTGTCGCCGGTGCGGTGGTGATGGGCACGACGGATACGGTAGATCACCGGATCGCGCAGGTTCACGTTGCCGGAAGCCATGTCGATCTTCAGGCGCAGGGTTTTGCTGCCGTCCGGGAATTCGCCGTTGCGCATGCGGGTGAACAGGTCGAGGTTCTCTTCCACGCTACGATCGCGGAAGGGGCTGTTCTTGCCCGGTTCGGTCAGGCTGCCGCGATAGGCGCGCATTTCTTCGGCGTTCAGATCGCAGACAAAGGCCTTGCCCGACTTGATCAGCTCGACGGCGTAGTCATACAGCGCGTCGAAGTAATCCGAGGCGAAACGGACATTGCCATCCCACTGAAAGCCCAGCCATTCCACGCTGTCTTTGATGGTTTGCACAAACTCATCGGATTCTTTTTCCGGGTTGGTGTCGTCCATGCGCAGATTGCACTTGCCCTGGTAATCTTCGGCCAGGCCGAAGTTCAGGCAGATGGATTTGGCGTGGCCCACGTGCAGGTAGCCATTGGGCTCCGGCGGGAAGCGGGTGACGATGGTGCTGTGCTTACCGGAAGCCAGGTCCTCGTCAATGATGGTGCGAATGAAGTTGCTGACTACTGGCGCGTTGTTTTCCGTGCTCATGGTTCTGGCTGCAGACTGATTGAAAGCAATCGGTGATTGTAACCGATTTGCCCCTGATGGGGAGTAGCAGTCCCGGCATGGCGGAATCTGCCGGGCAAAAGCAGGCGGACAGGCCGTTTCCCTGCCTGTCCGGCGGCTTGTTTACAGTAGCTGTCGACCGGTGATGGCCTGCAATTCGGCCAGTGGCGAACGTGCCGGATCGGCCATGTCCTGCGCTGGCAGCCAGAAAGTTTGCTCCAGCATGAACTGGCCGGACATCACCGCATGCGACGCATGATCGGAGAAACACACCCAGCCGCAGCCCGGTGGAAATGGCATGGTTTCCTGCGGGCAAGTGCGCTGGTAGTCCATATCCGCCTTCATTGCGTCATGCAGGTGCAGCATCAGGTGATCGTAGGCACTACGCTTGCGCTTGGTAATCTTCAACGCGGCCATCAGCGCCGCTGAACCCGGCCATTGCCGGGGAATGCGCGGCAGCATGTGCCGGGCCATGTCGGCAAACGGCTCACCCACCCGCCAGACACGCGGCTCACCATTGGGGTTGGCATTGAAGAACACGCGCAAAATGCGCTCGCCATAAGTGGGGCGGGACGGAAAGGCGTCCACGTGCAGGCGGCTGTCGTCCTTGCGCCAGGAGGTCTGGCGATCTTCCACCCGCATCAGGCGCAGGCTGGTGGGCGCGGCACGCAGCTTGCCCCGGTATTCCGGCAGCAACTGGTCGACCAGGGCAAAGGCAGCTTCGCGATAGCGGGCAATCAGCGCCCGTACCGCAGCCTCATTCGCCGGGTCGGCCACGCCGTGCAGCTTGCCGTCGGCCTGCGGCTCCAGGCTGATGTTTTTGCGTTTCGGGTCGGCAATGGCCGGGTTCAGCAAGGCCAGTTCGGCGGGCTGGATGGCAAAGTCCAGCTGCGGCAGAAACAGAACCTTGCCGCTTTCCAGCGCGGCCACTTGGGATTGAAATGGCTTGGCGTCCAAATGGACAATCTGACTGCTCATGTGCAACGTTTCCTGTGCTGTGTGTCGAAGATGTGAAGCAAAACAACACATCGTCATGACAAACGGAGATCAGTCGCAAGGGTACGCCAAACAAGGCTCAAGGTCACACCCCGGCAGGGCTTTGCTGGCAGCAAAAACGGCAAACAACTGAATTTCAACGGGAAACACCAGCCCTCACCCCTACTCCCAACATGGCAATTCGCCATTAAAAACAACAATTTATGCTGATAAAAATCAAAAAGTGCGGCATAATGCCCGGTTGCTTATTCACCTGCGCCACCAGCCGCCTTCATTCAGCATGACGACACAGCCAGCCTCCGCAAAACCGATCACCTCTTACCGCAAGTACTGGGCCAGCCGCTTTGGCACCGCCCCTTTCCTGCCGATGAGCCGTGCCGAAATGGACCAGTTGGGCTGGGATTCCTGTGACATCATCCTGATTACCGGCGACTGCTATATCGACCATCCCAGCTTTGGCATGGCATTGGTGGGCCGCTTACTGGAGGCGCAGGGCTTTCGCGTCGGCCTCATCGCGCAGCCGGACTGGCAGTCAGCCGAACCCTTCCGTGCGCTGGGCAAGCCGAACCTGTTTTTTGGCGTCACCGCCGGCAATATGGACTCGATGATCAACCGCTACACGGCGGATCGTCGCCCACGCTCGGATGATGCCTATACCCCCAATGCCGAGCCCAACAAGCGCCCGGACCGTGCCGTTACTGTTTACGCCCAACGCTGTCGTGAGGCCTATCCTGGCATCGGCGTGATGATTGGCTCCATCGAGGCCAGCCTGCGTCGCATCGCCCACTTCGATTACTGGAGTGACAAGGTGCGCCAGTCGGTGCTGATTACTTCCAAGGCCGACATCCTGCTGTATGGCAATGCCGAGCGCGCCCTGGTGGAAATTGCCCACCGCGCGGCCAAGGGCGAAAAGCTGTCGGAAATGCGCGATATTCGTGGCACTGCCTTCGTGGTGCCGCAAGGCTGGCGGCCGGACGAAGAATGGCAGGAGATGGACTCCAGCGTGGTGGATACCCCAGGCAAGGTGGACGTACACCTGAATCCGTATCAGGAAATCCCGGAGCAGGCCGCAGAAGCCACCAAGAACAGCGACCCGACCGCCCCGCAGATCATCCGCATCGAATCACGCGAAGAGCGCCTGGCCAAGCGCCGCGCCGAACGCGCCAAAACCGTCATCCGCATTCCGGCCTACGAAGCCGTGGCGCACGACCCGGTGCTGTATGCGCACGCCAGCCGTACCCTGCATCTGGAATCCAACCCCGGCAACGCCCGAGCGCTGGTGCAATTGCACGGCAGCCGCGATGTGTGGCTGAACCCGCCGCCCATTCCGCTGACTACCGAGGAAATGGACTTCGTCTACGGCCTGCCCTACGCCCGCAATCCCCACCCGAGCTATGGCAATGCGCACATTCCGGCCTGGGAGATGATCAAGTACTCGATCAACATCATGCGCGGTTGTTTTGGCGGCTGTACCTTCTGCTCCATCACCGAGCACGAAGGCCGCATCATCCAGAGCCGTTCGGAAGAATCCATCCTGCACGAGATCGAGGAAATCCGCGACAAAACCCAGGGTTTCACCGGCCACATCTCCGACCTGGGCGGCCCGACAGCCAATATGTACCGCCTGTCGTGCAAGGACCCGAACATCGAGCGTTCCTGTCGCAAGCTGTCCTGTGTATTCCCCGACATCTGCGAAAACCTGAATACCGACCACAGCCATCTGATCCAGCTGTATCGCAAGGCACGTGCCCTGCCCGGCGTGAAGAAGATCAACATCCAGTCCGGCCTGCGTTACGACCTGGCGGTGCGCTCGCCCGAATACATCAAGGAACTGGTGCAGCACCATGTGGGCGGCTATCTGAAAATTGCCCCGGAACACACCGAAGACGGCCCGCTGTCCAAGATGATGAAGCCGGGCATGGGCGCTTACGACAAGTTCAAGGAGCTGTTCGAGCGCTTCAGCCGCCAGGCCGGCAAGGAGCAGTACCTGATCCCCTACTTCATTGCCGCCCACCCCGGCACCAGCGATGAGGACATGATGAATCTGGCGCTGTGGCTGAAGAAGAACAACTTCCGTCTGGATCAGGTGCAAACCTTTACCCCGACGCCAATGGCCATGGCCACCACCATGTGGCATACCCGGCGCAATCCGCTGAAAAAGCTGAGCCGCAGTTCAGAAAAGGTGGACGTGGTGCGCGATGGCTACCGCCGCAAGCTGCACAAGGCCTTTTTGCGCTATCACCACCCGGACAACTGGCAGATCATCCACGACGCCCTGATTGACATGGGCCGCCGCGACCTGATCGGCCACAGCAAGCATTGCCTGATTCCGCCCACCCCGCCGGGCGACAAGGCCGCCGCCATCCGCCATCGCATGGGAGCACCGGCAGCACGCCAGGGCAGCGGTAAACCCGGCCAGCCGCGCAGCAGCCATGGCAAGGCCAGCGCACCGCAGTCCAAGCCATTGGGTGGCCGTCCGCCAGCCACTGGCCGTCCAGGTGCCAAGCCCGGTAGCAAACCGGCTGGCACCGGCATGGCGGGCAGCAGCAATAACCGCCACAAGACCAAACGCTAAATCAAGCCTACCAGCCAGCGGCATCGTCACCATGACGATGCCGTTTTTCTTGGGCAAATCCGCCAGCGCCAGTTACAGTACAGACAGGCTTTATAAACAGGACACCGACGATGGCCGCCTCACTCAAGCTGGCCGAACTATTGGGCTCGCTCAGCTATGCGCTGGACATTACCGAGGGACAGCCAGAAGGCCATTGCGTGCGCAGCTGCTGGATAGGCATGCATATCGGCCGCGCCATCGGGCTGGACAGCCAGTCACAATGGGAGCTGTACTACGCCATTCTGCTGAAAGACCTGGGATGCAGCAGCAATGCCGCCCGCATCAGCGCGCTCTACCTGACCGACGATCGCCAGTTCAAGCAGGACTTCAAACGGGTAGGTGAAGGCTTGCCACAGATGCTGAGCTTTGTGTTCAGCCATACCGGCCGCCACGCCGGCTGGGCCAATAGGCTGGCCTCCATCGTCAATATCATGCGCAATGGCAAGGAAATTGCCGACGAACTGATCCACACCCGTTGCCACCGGGGTGCCGATATCGCCCGCCAGCTACGCTTCAACGAAAAGGTGGCACGTGGCATTCAGTCGCTGGACGAACACTGGGACGGCTCCGGTCGGCCACTGGGTTTACAGGGTGAAGCCATTCCGCTCAATGCCCGCATTGCCCTGCTGGCACAGGTGATTGATGTGTTTCACATTACCAGCGGCCGCGACGGTGCGCTGATGGAAATCAGCAGCCGCGCCGGCAGCTGGTTCGACCCGCAACTGGTGGAATGCTTTGCCCGCGTGGCGGGTGACGAGGCCTTCTGGCAGGTACTGGAGTCAGACAGCGTCGATCAGGCAGTACTGGCACTGGAACCGGCCCAGCATCAGGTGGAAGTGGATGAAGACTATCTGGATGAAATCGCCGAAGGCTTTGGTCAGGTGGTCGACTCCAAAAGCCCCTTCACTGCAGGCCACAGCCAGCGCGTAGGCCACTATGCCGACCGGATTGCCGCTACCCTCGGGATGGATGATGCCCGCCGCCGCTGGCTCAAGCGTGGCGCACTGCTACACGATGTGGGCAAGCTGGGTGTCAGCAACAGCATTCTGGACAAGCCAGGCAAACTGGATGCCGAAGAATGGGCGGCGGTGCAACGGCATGCCAGTTATACCCATGCCATTTTGGGACGCATGGACATCTTCGCCGAACTAGCCGAGGTGGCCGCAGCCCATCACGAACGGCTGGATGGCAAAGGCTATCCGCGTGGCCTGGCCGGAGACGCCATCACGCTGGAAACCCGCATCATCACTACCGCCGACATCTTTGATGCCATCAATGCCGAGCGCCCCTACCACCCCGCCACCCCCGTTGCCAAAACCTTGGACATCATGCGGCAGAACCTGCACAGCGCCATCGACCCGCAGTGTTTCGAGGCGCTAAGCCAGGTATTGCGTGCGGAAGGACAGCTGGACTAGCCCCACACCACGCCGCTGGTCAACAACTGTTCGGCACGCAGCAAGGCAGCGGCCAAGTCCGGCTGCAGATTGTCCTCGCCCAGGTCGTCAACCAATCGCGACCCCTTGAGCATGTCCAGCACCTCATCGGTTGCGCCACACAAGATCAGCGTCTTGCCTTGCACCCGCAGCTTGTCGTTCAGACTGTCCAGAGCCAGCAGGCCGGTGGTATCCAGCAACACCAGCCGGTGCAATTGCAAAATGATGACGCGAGCCTGTTCGGCTTGCTGATGGATGATTTCCACACTATCCGCCGCACCAAAAAACAGCGCTCCCTCCACCCGGAAAGCCGCACAACCATCCGGCACATGCTTGCCGGCAATGGTATGCCGTTCAAACAACTGCGCATATTCCGGCAACAAGCGATTGACCGAGGTATGACTGGCCATGCTGCGGATGAAGAACACCGCCGCCATCAACAGGCCGATCTGCACCGCCACCGTCAAATCGAACACCACGGTCAGCACAAAGGTGACAATCAGCACGGCGGTATCACGCTTGGGAAACTGAAACGCCTTGCGGATATCCCAGTCGCCCATCTTCAGTGATACCGAAATCAGGATGGCCGCCAGCACCGCCAAGGGAATGCTGGCTGCCAGGGGCGCAGCCACCAGCAAAATCAACAGCAGCAACACGGCATGCACCATGGCGGCTACCGGGCTTTTACCGCCATTGCTGATATTGGTGGCGGTGCGCGCCACCGCACCGGTAGCTGGAATGCCGCCAAAAAACGGCGCCACCATATTGGCAATACCCTGGCCGATCAGCTCCTGATTGGAGTCATGCTTGTCGGAGGTCATGCTGTCCGCCACCACGGCACACAGCAGGGATTCAATTGCCCCCAGCAGGGCAATGGTAAAGGCAGGTGCCAACAGGTCTGATAGGTGGGTCGGGTCCAGATCCAGCCCGCCAAAGCTGGGCAAGCCTTGCGGAATGCCACCAAACTTGCTACCCAGCGTGGCCACCGGCAGGTTGAACAAGGCCGTGGCCAGCGTTGCCAGAATCAGCGCAACAAAGGGCGCGGGCAACAGCCGGTTGAGTCTCTTCGGCCATAGCAGGATAAGCAGCAAGCTGGCCCCGGACAGCAGCAAGGTCGGCCAGTGAAAATTACCCAGTTGTTCGCGCAACACCTGCATCACCGCAAAAAAACCAGCAGGCATCTTTTCCACCGGCAGGCCGAAAAAGTCTTTCAGCTGGGTAAGGAAAATCAGCACGGCAATGCCATTGGTAAAACCGGTAATCAGCGGCAGCGGGAAAAAGCGGATCACCTGCCCCAGCCGGAAGATGCCCATCAACACCAGCATCACCCCGGACATGAAGGTGCAGATCAGCAGGTTGGCCACGCCATACTTGGCCACGATGCCATAGATGATGACAATAAAAGCGCCGGTAGGCCCGGTGACCGACAAGCGGCTGCCACCAAGCAGCGCCGCCAGAAAACCACCGATGACGGCAGTAAAAATACCCGCTTGCGGTGTGACACCGCTGGCCATGGCAAAAGCCATCGCCAGTGGCAGCGCGACAATACCCACGGTGATGCCCGCCATGATGTCATCGCGTAGCAGCTGGCGGTTATAACTTTTCAGGGTATCAACAAGACGCGGACGAAAACCCGTACTTAACATGATGCGACTTTCAGTGATGGCAAGCTGAAGCAAAGAGTGCCGTGCTTGCGAGTTTGTACTGTCATCATCGACGCCGGCCTCGCGCAGTGCAAGGGACACGCGCCATTCAGGCACGCTTCTGTGGCCGGCCCCGTCATGGCAAAGGCATGTCGACACCCCAATTCAACAGGCGTAGCATGGTTTCAAGACCACTTCAGCATGAGGGGAAAACATGACGCAAGACAAGAATATCGATCCCGCCATCACCACCGTTACCGATACCGAAGCTGCCACCGAGAGCAAACCCACCACCAGCCCGGCCACCAGCCGCAAGCCTGCCCGCAGCCCCAGCAGTCGCCAGAGCAACGTCAAGCGCGTACATCAGGAATCGGTCAAGGCCATCGAAACCGTCAGCCAGCAACCGGTTGCCCTGCAGGTGGCGGAAGCACCGCATGGCACCAGTGAAGACAGCAGTACCGCCGAACTGCCAGCCAGCTTTCCCTACCGCACGCGCATGCGCCGTGCCGAGTACGAAAAAATCAAGATGGAGCTGCAGATTGAGCTGCTGAAAGTACAAAACTGGGTGAAAGAAACCGGGCAGAAAATCGTTATCCTGTTTGAAGGCCGCGATGCCGCCGGCAAGGGCGGCACCATCAAGCGGTATATGGAACACCTTAACCCGCGCGGTGCGCGTGTGGTGGCCTTGGAAAAGCCGTCCGAACGCGAGCGTGGCCAATGGTACTTCCAGCGCTATATCGAACACCTGCCGTCCTCCGGCGAAATCGTGTTTTTCGACCGCTCCTGGTATAACCGCGCTGGCGTGGAACGGGTAATGGGCTTCTGCAATCCGGACGAGTATCTGGAATTCATGCGCCAGACCCCGCAACTGGAACGCATGCTGGTCAACAGCGGCATCCATCTGTTCAAGTTCTGGTTTTCGGTAAGCCGCGAAGAACAGCTACGCCGCTTCATCTCGCGTCGTGACGACCCGCTCAAGCACTGGAAGCTTTCCCCCATCGACATCCAGTCGCTGGATAAATGGGATGACTACACCTCCGCCAAGCAGGCCATGTTCTTCCACACCAATACCGGCGATGCGCCCTGGGTGGTGGTGAAGTCCGACGACAAAAAACGGGCGCGGCTAAATTGCATCCGCCACTTTCTGGCCAGCCTGGACTACCCCAACAAGGACCCTCGCGTTGCCCACGCAGCCGACCCGCTGATCGTGGGAGCCCCCAAACACATGCTCACGGAGGACGAAGACAAATCCCTGCGTTTCGACGTTTGAGCGGTTTGCGCTAGACATCTGGGCGATCAATGCAGCCGCATCCGCGATGCGGCTGCTGTGCTAGAATCCGGCTTTGTTCCTGCCGATAGCATCAGACACGTCCATGAAAAAACTACTCACTAGTCTTGCCCTGTGCGCCCTGCCCTTGCTGGCACATGCTGCGCAGGTGGTGGAAATGACCACCAACAAAGGCGTAATCGAAATCACCCTGGATTCGGCCAAAGCACCCAAGACCGTGGCCAACTTTGTATCCTATGCCAAAGCCGGCTTCTACAACGGCACGGTGTTTCATCGCATCATCGACGGCTTCATGATTCAAGGCGGTGGTTTTGACGGCAAGCTGGAACAAAAGAAAACCAACGCCCCCATCCCCAATGAAGCCGCCAACGGCCTGAAAAACACCATCGGCACCATCGCCATGGCACGCACGGCCGACCCCAACTCCGCCACGGCCCAGTTTTTCATCAACGTGGCCAACAACGAATTTCTCGACTATAAGAATCCCAGCCCGCAAGGCATCGGCTATGCCGTATTCGGCAAGGTCAGCAAGGGCATGGACGTGGTCAACCGTATTGCCAAAACCCATACCGGCAGCATGAAAGGCATGGATGACGTGCCCTTCGAGCCCATCGTGATCCAGAAGGTGGTGGTCAAGCCCTGACCCCGACTTCACCAGCCTGCCATCCGCAGGCTGGCATTACACAGCATCAAGCCCACGCTTCAAACCAATAAGTAAAGGACTATCCATGATCAAACTGACCACCAATTTTGGCGAAATCGTGCTGGAACTGTTCAGCGACAAGGCTCCGGTTACCGCAGCCAACTTTGAAGAATACGTAAAGAGCGGCCACTACGACGGCACCATCTTCCATCGCGTCATCAACGGTTTCATGATTCAGGGCGGTGGCTTTGATGCCGACATGAAGCAAAAAGACACCCGCGATCCGATCAAGAACGAAGCCAACAACGGTGTTTCCAACAAGACTTACACCGTTGCCATGGCCCGCACCATGGACCCGCACTCCGCGTCGGCCCAGTTCTTCATCAACGTGGCTGACAACGACTTCCTCGACTTCAAATCCGAATCCACCCAGGGCTGGGGCTATGCCGTGTTTGGCCAGGTTGTGGAAGGCCAGGACGTGGTTGACCGCATCAAGACCGTACGCACCGGTCGTAGCGGTGGCCACCAGGACGTACCGGTAGAAGCCGTGGTGCTGGAAAAAGCCGAGATCATCTGATCCGGCAAGGGCTGCCAACAGCCGCCCGGCCTGCAAGCCAGCTCCCTTTCGGGTGGGCTGGCTTTGCTTTATCTTTTTGACGTTTGTTGCTGCTATTGAACCATCATGAGCCATCACTTCATTTCCGACCTGCACCTGAGCGAAGACACCCCGGCGCTATGCCAGCTGTTTGTAGACACCTTGCAGCAATGGCAGGGGCAGATCGATAGCCTGTTCATCCTGGGTGACCTGTTCGAATACTGGGTGGGCGATGATGATGATTCGGCTTTCCTGCAAGCCATGCTCGCGGCCATGCAGCAGTTCTCTCGCCAAACCCCACTCTATGTGATGCGCGGCAACCGTGACTTCCTGCTGGGTAGCGGTTTTACCCAGCGCAGCGGCGCCGCTTTGCTGGAAGACCCCTACCTGCTGGATGCATACGGTCACCGCTATCTGCTCAGCCATGGTGACGCCTTGTGTACCGCAGATACCGCGTATCAGCAATTCCGCGCCATCAGCCGTAACCCGGCCTGGCAGGCGGCCATGCTGGCAAGGCCACTGGCCGAGCGCCACGCCATTGCAGCGCAGGCCCGCATGCAAAGCGAGGCAGCCAAACAGCAGCAAGGCCTGAGTGCCATTACCGATGTTACCGATAGCGCGGTACTGGAATTGCTGGATAGCCATGGCTGGCCCACGCTGATTCACGGCCATACCCACCGTCCGGCTACCCACCACCATCGGCAGGCTGGTCACGCGGCAGAGCGCTGGGTGATTCGCGACTGGCACGGCAGCAGCGGTGGCTATTTGCGCCTGGATGCCGACGGCAAGCTGACCGCCCTGCCGCTGCAAGGTCAAGCCGGTTGAAGCCTTGCCAGGGTGCGACAGGCCGCCTGCCGGATCTGCTATCTAGTGCAGGCTTCACACAAATTCCTGGCTATTTCTCGCAAATTCAAAATAACCATACTATCGACCAGTATTAACCTATAAGACACCCCTGACGTGTGCTATCCCTGTTAATGGGTCGCCTGTACGGCAAGCATCTGCACCGTACCCTGCCCGACAACAATAGCGTAGCGCACCGTGCCTGCCAGGCATGCGCCATGCGCACCTATCGGGGAATGTCATTCATGCTTATCCAACACCGCATGTTTTCGGTGCGCCAGCGTTTTATCTGGCTCACCCTTATCCTGGCCAGCCTGCTTGCCTGTGTAGCCATGGCAGCAAGCCTGCTGGTACGCCAGATCACCATTGGTGGCCCGCAGTATCAGCGCATTATCCAGTCAAAAGACCTGGTCGCAGACATTCTGCCGCCGCCTTCCTACATCATTGAAGCCAACCTGCTGGCCCATCAGCTCCGTAACGCCCCAGCCGAACAGCAAGCCCAACTGATCAGCCAGCTGCAACGCAAGGAACAGGCATTCAATCAGCGCTACCAATACTGGCAACAGCAGGATTTGCCCATTGGCCTGCGCGAAATGCTGATCGGGCAGGCACAGGAATATGGGCGTGAATTTTTTACCCTGCTCCACCAGCACCTGATACCTGCCTTGCACAAACAGCAAACCAGCAAGCTGAATGCCATCTTCGCCCATATGCAGCAAGTATACGGTCAGCACCGTCACGCCATTGACCAAGCCGTCGCCCTGGCCCAACAGCACCAAGCACAACTGGAAAACGAGGCTGCCGCCAGTAATATGCGCAACTGGCAGCTGCTGACACTGGCACTGCTGCTGACCCTCTGCATTGTCGCCTTGCTGTTACGCTGGAACTACCGCCGCTTGATTGCCTTACTTGGGAGCGAACCGGCACAAACCCGGCAGCATATCGGCAATTTGGCCGAAGGGCAGTGGCAGGCTCAGCTACCGCAGGCCAACCCTGACAGCATGAACAGCGTGCTGGACCGCATGATCAGCCGCCTGAGCACCGTCATGCAGGGCATCCGTCAGACCGCCACCGATATGCGCACCTTGTCCGGACAGGTAGAACATGCAGCCAGCCATGTGGGGGAGCAAACCAGCGGCCAAGCGGCACATCTGGAAGAAATTGCCACCACCTTGCAGCAGTTCTCATCCACGCTGGATGCCACCATGCATAGCGCCCTGCAAACCGAGCAACAAGCAGTCGCCGCCGTCGAGGCCACCCGTGAGGGCCGTCTGCTGGTGGAAAACACGGTACAGGCTCTGCACCATATCATTCAGTGCATCGACCAGATCGACGACATTGTTTATCAGACAGATTTGCTGGCCTTGAATGCCACCATTGAAGCTGCCAGAGCCGGAGAACACGGTAAGGGCTTTGCCGTGGTCGCCCAGGAAGTGCGCAAGCTGGCGCAACGCAGCAAGGACGTTGCGCAGGAAATCCAGCAGCTGTCGCAACAGACCAAAGCCCGGGCGGAGCATGCCGGCAGCGCCATGGGCATGCTGGAGGACACCATCATCCAGACGCGACGCCTGGTGGAACACATTACCAGCAGCAGCCAGGAACAGAATCTCGGCATCAACCAGATATCGCAGTCGCTCAACCAGTTAAGTTATTCCTCGGTACAAAATGCGGAAGAGTCACTCAATCTGGTCACCCAGTCCCGAGAAATGCTGCAACATGCCGAAGCCTTGCAGCAGCGAGTGGCATTTTTCCGTCTGCGAGAACCACACAACGACTACCTGCCAATTCCCACCCCAAATACAGATACTGACGCCAGAACCAGCCCGGCCTGAACCTGCACTCTCCATTTTTGCAGACCGACACAGGGTAAACCCGCAAGGGCAAGCCCTAAATGACGATTTGATGCTTGATCACTACAGTTGCGCCATCCGCCACCAGTACAAAAACAGGCGGAACGCTCGATAAGGGGCACAGCGGCAACTGCTGCGCCCGATCAACGCCAACAATCATTGGAGAGAACCATCATGTGGTCCCACGTTTACGACCCACTGGGCAACCCGTGGCTGTCTACGCTGTGCGCAGCGTTGCCGGTCATCGTGCTGCTGGGCGCGCTCGGCATTTTCCATATCAAGGCACATATTGCTGCCTTGATGGGCCTGATTACATCCCTCGTGGTTGCCATCGGCATCTTTGGCATGCCCGGCAGCATGGCACTCAGTGCCACCCTGATGGGTGCAGCCAACGGCTTGTTGCCAATCGGCTGGATCATCCTCAACGTCATCTTCCTGTACCAGCTGACAGAACGTAAAGGCCAGTTTGCCATCCTGCGCGAGAGCATTACCGGCGTGACACAAGACCGCCGCCTGCAACTGCTGCTGATTGCCTTCTGCTTTGGTGCTTTCTTCGAAGGCGCTGGCGGCTTCGGCACCCCGGTAGCCGTGACCGGTGCCATGCTGATCGGCCTGGGCTTCTCCCCGCTGGCCGCATCCGGCTTGTCGCTGATTGCCAATACCGCGCCGGTAGCCTATGGCGCGCTGGGTACCCCGATCACCACCCTGGCCAAGGTAACCGGCATCGACGTGATGCTGATTTCCTCCATGGTGGGTCGTCAGATGACCATCTTCGCCGTCATCGTGCCGTTCTGGCTGCTGATTGCCTTCTGTGGCTGGAAAAACACCCTGCGCATCTGGCCTGCCGCGCTGGTAGCTGGCTTGTCCTTTGCCATTCCGCAGCTGATCGTCTCCAATACCATGGGGCCTGAGCTGGTGGCGGTGATCGCCTCGGTCTGCTCCATCGCTGCCCTGGTGCTGTTCCTGAAGGTATGGCACCCGCAAGAGGTATACACCTCCACCGCCGGCACCATGGCCGGTGCTGCAGCTGAAGCCGCTGGCAAAACCGCACTGCAACCCAAGCATGGTTATTCCACCAGTGACGTGATCCGTGCCTGGCTGCCGTGGCTGATTTTGTCGGTGCTGGTATTTGCCTGGGGCTCGCCGAATGTGAAAAAGGCACTGGATGCCATTTTCACCCTGAACATCCATTGGCCTGGCCTGGACAATCTGGTTCAGAAAATGCCGCCCGTGGTGGCCAAGCCACATATTGAAGCTGCGGTGTATTCGCTGAATATCCTGTCCACCACCGGTACCGGCATTCTGGTGGCCGGCATCCTGTCTGGCCTGATCATGGGCTACCGCCCGAGCGAATTGGTAAAAGTGTACGGTCAGACCTTCTGGTCGCTGCGCTACTCGCTGATCACCATCGTGGCCATGCTGGCACTGGGTTACCTGACCCGTTACTCCGGCGTGGACATCACCCTGGGCCTGGCGTTCTCGCACACTGGCGTGCTCTACCCCTTCTTTGGCACCTTGCTGGGCTGGCTGGGCGTGGCACTCACCGGTTCCGACACCGCTGCCAACGTCCTGTTCGGTGGCCTGCAAAAGGCATCGGCCACCCAGTTGGGTCTGTCTCCGGTGCTGATGACCGCCGCCAACTCGGCTGGCGGTGTGATGGGCAAGATGATCGACGCCCAATCCATCGTGGTGGCTTCGACAGCAACCCAGTACTACGGCAAGGAAGGCGTGATCCTGCGTTACGTGTTCTTCCACTCGCTGGCGCTGGCCTGCCTGGTTGGCTTGGTGGTCACCGCCATGGCCTACCTGCCGCCGTTTACATTGCTGGTATTGCACTAAAATAGCTTGCTAGCCGTCGGTTAGACCAAAAAGCCCCGCCGGGCATGCCTGGCGGGGCTTTTCATTATGTTTCCAATAAAAATCCGATGATTCAGTCAATGAACCAACTACCATGCTGGCTGGCAATCGCCGTAACCGAACGCCCAATCTCTTGCAGATGCACCGCCATGGCGGCTTCGGTAGCATCGGCATCCTGCGCCTGCAAGGCGATGACGATCTGCGCATGCTGCTGAATCAGAACCTCCGGAGGTGACACGGCCTCCAGGCTAAGAAAACGCACCCGGTCCATGGTGGCCTTGATGCTTTCAATGGTTTGCCAGGCAAGTTCACACCCGGCAAAGCGGGCCAGCAGTTGATGAAACTGATCATCCAGCAGCAAGAAGGCATCAGCCTGCCCTTCTTGGGCGGCCAAACGCTGCTGATGCAGATTGTGCTCCAGTGCCAGCAACTGCGCAGCGCTGATCTGCTCTGCCAGCCTCCGGGCAAGCGCACACTCCACCGCCTGCCGGATAAAACTGCCTTCCGCCACCTCTCGCACTGAAATCTTTACCACCAAGGTGCCACGCTGCGGCAGAATCTGCACCAGCCCGGCTTCCGCCAGTTTGATGAAAGCTTCACGCACGGGCTGACGCGACACAGCAAAACGACTTGAAATTTCCTTTTCGGATAACAGCACGCCCGGCGATATCCGGGCAGTCACGATATCCTGTCGCAACAGACGGAAAATCTGCTGATTCACCGGCAGCAAGCTGGTCAGCAGCGTAGGTATTGTCATGCAAGGCAACCATCAGGGTGGATAAGCACCGCATACTAGCAGAGTACAAAAGCGTCACCACGACATGGCGGTAGCACAGGCACATGGCTTTATCAGCATGATGTCAGGACCGTTAGCCACTCAGCTGGCCACACCAGCAACACCCAGCTCAGCACACAAACGGGCAATGCAAGCCTTGGCCCCATGCTGCTGCAGCTGCTGCACATAGTGATTCAACACGGTAACAAAATGCGCATTGCGCGGCAGATCACTGCCAAACACCTGCTCCAGTTGCAATAGCGCCCGCACCCTGCCCATCCCCGGCGCACTGCCTGCCACCAATGCAGAAATTTCTGCATGTAATGGATCACGCACATCAATCGGCTGGCCGTGTTCATCCACACCGCACACATAGCACATCCATGCAGCCAACCCCAGTGCCAGGCAATCAAACCGGCTGCCTTGTGCCAGGTGGTAGCGAATCGGCGCCAACAAGCGTTGCGGCAATTTCTGGCTGCCATCCATGGCAATTTGCCAGGTTCGATGCTGCAAGGTGGGGTTACGAAAACGCTGCAATACACTGGCCGCATAATCCGACGCGGGCTGCAGACAATTTGCCAGCGTCACCGCCTGCTCCCGCAGCATCAGATGATGAACCAGACACACCAACTCAGCATTCTGCATACAATCACTGATACAGGCGTAGCCCGCCAGATAGCCCAGATAGGCCAAAAAAGAATGGCTGCCGTTCAGCATGCGCAACTTCATTTCTTCAAATGGACGCACATCGGCGACCAGTTGCACGCCAACCTGCTCCCAGGCAGGCCTGCCTTGCGGAAAGTTGTCCTCAATCACCCACTGCCGAAATGGCTCGCACGCCACCCCTGCCGGATCATCAATCCCACCCAGCAAGGCAGAAATACGTGCACGGGTATCTACGGTAACCATGGGCACAATGCAATCCACCATGCAGGAAGGAAAGGCAACATGCTCAGCCACCCACCAGGCGAAATCATCACCCTGCAAACCGGCAAGCTGTAACAGCACCTGACGCGTCACCTCGCCATTGGCTGGCATATTGTCACAGGACAACACAGCAAAGGGCGGCAGACCACGCTGACGGCGTAGACGCAGCCCAGCCAGCAACACACCAGCGGCCGATTGCGGCTGCATGGGGTAAGCCACGTCATGCACAATGGCAGGATGATCGAGCTGTAAATTCCCGGAAGCAGGCAGGTGGCAATAGCCTTTCTCGGTAATGGTCAGTGTTACAACCGCCAGATCCGGATGCGCCAGCGCCTCCAGCACAGCAGCCAACCCATCCTCAGGCAAAGAAAGCGCCTGACAGAACACCCCGATTACCCGGCAATGCCAGCCAGATTCATCCATTTCAGATACCGAGTACAACAAATCCTGCTGCTTGAGAGCCGTAATCGTGCCGCTGGAATCGGACAGGCTGACTTCACAATAGCCCCAGTCACTGCCATGGCCACCTGCCAATGCATCGGTATAAACCGCCTGATGGACACGATGAAATGCGCCACACCCCAAGTGCAACAACCTCGGTCGCAGTTTCTGGCGCGCATAGCCAGGCTGATACACGGCGGAAGAATTAATTGTCTGACTCATGGCAGTATCCACAGAAATATGGCGCTAACACCGAAGGCCCGCTGGAAAATAAGCAATACTGACGGCTTAGCGCCGTGCCGACTGCTCCACCGCATCCAGCACCAGATTCAGATCCCGGTCTTTCACTTCCGGCATCTTCAGTGCAGCCAGCAGGCCAATTGCAGAATAAGCCATGATCATCGCAGCAATTGGCCACCAACTACCACTGACATGACAAAAGATACCCGCCAGCGCGGGGCCAAATCCCACAGCAACCAGACCACCTACCTCCTTGGAAATAGCCATTCGGGTAAAACGCTGACGGGCACCAAACAACTCTGCCAGCGTAATGTTTTCCAAAGCAAACAAACCCAATACAGCAATATTATGAATGACGATGATACAAATAACGATGAGATCAAACCCATGATCTTTTTCAACAATCAAAGACAACAAGGGGTAAGCCAGCATGATAGACATCACATTCAGCACAATATAAGGCAGGCGTCTGCCAAATATATCCGAAAGCCAACCAAGCAAAGGGATACTGGCAAAGCCAATCACAGAACTAATCATCAAGGCATCTGTTGGAATGCTTTTATCAAACAATAAGGTTTGCACCAGATAACCGGTCAGAAAGATCTGAATTAGTCCAGAATTCCCCGCCTGACCAAAACGCAAGCCAGTGGCAATCCAGAAAGATGAACTGCGAAATATGGATAAAATACTACTATTATCCTCAAGACTTTTGGCTGGCACATCGTCCTTGGCCTGCGCTTTCTGTTCTTGCACAAATACCGGACTCTCTTTCAGATTGGTGCGTAGCCAGATCGCAAAAAGCATGAAAATCGCACTGGAAAGAAAAGGTATACGCCAGCCCCAATCCATCAATTGCTGTCGATCAAATATATAAAACACCAGCGCCCAAATTGCAGTTGCAGCCAGCGTGCCGCAATTGGTTCCCATTGCAACCAGCGAGGAAATAATACCTCGCCGTCCCACTGGTGCAAATTCAGCCAGCATGGTACCAGCACCTGATATTTCCGCACCTGCGCCCAAGCCCTGAACAATACGTAGCACCACCAGCAAGACAGGTGCCATCATCCCAATTTGTGCATACGTAGGCAGCACACCAATCAAGGTGGTACAAATCCCCATCATGGTAATGGTAATAAATAACACCTTCTTTCTACCAACCAAATCGCCCATACGACCAAACACAAAAGCACCAACAATACGCGAAAAATAGCCAGCACCATAAGTACCCATCGCCAAAATCAACACCATCGCCTTACTCTGTCCATAAAAAAATATTTCATGGAACACCAGCGCCGCCCCTAAAGAGTAAAGCTGAAAATCCATAAACTCCAAAGCTGTACCTAGCCATCCAGACAACGCAGCTTTAACCAAGCCTGAAGTCTTATCGCCAACATCTTTTGTTTCCAATATTTTTACCGAATCCATTGTACCTACTCCCAAACATATCAGTCAGCATTCAAAATAAATACAGCTCAAGATGGGAATTCCAGTAAAATTTTGCAACATGCCGATGGGTCACTCTCAAACAAGTGCAATGCATCTTCCACCTGATCAAAACCAAGTTGATGCGTTATCAGCAGATCCGGTCTCAATTTATTTTCTGCCATCCATGCAATCACCTGAGGAAAACGTGCACTATTCAACCTTGATGAATAAATGGACAGCTCTTTACTGGTAATATCCTTTTGTCTAACGATACATTCATCACTAGAAAATCCCATCATACCAATACGCCCGGCAGGTGATGCCAGTTCGATAGCCTGCTGCAATATAGCTGGATGACAAGCAGCATCAATTAACAGGGTAGGTGCCAGCCCGAGTTCATCAAAATATTCCCGCAACTTGTCATTTTGATTATTCACAACTGCATCGGCACCACATTCAAGCGCACGCTTTAATCTTGAAGACACACGATCAGTTACAACAATATGAGTAAGGCCATATACTGCTTTCAAAACCTGAACAGTAGCCAGGCCCATGGGGCCAGCCCCATAAACCAGCGCCACATCATTTACAACTGGTTTTAACTGCGCCGTAATATTGGCAGCAATACTGAACGGCTCAACAAGTGCTGCCTGGTATGCGGGTATGACTTCAGGAACAACATAGGCATTCATCGCCGGCACGCAAGCATATTCACTGAAGCCACCATCACGATGCACACCAATCACCTGCAAATTCAAGCAAACATTTGGTCGTCCAACCGAGCAGGGATAACACAGACCACAGCTGACTACCGGGTCCACTACCACATGCTGACCGACTCTACTCTGCGCTACATTGCTACCAGCCTGATCAATGACACCATAGAATTCATGCCCAATTACGCGTGGATATCTGACAAATGCATTATGCCCACGATAAATATGCACATCAGAACCACATATACCGGCATATCTTATTTTTACTCGCACTTCATCGCTGGTCGGTTGTGGAATATCACGTTGCTGTATTCCCAACACCCCTGGCTGGGTAATGACTACGCTTCTCATCAGCTTATCTCCTTGTTTACCAGTTCCACACCGTGCCATCCTCAAGCCTCGCTATAGGCAAACAAGCGGCTTCATAAGGATACTTTGCAGCCAGCTTTTCATTAAAATCCACCCCCAAGCCTGCTGCCTGACCTGGATGCATATACCCGTCCTCAAACACCCATTTCTGCTGGAAAACTTCCAGCATGGCGTCCGAATAGCCCATATATTCCTGAATACCAAAATTTGGAACCCACAAGTCAAAATGCAGAGCTGCTGCCATGGACACTGGAGATAGATCAGTCGCGCCATGGGATCCCGTGCGCACCTGATATAGCGAAGCAAAATCAGCAATGCGCCGCATTCCACTTATTCCACCAGTGTGTGTCACAGTGGTACGGATATAATCAATCAATTGCTCTTCAATTAATTGTTTACAATCCCAGATGCTGTTAAAAACTTCGCCCACGGCAATTGGCGTTACCGTATGCTGCCTGATCAAGCGAAAACAGGCTTGATTTTCAGCTGGCGTAGGATCTTCCATCCAAAACAAATGATATGGCTCAACATTTTTTCCAAAACGTGCGGCTTCTGCCGGTGTCAGACGGTGGTGAATATCATGCAGCAGGTGACCATGCTCACCAAACTGGCTACGAATCTTGTCAAATAGCTTAGGTATGAAATTCAAATATTTCTCTGTCGACCATAATTGTTCTTCTGGGCGACTTCCTTTATTTGCAGGTTCGTAAGCCTCGCCTTTTCGTTTGGCCAGACCATAGGTGGAGTCCATGCCGGGAATACCACACTGCACACGAATTGCCTTAAAGCCCATTGCCTGATGTCTGGCGTAGTCATCCAGCACCGCATCGATCGTGCTACCGGTACAATGGGAATACACCATGACTTGCTGGCGGGAGGCACCACCCAGCAATTGATATAGGGGCATATTTGCAGCTTTTCCCTTGATGTCCCACAACGCCATATCAATGGCTGAAATTGCTGCCATGGTGACCGGGCCACGCCGCCAATATCCTCCTTTATAAAAATACTGCCAGATATCTTCAATTTGCTGGGCGTCTCGTCCAATTAATTGAAGACATAGGTGATCTTGCAAGTATGAAGCCACTGATAATTCGCGCCCATTGAGGGTTGCATCACCGATGCCTACCAAACCGCTTTCGGTTGTAATTTTCAGCGTGACAAAATTTCTTCCGGGACAGCTGACAAATACATCTGCCTTGGCAATTTTCATTGACACCTCCAATGGTTCCAATCATTACGGTGCAATAAAAATTAATACGAATCAATCTGCCATACAAGTATCCAAAACCGTCAAAAATGTCAGACATTATTTATTAAAATAAAAAATATATACTTAGCTTTTAATCAATAGGAAATATCAAGAATACAAATGGAAAAATAAGAAAACACGAACTAAAGATGGTGTATTTAACTTAAGAACAAAAAAAATACTAAGAAAATGCGACAGAGATGTGGGGATTCACTCTGAACATTTCAAAGCATTCAATAGACAGGCGTTGGGACGAGACTGTTGCCCACGCATCGCATCAGGATGACTGGACAGGCAGAAGAAAGAGATCAACGGCGCGGTGTGTGCACCACAGGGAATGGAACTGGACCGGATACGCATCAGACGAGATGCACATCCGGTATAAAAGCTGGCATATGTTTAGCTAGAGCAGCTCACGCTAATATCCTGTGCCCAAGCCGGTGGCTCGGCGGCATATACCTGGTATTCGGGCTGCTCATCGAAAGGACGCTGCAGACAATCATGCAGGCTGGAAATCTGGGAGAAATCACCCTGTTGTGCAGCTTGTATGGCTTGTTCTGCCAGATAATTTCTCAGAATGTACTTGGGGTTGCTGGCCTGCATGGCTAGCCGGCGTGCAGCAGCGGGCCTTGATTCAAGCAGCAGCCGTGCCGCGTAGCGTTTGGCCCAATCGTCAAACAGGCTGCGATCCAGAAACAGATCCCGCAAGCTGGCATTGTCTTCGCCAGCCGCAAAGTCAGCCAAGCGGCGGAAGAAGACCGTGTAATCCGTCTGGTGCGCATGCATGGCCAGCAGCAGTGCTTCGATCAGCGCCTCATCCCCCTCTACTGGCACGGCAAGACCCAGTTTATTGCGCATCAGGTCAAGCCAGTGTTGCGCGTATTGTTCACGATAACTGGAGAGCGCTTCCAGCAAGAGCTCTTCGCTCACCAGCGGCAGAAATGCCGAGGCCAGGCAGTGCAGGTTCCACAGGCCAACCTGGGGTTGCTGGTTGTAGGCGTAGCGTCCGGCATGATCACTGTGATTGCACACATGCGCGGCGTTAAAACCGTCCATAAAGCCGAAAGGGCCGTAATCCAGCGTCAGCCCCAGAATAGACATATTGTCGGTGTTCATCACACCATGACAGAAGCCAACCGCTTGCCACTGGGCAATAAGATGCGCCGTTCTGCCGACAATGTCGGAAAACAATGCGGCATATGGCTGATGCTGTTGCGCACACTCTGGAAAGTGATGGCGGATGAGAAAATCTGCCAGCACACGGATTTCCTCATGCTGACCACGATGGTAGAACACTTCGAAATGGCCAAAGCGAATGAAGCTTTCTGCCAGACGGGTTAGGACGGCTGCGGTTTCCGGCTGTTCGCGATAAACCGGATCGGGCGAGCCGGTCATGGCCAGCGCCCGAGTGGTGGGTATGCCGAGGCCATGCATGGCTTCACTACACAGGTATTCCCGAATAGTAGAGCGCAATACGGCGCGCCCATCACCCATGCGTGAAAACGGGGTAAGCCCAGCCCCCTTAAGCTGCCATTCCCAGCGCTGGCCCTGAGCGTCTGATGTATCGCCCAGCAATAGCGCGCGGCCATCACCCAGTTGGGGTACATACACCCCAAACTGATGCCCGGCATACATGGCAGCAATGGGCTGCATGCCATCAGCAAGCCGATTGCCGGACAACAGTGCGAGCGCTGCTGGCTGGGCTAGCGTATCCGGCTGGATGCCCAGCCTTGCACACAGGAAAGTATTTGCCGCAACAAGATACGGCTCACTGAGCGCCTGAGGCTGCACCCGGCGATAGAAGGCCGGTGGCAGTTCCAGAAAACGTTGACCAAAGGTCAGGGAGGAAAAGGGTTGCATGGCCCGATTCTAGTCGTGGACCAGTCAGATAAACACCTGAAGATGATCAGGGTTTTTTCCGCCAGACCCGGCGCATGTCACGGGCAGCATTGAGTGAGGCTGAGGAGAAGCTGGTGGCAGCAAAATGGCCGACTTGCCGACTCATTTTGCTGACCGCGCTGCCAGAACTTTGTCCCAGCTGCAAAGCCTGCTTCATCACACTGAAAGATGGGTGGTTGCCAGACTGCTCCAGTTGCTGCAGCAGGCGTCGATGCATGTCATTAAGGGACTTTTCCGTCGCCAGCATCATGTCCCGATGATTATCAGCCTGTGCCTGCAGCAGGGATACGCCGCCAAGCAGGCTGCCATCGATACGGCTTTGCAAATCGGCATCGGCCAGCGGGTAACCGGGCAGCCAGGCGGCTGTCCAGCTCAAACAGGCATCCTGCTGGGCATCCAGCAGGCGGCGCTGGCTCAACTCCATGGTGCTAAGGTAACGCTGGAAAGCGCTGGCAAACCACTCGTAGGCCATGAATCGTCCTTGTCAGTTGGACAACACTCAATGTGCAGCGCCCGGGCTGAGTGCCCAGACACGGATCAACTCCTGCAGCAGTGCCTCCAGAATCGGGTCACCCACTCGGTCCGAGGGATAGACGAACTGCAGCTCGGCCAGTTTGCGCACACCGGGGACAACCGTCAATCGCCCAGCGGCTTCCCATTCCAACGCTTCCTCCTCCCGGGCCAGCGCGATGCCTACACCACAGGCTACAAGTTCCAGAATGGAGGCCAAATTGTCGCTTTCCGCCACTTTTTTCGGCGAAATATTCAGTTCTCGCCAGAGTTCAGCCGTAATTTTGGACAGGCTGGAGAACTGAGACAGGCCAATCCACGGCAAACGCCCCAGATCTTTATGGTTGGTCAAGTCGATTCGGCTATCCCAGTTTTTGGGGATCACAATGCGGAAGGGGAGATTGGTCAACAGTACGGTATTGACGTTGACATAGGGGTTCTTACCCAGATAGAAGCCGGCATCCAGCTCTTTCTTACGCACCAGATTAAGAACTTCACCGGTCACGCCGTGCTGCAGCCGCAAATCGAGCAGCGGGTATTTTTCCACGAGCGCCGCTACCCACTCGCCCATTTTCAGGGTGGCTGGCGTCAGGGTAAGGCCAATCAGTGCCTTACCTCCGGTTTGCCCTTTCAGGCCTTTGGCATGATTGATAATTTCCCGAGCCGAAGCCAGGATGGACTGTGCCTGGGGCAGCAGTTCCTGCCCTGCCCGTGTCATGGTGACGCCACCGGCGGTGCGTTCGAACAAGGGCATGCCAACTTCTTCTTCCAGTGCCTTGATCTGCGCAGTCACGGCGGGCTGGGATAAATGCAGTAACTCTGCAGCCTGCGTCAGGTGCCCTTGCTGGGCTACGGTGACAAAGGTCCTCAACTGATAGATTTCCATGTACGGCCTGTTCTCCCTGCCTGTAGCGAACGGACTACATTCGTCTGTTTTACCGACCTTATCGTGGACAACATTTTGCGGTCATTACGCGCTGTTCCACAACATTTTCGCGTAATTTTTTCAAAAAAACCCGCAGCCGCAACATGGTAAATCGAGTAAAAATACCACTGCAACTCATTGTTTATTATTATTTTTTGCATTGCAACATCCGTCTGGCAAATTTAATCAATCAAAAAAAGCGATTAGCAGGCGCGGGCTTTCGTCCCTTATGTTTCCTCCAGCGGTCAGACGATCGTTACGACAAAGGAGGATGCAATGAACGAGGACGTACTCAAGAAAGTACAGTCCAACCCGAAGTTCAAAGAGCTTGTTCACAAGAAGACAAGCCTGGGTTGGCAGCTCAGCATCGTAATGCTGGTCATTTACTATGGCTTCATTCTGATTCTGGCATTTTCGCCGTCTACGCTGGGCGCACCGCTCGGCCCCGGCATGACCATGACTGTAGGTATCCCGGTAGGGATTCTGATCATTCTTTCCGCTTTTGTGCTGACCGGCCTGTACGTGCGTAAAGCCAACGGCGAGTTTGACCAGCTCAACCGCGAGATCGTAGAGGAGGCACAACAATGACAAAACGCACTGGCTCTCTCGCTCTGGCTGCATTATCGCTTTTCCCTGCCCTGGCATTTGCCTCCGGCGCCATTGAAGGTGATGTAAAACAGCAGGCCACTAACTGGCACGCCATTATCATGTTTGTGGTGTTTGTGGCCTTTACCATGGGCATTACCTACTGGGCAGCCCGCCGTACCCGTTCCGCCTCGGACTTCTACACGGCCGGTGGCGGCATCAGCGGTTTCCAGAATGGCCTGGCCATTGCCGGTGACTATATGTCGGCGGCGTCCTTTCTGGGTATTTCCGCCATGGTGTTTGATAAGGGCTATGACGGCCTGATCTACTCCATCGGCTTTCTGGTGGGCTGGCCGGTCATCCTGTTCCTGGTGGCTGAGCGTTTGCGCAACCTGGGCAAATACACGTTTGCCGATGTGGCCTCCTACCGCCTGCAACAAACTCCGGTACGCAGCTTTGCTGCCACTTCTACCCTGATGGTGGTCGCCATGTACCTGATCGCGCAGATGGTGGGTGCTGGCAAGCTGATTCAGCTGTTGTTCGGTA
This sequence comes from Aquitalea sp. FG25, assembly GCF_057809375.1. Lineage (NCBI taxonomy): Bacteria > Pseudomonadati > Pseudomonadota > Betaproteobacteria > Neisseriales > Chromobacteriaceae > Aquitalea > Aquitalea sp. FG25. The sequence continues at coordinate 98,978 of NZ_JBMDJV010000006.1, forward strand.
TGAGCTACTCTTCCGCCGTGATCATGGTAGGCATCCTGATGGTGTGCTACGTACTGTTTGGCGGCATGCTGGCTACCACCTGGGTACAAATCATCAAGGCTGTACTGCTGCTGTGTGGTGCCTCCTTCATGGCCTTCATGGTGCTCTCCACCGTGGGTTTCAGCCCGGAAATGATGTTCGAGAAAGCCGTGGCCGCACACGCCAAGCACGCTGCCATCATGGCACCGGGCAAGGCCGATCCAGTGGATTCCATCTCACTGGGCATGGCGTTGATGTTTGGTACTGCCGGTCTGCCGCACATTCTGATGCGCTTCTTTACCGTGTCTGATGCCAAGGAAGCCCGCAAGTCGGTATTTTACGCAACTGGCTTTATCGGCTACTTCTACATCCTGACCTTCATCATCGGCTTTGGCGCAATCATGCTGGTACTGAATCAGCCGGGCATGATGGAAACCGTGACCAAGAACGGCAAGGAAGTACACCAGCTGATCGGTGGTAGCAATATGGCCGCCATCCACCTGGCCAATGCAGTGGGCGGTGACATGTTCCTGGGCTTCATCTCTGCGGTTGCTTTCGCCACCATCCTGGCCGTTGTAGCAGGCCTGGCGCTGTCTGGTGCCTCTGCCGTATCGCATGACCTGTACGCCTCCGTCATCATGAAGGGCAAGGCCAACGAAGCTGACGAAATCCGCGTATCCAAGATCACCACCGTTGTACTGGGTGTGATTGCCATTGTGCTGGGCCTGGTGTTCGAGAAGCAAAACATTGCCTTCATGGTGGGTCTGGCTTTCTCCATCGCGGCTTCTGCCAACTTCCCGATTCTGTTCCTGTCGATGTTCTGGAAGGGTCTGACCACTCGCGGTGCGGTCATCGGTGGCTTTGTTGGCTTGGCTTCGGCCATCCTGCTGATTGTGCTGGGACCGACAGTATGGGTTGACATCATGAAGCACCCGACAGCCCTGTTCCCGTACAAGAACCCGGCCATTTTCTCCATCACCCTGGCTTTCGTCAGCACCTGGCTGTTCTCGGTGACAGACAAATCCCGCTCGGCTGAAGAAGAAAAAGCCAAATTCGATGCTCAGTTTGTCCGTTCCATGACTGGTATCGGCGCAACTGGTGCCTCCAAGCACTAATCGTTTCACCTGAGGCCGCATCCTGCGGGATGCGGCTACAGCACTACAAGACATACAAGGAGAAGGTAATGTCCACTCTCGAATCCATTCTGAAGGAAACCCGTAGCTTTCCGCCGTCCGACGACTTCCGCCACAAGGCTACGGTTTCGGGCATGGAGGCCTACAACGCACTGTGCGAACAGGCTGATGACAGCTACCTGTCGTTCTGGGGGGACCTTGCCCGCGAACTGATCACCTGGAAAAAGCCCTTCTCGCGGGTTCTGGATGACAGCAACGCACCTTTCTTCAAATGGTTTGACGATGGCGTTCTGAACGTCTCCTACAACTGCCTGGACCGTCACCTGCCGCTGAACGCCAACAAGATTGCCCTGATCTTCGAAGCTGATGATGGCGAAGTAACCCGTGTCACTTATTCCGAACTGCACCGCCGCGTTTGCCAGTTTTCCAATGGTCTGAAGAGCCTGGACATTGGCAAGGGCGACCGTGTGGTCATCTATATGCCGATGGTGATTGAAGCCATCGTTGCCATGCAGGCTTGCGCCCGTATCGGTGCCATCCACTCGGTCGTATTCGGCGGCTTCTCCGCCGGTGCCGTACGTGACCGTGTTCAGGATGCCGGTGCCAAGCTGGTGATTACTGCCAATGAAGGCCTGCGTGGTGGCAAGACCGTTCCGCTGAAGGCCACCGTGGACGAAGCGCTGGCCCTGGAAGGCTGCGAATCGGTACAAAATGTTGTGGTTTACCAGCGCACCAATGGTGGCGCACAGTGGACCGAAGGCCGCGACATCTGGTGGCACAAGTTGGTGGAAGGCCAGGCCGAAGCCTGCGAACCGGAATGGATGCTGGCGGATGACCCGCTGTTCATTCTGTACACCTCCGGCTCCACCGGCAAACCCAAAGGCATCCAGCACAGCAGCGCCGGTTATCTCTTGGGCGCCATCAACAGCTTCCGCTGGGCCTTTGACTACAAACCGAATGATGTGTACTGGTGCACCGCCGACGTGGGCTGGATCACCGGTCACTCCTATATCTGCTATGGCCCGCTGGGCATCGGTGCCACCCAGGTGGTATTCGAAGGCGTCCCGACCTATCCGGATGCTGGCCGCTTCTGGCGCATGATCGAGCAGCACAAGGTCAGCATTTTCTACACCGCACCGACCGCCATCCGTTCGCTGATCAAGCTGGGCAACGACCTGCCCAAGCAATACGATCTGTCCAGCCTGCGCCTGTTGGGCACTGTGGGCGAGCCGATCAATCCGGAAGCCTGGATGTGGTATTACGAAGTAGTGGGTGGTGGCCGCTGCCCGATCGTGGATACCTGGTGGCAAACCGAAACCGGCTCGGCGATGATTGCGCCGATTCCGGGTGCAGTACCCACCAAGCCGGGTTCTTGCACCCTGCCGCTGCCGGGCATCATTGCCGACATCGTGGACGAATCCGGTGCTCAGGTAGAGCCGGGCCGTGGCGGTTTCCTGGTGATCAAGAAGCCCTTCCCGTCCCTGGTGCGCACGATCTGGAACGACCCGGACCGCTTCAAGAAAACCTACTTCCCGGACGAATTCAACGGCCAGTACTACCTGGCGGGCGACTCGGCCAACCGTGACGAAAACGGCTACTTCTGGATCATGGGCCGTATCGACGATGTGCTGAACGTATCCGGCCATCGTCTGGGCACCATGGAAATCGAATCGGCGCTGGTGGCCAATCCGCTGGTGGCAGAAGCTGCCGTGGTGGGCAAGCCGCACGAAGTGAAGGGTGAAGCCGTGGTGGCCTTTGTGGTGCTGAAGGGCGCGCGTCCGGAAGGCGACGACGCCAAGAAGATTGCTGCCGAGTTGAAAAACTGGGTGGCCCACGAAATTGGCAAGATTGCCCAGCCGGACGACATCCGCTTTGGCGAAAACCTGCCCAAGACCCGCTCCGGCAAGATCATGCGCCGCCTGTTGCGCTCGATTGCCAAGGGCGAGGAAATCACCCAGGACGTTTCCACACTGGAAAACCCGCAGATTCTGGGCCAGCTGCAGAATCCGCTGTAAACAGTTTCAGGAGCACACTGACCTTGAGCCCGGCGATTTAGCCGGGCTTTTTTTATGGTGCCAAACTGGCCGCATCGCACAGGCATCTCACAACAGTCATTGAGGATGACTCAATGCAGATACACCCCTTCTGGCTGTGGCGCTTCCACCCCAACCGGCAGCCCCTGCATCTCCCGCACTGCGGATTCGATGGTATGACACAGCGCGGCCAGTGGCAGATCATTGCCTTCACGGCCAAACGGTTCTTCCAGCTCTTCCCCTATCACTTCCAGTGCCAGATAGGTGTAGGCAATGAATACCGCAATGGGCGGCGTCAGCCAGCCTATGCTGCTGACCAGCCCCATGGGTAGCAGCAAGCTGTAAATGGTGACCGTACGGTTCAACAGCACACGGTATGTATAAGGAATCGGTGTGGTGTCGATGCGTTCGCAACCGCCCAGGATTTCCGACATGGTGTTCAGCTTTTGGTCCAGCGCATGCCACTGCAACTCACTGATGCAGCCTTCACGCTGCAATTGCAGGATCAGCTCCCCCAGGCGTCGCAGAATGATGGCGGGCGCAAACCGGGCAGCCAACACTTCATCCTGCAGACAAGCAGGCAGTAAGCGCAGCAGGTGTTGGCAATCGTGTTCCTGGCGCAGCTGTGCTTTCAGCGCATAGGCAAAGGCACACTGCAAATCTGCAGCCTCGGCAGTGAGCGGATGGCGTGGCAGCGCCGCCAGCAGTTGCCGGGAGATCGAGCGATTGACAATCAGCAAGCCGCCCCACAGCTTGCGCGCCTCCCAGAAGCGGTCATAACTAACCGAATTGCGAAAACCAAGGAAGATCGCCAGCGACACCCCCAGCAGTGTAAAGGTGGGAATGCTGAGTGCAGAGTCTCCAAAACTGCTAAGCCACCAATGGCGCACCGATGCTGCCAGCACCGCAATCAGCAAGACCAGCAACAGCCGTGGCAGGATGCGCGGCAAAACCGAGCCATGCCAGACAAATAGCAGACGGAACCAGCTGAGGGAGGAACGAACGATCATGGGCAATATCAGTAAAAGATGGTGAAGCCGCCATGATAAGGCATTGCCGTTTTTGCTGCAGTGCAAAACATTAGCCGCCCCGGCGTTCAATGTCGGCTAATATGATCTGCCAATACGCTAGGCAATATGGCCATACCGGCATTGCGCCAAGGCACCTAGCCATCTAACACAAGACAAGCAGCTTAATCTTTCTGCCTGAATGCACGGGCCGTCAAACCTACTGCCCATGCGGGTTTTATTCCGAGAAATCTCCAACCACATGGATAAAGTCATTGCCCCCAGCCAGGGCGCTACGGCAGCATAGCGCCCGCCGATACCCCGTACGGCCAAGGTCAATGCCAGAAGAAAGCGGATTTCCCCAATATCCGGCCCGGTATGCCATCTTTATATTGAACGCCGTTTTGGCCAACTGCGGAGCCCAACCATGCCCACCCCCTTTCCGGCCGACTGGCAGGCACTGCTCCTGCACGAACCCTTTGCCGCCATGACAGCAGAACAGCTGGCCTTACTGGCCAGTCATGCACGCCGACAACATTTTTCGCGCGGTAGCAGCCTGACCAGCCCGCAGGCCGGACCAGCCAGCCAGCTGTTCATCGTGGTGGACGGCCAGGTACTGGCAGAAGACATCTATAGCGGCCAGCCTTTTGCCATGCTGGGACAGGGCGATATGTTTCCGCTAGGCGCCCTGCTGGCACAACGCCCGGTCAGCAACCATTACCGCGCCGACAGCGACTGCATGGTGTTGCAGCTGCCACGCGCAGCCTTTGTCGCGCTGTGTGCCCAAGCACCTGCTTTTCAGCTGTTTTGTACCCAGCGTCTGGCCAACCTGCTGTCTCGTGCCAGACAGCTGCACCCCTCGGCACTGGGTGGCCAGGGACTCAGCCTGCATACACCGCTGTCTGCCGTCATCCAGCGGCCACCGGTCACCTGCCGACCAGAAACCGCCCTGCGCCCGCTTCTGGAGCAGATGCAGACGGAGGGCGTGGGCTCGGTCGTGATCACCAGCCCGGAACAACGCCTGCTTGGGCTGTTTACCCTGCGTGATTTACTGAGCGCACATCTGGCAGGCCGGGGCGACGATACCCCGGTGAAGGACATGATGCGCCAGCCTGGCTGCATCCTCCCCCCCAGCGCACTGGCCAGCGAAGCCATGCTGGCGCTGGTGCAAAGTGGTGAGCGCCACGTCATGGTGTGCGAAGGCAGCACGCTGGTGGGTATTGTTTCCGAACACGATCTGTATCGCCTGTCGCGGCTGGACATGAAAGAGATGCTGCAACGCCTGGGCCGCTGCGACAGCACTGCGGCGCTGGCCGGCGTGGCAGCCACCTTCCGCCGTCAGGTCGTCGCCCTGTTCAAGCAGGGGATGGATGCGGATGCCTGCACCCGCCTGCTCAGCCTGTTCAACGACCAGTTGCTGGCACGATTGTGTCAGCTGCATCTGGGTGAAGCCGGGCTGGAGGATGTGGAAATCTGCTGGCTGCAATTTGGCAGCAGTGGCCGCCAGGAGAACACACTGACCTCCGATCAGGACAGCGGGCTGGTATTTCGCAGCAGCAGCCCGCTACGCCGGCAGCAACTTTCCCAGCAGCTACCCGCCATTGCCCAGCGTATCTGCTCGGCACTGAGCGCCTGCGGCATTCCCTTGTGCAGCCATGGCGTCATGGCTGGCAACCCCAGCCATTGCCTGTCGTTTGAGGACTGGAGCGATACCTTTATCAGTCAGCTGATGCAGTCACCGGATAGTGCCGGTCATGTCGGTCTGTATCTGGATATGCGCCCGGCCTGGGGGCAGCATGGCTTGGGGCTGGAACTGGCCAGCGCGCTGCGTCAGCGCGCCACCGATCCCACCGTACTGCGGGCACTCAGCCGCAGTGCCCGCAGTTATCAGCCACCGCTGGGCTGGAGTGGCCGCCTGCAAACCAATCAGGATGACAAGCTTGATCTCAAGCCAGCGCTGGACCTGTTTGTCGACGCAGCCCGCATTCTGGCATTACAGGCCGGCTCGGCGGCCAGCCGCACCTGCGAGCGCTTTACCGCAGCCGCAGATCTACCAGGACTGCGCAGCAGCGATTGCCAGAGCTTTGCCGACAGCGCCCGTTTCCTGCAAGATCTGCGCCTGCGCCACCAACTGGCATGTCAGGAAAACGGCGCACGTCTGGACAATCTGATTGACCCGCAGCAACTGGGAACACTGGACGCCCGCATCCTGAAGGAAACACTACGCCAAGCCCGTAAACTGCAGGCTTGGCTGGGTCAGCATCTGCCCTGAGCAACAGATTGCGCACCACCACGTGGCGGGCAAGGTTGTGAAGCGGCCACGAAACCCGGATAATTTTGCGGTTTTGCTTTCCGGGTTTTCCAGCCATGAATTTTGGGCTTTATCTGCCACTACTGGTCGCACTGGCCTTTTGCCAGCATCTCAGCCAGCGGCAGGCCAATGATGCTGGCCGTCTGCTGCTCAGAGCAGCCGCCACCGGACTGGCCTGTCTGATCAGCCTGCTGCTGACTACCATCCTGCTAGCCATGGCTGGCCAGCTAAACGGCAGCAGTCACGCTCTGTGGCCCGCACTGCTGGTCGGCACAGTCTGCCCGCTACTGCTAAATGCACTCCTGCTGCACGTTGCGGCGGCACAGACACGCTGGCTCGGCCTGCGCTGGTACTGGTTGTGGCTGGATAATCTGCTGCTGGGCCTGCCCATGTTCTGCTCTGCCACCCCTTCCGCTACGCTGGCGGCCGGCCTGCTTCCCCTATTGCCGGTGCTACTGTTCAGCCTGTTGCTGGCACAGTTTGCCACCCTGCCGCAACGCTTGGCGCGCTGCCATCTGCCAGCAGCGCTGCGTGGCCAGCCTGCCTTGCTGGCATGTGCGTTGCTGCTGGCACTGGCCCTGCACCGCCTTGGAGCCCAACTGTCATGAGTATTGCCATCCAGTTCATCCTGCTGTTACTGGCCGGCATCCTGCTGCTGCGCCTGTTGCGTCATCTTGCCGCCCATCAACAACCCGCCGTTGACGATCGACGCCCGCTGGCTGAACGCATCGATGCCATCCTGCCGCAAACCCAGTGCGGCCAATGCGGCCATGCCGGCTGCCAACCCTATGCCGATGCCCTGGCCAAGGGGGAAGACCGCATCAACCGTTGCCCACCGGGCGGCGAGGAAGGCATCCACAAACTGGCCGCACTGCTGCAGGTGGACTATCTGCCATTTGCCGCCGATACCCCGGCCGGCAAACCCAAGGCCATCGCCCTGATTGATGAAAGCACCTGTATCGGCTGTACCCTGTGCATCCAGGCCTGTCCGGTTGATGCCATTCTGGGGTCGGCCAAACAGATGCATACCGTACTGGCGGATGAGTGCACCGGCTGTGAACTCTGCCTGGCTCCCTGTCCGGTGGACTGCATCAGCATGCGCCCTGCCACGCCGCCGACAGACTGGCGCTGGGGCTACCCGGTGATTGCCATCAAGGCAGTAAAGAGCGAGGCCACACGATGAGGCGCTTTGTCTCCTGGTCAGGCGGCTTCAGACTGCCCCTGCCGACAGCAGATCATCCCCCTGCTCCGCTGCGCACCCTGCCGCTTCCTTCGCAGCTGGTGCTGGCGCTGCAAGACAGCCAGCCCTGCGTAAGCATTGGCCAGCAAGTACTGAAATACCAGCGGCTGGCCGATGCCGATAGTGAATACGGCATCGCCCTGCATGCGCCAACATCTGGCCGTATTGTTGCCATCCGCCAGCAAGTGCAGGCCCTGCCCGGCACACCGCTGGCCAACAGCCTGATACTGGAAGCAGACGGCCTCGACACCGCGTTGCCACTGCACCCGGCCTCCCCGGCACCGCTGACCCGGCTCGACCTTGCCCTGCAACTGCAGGAAATGGGGGTTACCGGCAGCCACGGTCCACTGCTGCCACTGGAATGGGCCACGCAACAGCAAGCTCTACCCTTGCTGATTATCAATGCCGTCGAAGACGAACCCGGACTGGCTGCCATCAGCGCACTGCTGAGCGAACAGGCAGACGCTGTGGTGGCGGCCATTGCCATGCTGGAACAGGTATTGCAGCCCGCACGCACGGTCATTGCCATCCAGCAACAACAGCATGCTGCCCTCAAAGCCATGCACACCGCCGTGGCCGGGCGCCACTGGCAGATCGCCACCATAACTGCCCCCTACCCGGCAGCAGATGAAGCAACCCTGCGCACCCTGCTGGCCCAACCGGAAGAAGCCCGTCTGAGCCTGTGCCTGCCAGTAGATGCCGTTGCCGCCGCCGGTGCCGCCATTCTGCAAGGACAGCCCTGTATCAGCCGCATTGTCAGCATAAGCGGCAAGCTGGCGCGGCCAGGCAATGTACAGGCATTGCTGGGTACCCCGCTCAGCCATGTCATGGACAATGCCGGCGCAGCTATCGGCCAGGACATCGGCCACGGCGGCAGCTTGCGTGCTTACACCCTGCCTGCCGACCAGGCCAATGCGCTTGGCCTGCACTGGCATAGCAACTGCCTGCAAGCCATCGCACCGGCAACGGCAGCCTCAGTTCAAGACTGCGTCCGTTGTGGCGATTGCGCACGCATCTGCCCCAATCAACTGCAGCCGCAGGAACTCTACTGGCACTGCAGCCAGCAGGACACGGCACAAGCACTGACATGGGGACTGACAGATTGCAGCCTGTGTGGTTTATGCAGCGCAGTCTGCCCCAGTCAACTGCCGTTACTGGCGCAATTCCGCCGCAGCGCCCAGCAATATCGCAGCGCACAGCAGCAGCAACAGGTGGCAGACCAAGCCAGGCTGCGGCATCGTTTTCGTCAGCTCCGTCTGCAACGGGACAAACAAGAAAAAGCCCAGCGACTGGCAGAACGGGCGGCAGAACAGGCAGCAAAGCGCGAGCAGGCAGCCAGTACGCCACAAGGAGCCGCCAAGGCCACCACCGCTACCGCAGATAAACAGGCAGCCATCGCCGCCGCCATGGCACGGGCCGCGCAGCGCAACAGCCAGCATCAGGAAAAGCAAGCCACCAGCCATAGTGACGACAACATGGCGGATGCACGCGCCGCTGCCATGGCGGCCAGCCGTCAGGCCGCCATTGATGCGGCCATGGCACGTGCCGCCGCCCGCAAGGCAGCGCAGGATGCCGCCAAGGCGGCCAGTGCGGATACCCAGCAACCGCCTGCGACAGCCAACGCCATTAACGACAAACAAGCCCTGATTGCCGCCGCCATGCAACGTGCTGCCGCGCAGAAGTCAGCGCAGGCCGCCAGCGCCCCCACCAGCATGGATACGGACAAGCAAGCCCTGATCGCCGCCGCCATGCAGCGGGCCGCCGCGCAGAAGTCAGCACAGACTGCCAGCGCACCCACCAGCATGGATGCGGACAAGCAAGCCCTGATCGCCGCCGCCATGCAGTGTGCTGCCGCGCAGAAAGCAGCGCAGCAGGCGGGGCGACAAGACAACACCGCCCCGACCGACAAGCCAAACGGCCCGGAGAACACATGATGTCCACCACGATACGTCTTGCACCGATCCAGGCCAGCCGCCAGCGTCAGGCGCTGCTGGCCTTGCTGCCGGGCCTACTGGTTTGGCTGGCCCAGCATGGCGGACCGGCACTGTTCAGCCTGCTGCTAGCCCTGTCCTGCAGCCTGCTAGGGGAAATGGCCTGTCTCTACCTGCGCAAACAGACCGTCGCCCAAGCCTGGCAGCAAGCAAGCAGCCTGCTAAGCGCAGTACTGCTCAGCCTGCTATTGCCAGCGACCAGCTCTCCGGTGGTGTTGATCGCGGCCTGCCTGGCAGCCGTTCTGCTGCGCCAGTTAAGCAACGGCCCCTTCCATCCGGTCACGGTCAGCCTGCTTCTGCTGGCACCGTGGTTGCCGACCGCGCTGCCGGTTACCAATCTGCCGCTGTCACTAGCCTTGCTGTTGGGCTGCCTATGGCTGGCTTGGCGACATCTGCTGGCCTGGCAGGCAGCGACAGGCCTGGTGCTGATCCTGCTGCTCAGCCTGCCGCTGGGAACCGGCTGGATGTTGCTGCAGCCTGCATTGTGGCTGCTGAGCGGCTGGGTGATGACGGATGGCAACAGTAGCCCCATTACCCCGCGTGGCAGACTGCTGCATGGTGTGGCTGCGGGGCTGCTCTGCGGTGGTCTGAGCCTGCAAGGCGGCTGGATAGACATCGGCGGCGTGCTGGCAGCCAGCCTGATCTTGCTTAGTGCGTGTGCACCGTTGCTGGACTGGCTGCTGCTGTCTCCTCCATCCCGCACGTAGAAACCGCAGACTGCGCGGGCTTGGCCAGGACTGCGCTACAATAGCAGGCCTGCCCGCCACTCTCTGTGCACCGGCAGCCCAAGTACCAAACCCGCCCCAGGCCGACCAACATGAATGCCACCAAGCGCTACGAAATCTTCCGCCGCCTGCGCGAGCACACGCCCAAGCCCACGACGGAACTGGAATACCGCACGCCGTTCGAGCTGCTGATTGCCGTCTTGCTGTCGGCCCAGGCAACCGATGTCAGTGTCAACAAAGCCACCCGCCCGCTATATGCGGTGGCCAATACCCCGGCGGCCATGCTGGCGCTGGGCGAGGAAACCCTGGCCGATTACATCAAGACCATCGGCCTGTACCGTACCAAAGCCAAGAATGTCATCGCCACCTGTCGTTTATTGCTGGAAAAGCATGGTGGCGAAGTACCCGATGACCGCGCAGCACTGGAAGCCCTGCCCGGCGTTGGCCGCAAAACCGCCAATGTGGTGCTCAACACGGCCTTCGGCCACCCTACCATTGCCGTGGATACCCATATTTTCCGCGTATCCAACCGCACCCGGCTGGCACCTGGCAAGGACGTGCGAGAGGTTGAAGACAAACTGGTGCGTTACGTACCGGCTGAATTCAAGGTAGACGCCCACCACTGGCTGATCCTGCTTGGCCGCTATGTATGCAAGGCACGCAAGCCGGAATGCCATCGTTGCGTCATTGCCGACCTATGTGAATATCCGGCAAAACCGGTATGATTGAATCATTGTGGCCTGCTGCAGTCTGGCCTTAGTTCCCTGGAAATACAGCGAATCGCCCCGATATCGGTCTGAAAGCTTCCCCGAAAGGATAATTCTGTGACTCCGTATCTTCGCCCCATTGTCGGCGCCCTTCTGGCTGCGTCGTTGCTCTCGGGTTGCGACAAGATCGAAAGCCTGTTCCACAAGCAGAGCCAGCCGGCCCCGGTGGCCGTGCCTGCGCAGTCGGACGGGCGTGTCGCCATGTTGCTGCCTGACTTTACCCAACTGGTCGAACGTGACGGCCCGGCAGTGGTAAACATTCAGGCCAACCGCACAGAGGCAGCACCACAGCAAAGTGAATTGCCCTTCCCGGTACCGGAAGACGACCCGCTATTCGACTTTTTCAAGCGCTTCATTCCCAACCAGCCCAACCAGCAAGACCAGACACCGGAAGAAAGCGTGTCCTATGGTTCCGGCTTCATCATCAGCGATGACGGCTACATCATGACCAATGCCCACGTGGTGAGCGGCGGCAGCCAGATAAAGGTGATGCTGACCGACAAGCGCGAGCTGAAAGCACGACTGGTCGGCCTGGACAAACGTACCGACGTGGCCCTGCTGAAGGTGGATGCCTCCAGCCTGCCGGTGGTCAAGGTGGGCAGCCCGTCCCAGTTGAAGGTGGGCGAATGGGTAGCCGCTATTGGCGCACCCTTCGGCTTTGAAAACACCGTGACCGCAGGCATTGTGTCGGCCAAGGGTCGCAGTCTGCCTGATGAAAACTACGTTCCCTTCATCCAGACCGACGTGGCCATCAACCCCGGCAATTCTGGCGGACCGCTGTTCAACCTGCGTGGCGAAGTCGTTGGCATCAATTCGCAGATATACAGCCGCTCCGGTGGCTTCATGGGTATTTCCTTTGCCATCCCGATTGATCTGGCCATGAGTGTAGCCGAGCAGATCAAGGCCAAGGGCAAGGTCAGCCGTGGTCAGCTAGGCATCAATATTCAGGAGGTTTCGCAGGAGCTGGCACAGTCCTTCGGCCTGCCCCGCCCGAGTGGTGCGCTGGTCGTGCGGGTAGATCCGCAAGGTCCGGCCGGCAAGGCCGGTCTGCAGACCGGGGACATCATCCTGAAAATGGATGACCGCAATATCGAAAGCTCCAAAGACCTGCCGATGATGGTTGGCTCACTGCAACCAGGTGCCAAAGTAAAGCTGTCGGTATGGCGCAAGGGCGAAGAGAAAACCATTCAGGCCACACTGGGCGAACTGGCACCGGAAGTCAGCCCCCAGGCCAAACAGCAGGATGAGGCCGCGCCGCAGAACTACCAGTTCGGCAAACTGGGGCTGACCGTCACCGAACTGACCGCGCGCCAGCGTACCGAACTGGGCCTGAATGGCGGCCTGCTGGTGCAGAAGGCGCAAGGTGCAGCGGCGCGTTCCGGCCTGCAACATGGTGATGTGATCATGGGCCTGAACCAGAACGAGATCACCACGGTGAAGAGTTTCGAGAGCGCACTGTCCAGCGCACATGGCAAGATAGCCTTGCTGGTTCGGCGTCAGGACAACACGCTGTTTGTCCCGCTCCGCCTCGATTGATCATGCCGACAAGCCGCCGCAAGGCGGCTTTTTCATGGCTGCCGACAGCGCTGCCGACTTCCAATAAACCAGCAAAAGCAAAGGAGAGAAAATGAGTTTTCTGACAACCGATTTGTGTGATGCCAACGAAGGCCAGGTGCGTGTGGTCGACCCCATGTTCCAGCGCTATGGCAACCATGCCCGCTTTGCCGGCCAGATCGCCACCCTTAAGCTGTTTGAAGACAACACCCTGGTACGCGAAACCCTGGCTCAGGACGGCCATGGCAAGGTGCTGGTGGTGGATGGTGGCGGTTCGCTGCGTTGCGCCCTGCTGGGTGACCAGATTGGCGACCTGGCGGTGGCCAATCACTGGGAAGGAGTGGTGATTTACGGCTGCATCCGGGATTCGGTGGCACTGAACGCGCTGCCACTGGGCATCCGCGCACTCAATACCCATCCGTTGAAATCGGTAAAGCGCGGCGAAGGCCAGCGCGACCTGCCGGTAAGCTTTGGCGGTGTCACCTTTACACCGGGTGAATGGCTGTATGCCGATGAAGACGGTGTGATTGTGTCATCCAAAGCCCTGCTGTAAGCAGGCAGTCAGACGCCATCATGGCTGCGGGGATGCACCGGCAACGCGGCTTGCTCGGCCGGCTCCCCCCAGCCCAGATGCTCCTGCCACCAGGTATGGAATTCCGGCACCAGTTGTTCCGGTACATCCAGCGTGGCTGCCGTGATGTCGATATCGTCCGGGTCCGACTCATGCTGGTAGCTTAAGGTGGCACCGCAATGCGGGCAAAAGCCGCGCTGCACCGCCGTTGATGAGTGATAGTACACCGGCTTTTCACTCAGCCATTCCAGCTCGATCAGGCGTACGGTAAACCAGGTAAGAAATGCAGCACCGCTGGCTTTGCGACAACTGACGCAATGGCAGTGTGTGACATGAAAAGGCTGGCCATGCACGCGGTAGCGTACCGCGCCACACAGGCAACCGCCAAGCAGTATGCTGTTCATGTCGATCTCCTGAATGTGGGGGCGGCATGCAGCCCAGCCGGTCAGACTGGTGCGAATGATTTTTTAAGAACTATAGACAGTGATAAGCAATATTACCAAATTCATCCCAGCCATCAAAAAACGATGCCGCAGCATCGTTTTTTGAGGAGACTACCCGCACTCAGGCCGGCTGGGTTGGTGTCTTGTTATCCAGCGCCGTCATCTGGTTGTTCTCATCCACAAACACCAGCTTGGGCTGGTGATTGACCAGTTCGGCATCTTCATACTGGGCAAAGGAGGCGATGATCAGCAAGTCGCCCGGCGCGGCGCGGCGCGCAGCCGAACCATTCACCGAGATGACACCGGAACCGCGCTCAGCCTTGATGGCATAGGTGGCAAAGCGCTCGCCATTGTTGACGTTCCAGATCTGCACTTCCTCGTATTCACGGATATCGGCAGCTTCCAGCAGGTTTTCGTCGATGGCACAAGAGCCGATGTAGTGCAGCTCAGCATGCGTGGTGGTAACGCGGTGCAGCTTGGACTTGAGCATGATACGTTGCATGGTTCTGGTCTTTCCTTACCCGGCTTAGCGGGACACTTCCACATTATCGATCAGACGGGTACGCCCCAGACGGGCCGCCGCCAGCACCACCAGGCGCTTTTCGCCGGCATGGGCAATTTCCAGCGTGTCAGCCTGGCGTACCTCGACATAATCCACCGTCCAGCCCGCCTGTTGCAGATCAGCACTGGTTTTGGCTTCCAACGCCGCATAGTCGCTATCCCCGGCCTGCAGCGCATCACGCATGGCGGACAGATTGCGGTACAGGCGCGGTGCCTCGGCACGTTCTTCTGCCGTCAGGTAGCCATTGCGCGAAGACAGTGCCAGGCCGTCTTCGGCACGACCGGTATCCACCGGAACGATGGCAACCGGAATGTTCAGATCGTCCACCATGGCCTTGATCACATGCAGTTGCTGGAAGTCCTTCTTGCCAAAACAGGCCACATCCGGCTGCACAATATTGAACAGTTTGCTCACCACCGTCGCTACACCACGGAAGTGGCCGGGGCGGAAGGCTCCGCACAGTTCGTTCTGGATGTGCGGCGGCTCCACGTTGAAATCCTGCTTCACACGCGGGTACAGCTCCTGCTCGGTGGGGAAGAACAGTGCATCCACACCGGCGGCTTCCAGCTTGGCGCAGTCGGAGTCGAAAGTACGCGGATAGGCGTCAAAATCCTCGCCCTGACCAAACTGCAAGCGGTTGACAAAAATGCTGACCACCACCTTGTCGGCATGTTCATGCGCGGCGGTAACCAGCGCAAGGTGACCCTCGTGCAGATTACCCATGGTGGGAATAAAGGCCAGCTTACCGGCCTGGCGACGCCATGCACGCATGGCTGCCACGCTGCGGATGATTTCCATTTCCTTACCCTTTTGGCTTAGAAGGTATGTTCGGCAGACGGGAACGTTCCTGCCTTGACTGCCTTGACGTAGGCTTCGACCGCACCCTGGATGCTGCCGGCCTCATTCATGAAATTCTTGACGAAACGGGCTTTCTTGCCCGGATACACGCCGAGGATGTCGTGCAGAACCAGCACTTGGCCGCTGACATCGGCACCGGCACCAATGCCAATGGTGGGCACGGCAACCGCTTCGGTCACGCGGGCGGCCAGTTCGGCGGGTACACATTCCATCAGCACCAGGCTGGCACCGGCATCGGCCAGTTTGCGGGCATCATCCAGCAGACGCTCGGCATCGCTCTGGGTTTTACCTTGCACGCGGTAGCCGCCAAAGGTGTTGACGAACTGTGGGGTGAGGCCAATGTGCGAGCAGACCGGAATGCCGCGCTCCACCAGGAAGCGCGTGGTTTCGGCCATAAAGCCGCCACCTTCAAGCTTCACCATGTGGGCACCAGCCTGCATCAGGCGGGCGGCACTGGCAAACGCCTGTTGCGGACTTTCCTGATAGCTGCCAAACGGCAGGTCGCTCAGAACCATGGCATCGCCGGCACCCGCAGCAACGCAACGGGTGTGGTAGACCATTTCTTCCATGGTCACCGGCAGGGTGGAATCACGATTCTGGATCACCATGCCCAGAGAATCGCCCACCAGCAGAATCTCTACCCCGGCCTGATCAAGGAGGGTGGAAAAGCTTGCGTCATAGCTGGTGAGCATGACGATCTTCTGGCCTTCGGCGGCCATCTTCTGCAGGGTGTTGACGGTAATTTTCATACCTGTACTTCCTCGGTGTGGTCGGGAAATGCAAGGCGTCACTTGTATTCAGACGCTCTTGTTGAAATAGCTGCGCTGTCCGCGCATCTCGCTGATGCAGCGCAACAATAGCTCGAAATCCTCGTTACCATCAACCAACTCCAGATGGTCGGTATTGACGATCAGCAAGGGTGCTGCTTCGTACTGATGGAAAAATTCGCTGTACGCGGCATGCACGCGCTTGAGGTAGCCAGCGGGGAAATCCTGTTCCAGCTGGCTGGCACGGGCGGCGCTGCGATCCAGCAATACCTGCTCCGAGGCTTGCAGGTAAATCACCAGATCCGGCACCGGATATTGTGACAATAATTGCTGCGCCAGACGTTGATACAAGGCCAGCTCCTGTTCGTCCAGATTTACCTTGGCAAACAGCGCGTCCTTTTCAAACAGAAAGTCGGACACCACCGGGCTGGCCAGGGTGTCGCCCAGCAACATGCCACGCGCCATATCGGCGCGCTGCATCAGAAAGGACAACTGGGTGGCCAGGCCGTGAGAGGCGACATTGCGATAGAAACGGGGCAGGAAGGGATTGGCCGCAGGATCCTCTGCCAGCAACTGTACGCCCCAGTAGCTGGCCAGTCGGCGCGCCAGTGCCGATTTACCCGAGCCAATCGGGCCTTCTACCACCACATAACGTAAATGGCTGTGACTCATTTTTGCTCCTTGAGCTGACTGGCTACACCAGCTTGTGCACACCGCTGCAGTCGAGCTTGGCGGCAATGGCATCAGCCGGGCCATGCGCCCCCACCTGCTGCTCAGGGGCTATTTCTGCCAACGGTACCATGACAAAGGCGCGCAGGTGCATGCGCGGATGCGGTAACAACAGTCGCGGGTCGTCCAGTACGGTGTCTTGATACAACAGGATGTCCAGATCCAGCACCCTTGGCGCATTGCGGAAGCTGCGCTCGCGGCCAAAACCGGCTTCAATCTGCATCAGGGCATCCAGCAGCTGATGCGGCGTCAATGCGGTATCCAGCAGCACCACGGCATTGATGAAGTCGGGCTGGTCCAGATACCCCACCGGCGTGGTGAGATAAAGAGAAGAGTGCGCAAGCACAGTGGTGCCAGCCAGATTGGCAAGGGCCGCAAGTGCGGCCCTGATCTGCTCCGCCGGCTGCTCCAGATTGCTACCTAGAGCGACGTAGGCCAGGCTCACTCAGCCTCTCCTCCCGGACCGGCCTCAGTGCGACGGCGGTTGCTGGTGCGACGACGACGGCGCTTCTTGGCCGGTTCGTCCGCACCGCTGTTCTTGGCTTCATTGATCAAGGCTTCACGCTCGGCCTGATCGCCACGCTGGAAGGCTTCCCACCACTCCACCAGACTGGCGGGCAGCTCACCTGCTTCGGCACGCAAGGCCATGAAGTCAAAGGCGGCACGGAAACGCGGCTGTTCCAGGAAGCGGTAAGGACGTGCACCGCTGCGGCTGTCGAAACGGCCCTGCAGTGTCCAGATTTCACGCATGGTCACGCCAAAACGGCGCGGAATGGCAAAGTCGTTGTCCTGCTCGTTTTCCACGTCTGCAATAGCCATTTGCAAGGCCTGCAAGGATTTTTCGCCGGCAGCGATATGCTGCTGCCAATGCTGGTTTACCTGCTGCCACAGCAAGGTAGCCAGCAGGAAGCCCACCGAAACCGGCTTTTCCGCCCGGATACGGGCATCCGTGCTTTGCAAGCCCAATTGCAGGAACAAATCGTCGCCATCATCCCCCATCACCGCGTCCAACAGCGGGAACACCCCGCGCGACAGGCCTTCCTCGCGCAGCTTTTTCAGGCAGGCATAGGCGTGGCCGGACATCAGCAATTTGAGCATTTCGTCAAACAGACGCGCCGGTGGTTCCTTCTTCAGCAGATGGGCATGGGCGTGAATCGGCTTGCGGGTGTCGTCGTCAATCTCGAAACCCAGCTTGGCCGCCAGACGCACCGCACGCAGCATGCGTACCGGGTCTTCCTGATAACGCCGTGCCGGCTGGCCAATCATCACCAGCTTCTTGGCCTTCAGGTCTTTCACCCCGTGGTGATAGTCGATGATGGACTCGTCGGACGGATCAAAGAACAGCGCATTGACGGTGAAGTCACGTCGGTGGGCGTCTTCTTCCTGACTGCCAAACGTATTGTCGGCCATGATGCGGCCAGATTCGTTCTGGTCGTCAATGCCGCCACCACGGAAGGTCGTCACCTCAATGGTTTCCGGCCCCACCATCACGTGCACGATGCGGAAGCGTCGGCCAATGATGCGCGAGCGGCGAAACAGATGATGCACCTGTTCCGGCGTGGCATTGGTGGCAATGTCAAAATCTTTGGGTGCCACATCCAGCAACAGGTCGCGCACGGCTCCCCCTACCACGAAGGCAGAGAAACCGGCTTCCTGTAAACGGGAAGTCACCTTGAGCGCAGCAGTGCTGAGCTGATCGCGGCGTACGCCATGCTGGGATAGCGGAATCACGCGTGGTTTGCTACGGCGTTTGCCCATGCCAGACGGCAGCTCCAGTACTTTACGGATAAGCTTGCGGATCATTTAGAGGAATAAGGACGTGGAATGAAGGGATTCGCAAGAAAGGAATTCAAGCGGCAGATTATAGCCTGAATCTTCTGACAAGATATACCGCTCTGGCCCATTTAATCCCGGTAGCCAATAGGGAAGCCGCTTTGTCGTGATTGCCCGCCACCGACAGCAAGCCTAGAATCGCACTCCATCTGCCGCCTTTTCTGTGTAAAGACCGCCCGTGATTCCCTTACTCGCCCTGGATATCCAGACCCTGCCCGATGTCGCCGGCATCCGTACGCTGTACCAGCTGGATGACGAAATCAGCGATGCCGATGTTGTCTACTTTGCCCTGCAGCGCAGCCGGGCCAGCCGGGCGGATGAATTCATGCCCTATCATCTGCACCGCATTATCGGCATTCACGCCGTGCTGCACATTCGCCAAGAGGTGGAACTGCATTGCTCGGCAGTCGGGCAGGATGAGGCATCCATGTTGCAGACACTGTCTGCCCTGCTTAATGAGCACACGCCACAAATTGTCAGCTGGCATGGTTCCCAGTTGATGTTACCGGTTTTGCGCCATCGCGCCATGCTGCATGGCATTGCCTTTCCCGGTGGGGCCAACGGTTTGTTTGGCCAGACGCTGGAGCTGAGCCGCCTGCTGTGCCAGAACGCCCAGCCTGGCTGTGTGCCGCAACAGGAAATGGCCGGTTTGTGCGGCCTGCCACGCATCCCCGAGCACGACGCCCCGCAATCCTGGGCGGCAGCGGCTGCCGGCAAGCTGCCTTCCCTGCTGGCCTGCAGCGCCCAGCGCGCAGCCTGCCACTACCTGATGTGGCTGCGGCTGGCGGTGCTGCAAGGTCAGATCTCCGCTCTCACCCGCAGCCAGCACGAGCAGAAACTGGCCCAATTGCTGGGTCAACAAGGCGAGGAATGGCAGGATTTCCTGCAACAGTGGCCAGCATGCAACAGGGCTTGACAGGCTTTTCTGACGGGAATAATCTTTTCCCATGCGCCGATTTGATACAGCTTGCTGGGCGCACTATAAATGCCAGCTAAAGCGTGAGTCGGAAAACCCGCTGCGCTCTCTGGCCCGGCGGGTTTTTCTTTTTCCGTCTTATAGTGCGCGCACTGTGCGACATCGGGCATGTTGAAGGTAGTACCGTTTTACCGTTCCGGGCTGTGTCCGGAACACCGGCGCCGAGTTAATCGACAACTTGCAGGGCGCCCAAAAATCCTGCTAAAGCGTCGCCTGACGGTAAGGTCGGGCACGCAACAGCGCCACCCATACCCGATGGAGATTCACCATGTACGATTGCCTGCAAGATAGCTGTAGCGACTTTTCCTTTGCCGTATACGATGCCGTGGGAAGAAAACGCCCCCTTCAAGGCAGCCTGACTGCCACACCCCTCTGTGCCGACACCTCGCTGCCGCTGCAGGATCTCGTCAACTTTGCCGACCAGTTGGGCTATAGCAGCCAGCTGGATGAAAGCGGCCTGCTGACCATTCATGATGTCGGCCTGCTGGATGCACTGACTATCAACAGTCGCTTTGGCAAGGATCTGATTATCAGTTGCGACTTGCGCCGCGAAACGCCAGTCCGTTTCTGAGCCCAGTGGGAGTATGTGCCTGCAATCGGGCCGCACATCCTGTCAGCGCTGGATGACAAGACCGGTGTCGCCATTGCACAAGACAGGCCGGGCAGCCGCTCCTTATAATGGAGCGCTTGCTCACCTTGTCGAATTGATCCGCCCCCATGCTGCAGGAACTCAGAAGCGCTGCGCCCGGTGCCATTGCCATCGAAGCCAGACAGATCGTCCGCCTTGCCTTGCCGATGATGATTGCCCAGGTGGCCCAGGTGGCTACCGGTTTTGTCGATACCGTGATGGCCGGGCGGGTCAGTACTGACGATCTGGCAGCCGTCTCGCTGGGGGCCAGCATTTTCATTACTGTCTACGTGACGCTGATGGGCGTGGTGACGGCGCTCAATCCGGTGTTGAGTCACCAACTGGGTGCTGGAGAAAAAGAGCAGATTGGCGAAACCGGCCGCCAGGGCATCTGGTTTGGCCTGTTTGTCGGTCTGCTGGGGGCCGCCGTCATGTTGCTGGCCGAGCACCCCTTGCGGCTGTGGCTGCAACTACCCACGGATGTGGAAGACAAGGTGATGCTGTTCATCACCGGCACCGCTGTGGGCATGCCCGCCGCCATGGTACATCGCGCCCTGCACGCTTATGCCTCCAGCCTGAACCGGCCCAAGGTGATCATGGTGGTCAGCCTGATTGCGCTGGCGCTTAATATTCCGCTCAATTACGCGCTGATTCACGGCCTGTACGGCCTGCCCAAGCTGGGTGGTGCCGGTTGCGGCTGGGCCACCGGCATTGTGTTCTGGTTCAACTGCCTGACCTTGCTGGCTTATATCTGCTGGCATCGCCATTTCCGCCCTTATGGCCTGACGCGCCGGATGAGCTGGCCCGACTGGAAGCGCTACGGGGCCTTTCTCAAGCTGGGCCTGCCCATCGGCCTGTCCTTCTTTGTTGAAGTCAGCCTGTTTTCCTTTATTGCCCTGCTGATTGCCAAGCTGGGCATGACGGTGGTGGCCAGCCACCAGTCGGTACTCAATTTTTCCAGCATCATCTACATGCTGCCGCAAAGCATTTCCACCGCCCTTACCGTCAGAGTCGGCCAGCGCGCCGGTGGCGGCAATTATCACCAGGCCCGTTTCGTGGCCGGAGTCGGCCTGCTGGTGGGCTTGGCCACCGCCGTAGGCACCATGTTGCTGGTGCTGTGGCTGCGCAGTGACATCATGGCCATCTATTCGCCGGATCCGCAGGTGATTGCCATGGGCTCCAGCCTGCTGCTGTTTGCTGCGGTGTTCCAGCTGACCGATGCCGCCCAGACCATTGCCTCCGGCGCACTGCGCGGCTACAAGCTGACCACCATTCCCATGGTGATCCACATTACCGCCTTCTGGGGCATCGGCCTGGGGCTGGGCATCACGCTGGGTCTCACCGACTGGCTGGTCACCCCGATGGGCATTTACGGTTTCTGGCTGGCACTGGTCATCAGCCTGAGCATTGCCGCCCTGATGCTGGTGAGCTATCTGGCGCGCGAAAGCCGCCTGCGCCTGCGCCACAACACCCTGCAAGAAAGCTGATGATGACGCTGTGCATTCAATCGCAAGTTTCGCTCAAACCCCATAACACCTTTGGCATGGACGTTAGCGCCGCCCATTTCTGCCAGCTGGATGACTTGGCCCAGCTGCCTGCGCTGCTGGCGGATAAACGCTTCCAGCAAGGCCCGGTACTGTGGCTGGGCGGCGGCAGCAATCTTTTGCTGACACAAGACTACCCCGGCCTGGTGGTCAAACTGGCCCTGCGTGGCATCCATTTGCTGGAAGACCATGGCGACAGCCTGCTGGTGGAAGCTGCCGCCGGGGAAAACTGGCATGACTTTGTGCGCTACTGCTTGCAACAAGGCTGGTACGGGCTGGAAAACCTCAGCCTGATTCCCGGTACCGTAGGTGCCAGCCCGGTACAGAATATCGGTGCCTATGGCGTGGAAGTGAAGGATCGCCTTGCCCAGGTGGTGTGTGCCGATCTGCAGGCCAATGGCAGCCCGGTAGTGCTGGACAACGCCGACTGCCGCTTTGCCTACCGCGACAGCATTTTCAAGCATGAAGCCGCTGGCCGGCTGCTGGTGACCGCAGTGCGCTTTCGCCTGTCACGCCAGCCGCAACTGAAAACCGCTTACGGCGACATCCAGCAGGAGCTGGACAAGCGCGGCATCAGCCAACCCACACCACTGGATGTCAGCGATGTAGTGATGGCCATCCGTGCCAGCAAGCTGCCGAACCCGGCAGAACTGGGCAATGCTGGCAGCTTCTTCAAAAACCCGGTGATCGGTCAGGATCAGGCCGATGAACTATTGCAGCGTTTTCCTACCCTGCCGCACTACCCGGCAGGCCCCGACAAAGTAAAACTGGCCGCAGGCTGGCTGATTGATCAGGCAGGCCTGAAAGGCTATCGCCAGGGCGATGCCGCCGTACATGCCCGCCAGGCACTGGTGCTGGTGAATCACGGCACCGCCAGCGGCAGCCAGATGTGGGCACTGGCACGCCATGTGCAGGACACGGTACGCCAGCGTTACGGCGTGGAACTGGAAGCCGAACCGCTGGTCTTGTAACACCGGGTTTTTCACAGGAAACAGACATGCAAGCTGCGACAACACAACACACCCGCCGACCAGTGCTGGTTTTTGATCTGGGTGGGGTGCTGGTGGACTGGAACGGCATCGACCCCTTGATGACCGTGTCGCAAGGTCGGCTGGAACGCGAACAAGCCAGGCAGTTCTGGATGCATACGCCAGAAGTGGCGCTGCTGGATACCGGCCGGGTGGCACCGGAAGAATTCGCCCGTCTGATGGACGACAGGCTGCAACTGGGGCTGGGAACAGAAGCTATGTTGCAGGCACTGGACGACTGGCTGCAAGGCCCCTTCCCCGGCGTGCGCGAGCTGTTGCAACAACTGGGCGCACGCTACCGGCTGGCGGTGCTGAGCAATAACAATGCGCTGCACTGGGACAAGATTGCGCGCCAGTTCGACATCCTGCCCTTGTTCGAAACATGTTTTGCCTCACACCAGCTTGGACTGCGCAAACCGGACATCGCCGTTTACCACCATGTGCAGCAGCAATTGCAAGTCAAAGCGGCCGATATCTTGTTTTTCGATGACAACATCGAATGTGTTGCAGCGGCAGCCCAGGCCGGCTGGCAGGCCTGCCACACCGTCGGTTTTGACGCGGTGCGACAGGCAGTCCAGGCTCACCGCCTGCTGGACTGAAACATTCAGAACAACCCGGCAGCACTGACAAACAACAACACCACCATGGCGCAGCCACCCATCCAGCACAGCGAGCGCAGTGTGGCCTTGTCGCTGATGTAGCACAGGCCATGGCCCAGTCGCAGCAGCACATACACCACGGCCAGCAAGTCCAGCCGGGCTGTCGGCACTTTCATCATCCAGGCCAGCAACATGGCAGCGGCATAGCTGGGAAAGGCTTCCCAGGCATTTTGCTGCGCCCAGTTGGCACGCTGGCGCCAACCGGTTGCCGCCGCCAGCACCACACGCGGTTGATGGTTGTCATACGGCGCACCAGCCTTGGCTAGCGCCGTCCATAACAAGGGCAAGAAAGAAACCAGCAAGATACTCCACAACGCAAACGGCATGGAAACTCCTTGGCAAAGGAAAAACCGACAGGGCTGCCCGGTTAGAAACGCGGACCCGACCCCAAATAAGCCTGGTCATCAAATGTACTGACCCATTGCGGCCGGTACACCACCAGAATGGCGATGGTCAGCCCGCTGGTAAACGCCTCCGACCACGACAACAGGAAATAAAACGGCAAGGCCTCGTCCAGCAGGTAATCCCAGCCATAGGCTGCGTTCATGCCCAGCGCCAGCATGCCGGCAATACCGCTTAGAAACAGGCTGAGCCCTCCGGCGATGAAGGCATTGATAAACACATAGACAAATAGCTGGGTAGGCAGGCGACGACGAGCCAGTTGCAGCAAACCGGCACTGAAGGCCACCGGAAGGGCGGCACCGCACAGCCAGTTAAGCCCGACGGACAGCAAGTCGCCATGCCCGCCAGCCACCAGGGCCAGCAACACCACGGCCATCGCCAGCACGGCCAGCCAAGGTCCCATCAGCAGAGTCAGAACGGTAGCACCCAGCATGTGAAAAGACAGCCCGGGCTTGAGCCCGCCCTTCAACAGCCACAGCCCCAGCAACAAGACGCAAGCCCCCATCCACGCATTGCAGGCGGCAGCATTCAGTGTGCGCCAAGCCACCCGGGAAGCGGCAAAACCCAGCAGCAGGCCAGACAGCACCATGGTTGCAATCAGCAGCCATGGTGGAAACAACACTGCAGGCAAATCCATGAATGCTCCAGCCGGACACGGTGCTGCGCATGATACCACTACGACGATAAGCCCCACAGCATAAGCACGGCTGGGTACAATAGCGCTTTTGCCGCCAGGGTTCCGACATGAGCAAGCAGCCAGCCAACCATCTTATTGCCCAACAGGTCAGCATTGCGCTGGCTGAGGATATTGGTCAGGCCGACTGGACCGCCCAGTTGATTGACCAGGCAGAAGAATGCAGCGCCACCGTGCTGCTGCGCGAGGATGCCGTGCTGTGTGGCAAGGCTTGGTTTGAGGAATGCTTCCGCCAGGTGGATGAGCGCTGCAGCGTACTGTGGCAGGTGCGCGAAGGCCGCAAGATTGCCGCCGGCACCGTACTGTGCGAAATCACCGGTCCGGCACGCGCCTTGCTGACAGCGGAACGCTCCGCGCTGAATTTCCTGCAAACCCTGTCAGCCGTTGCCACCCAGACCCGCCGTTATGTGGATGTGGTAGCTGGTACCCGCGCCCGCATCCTGGACACCCGCAAAACCCTGCCTGGCCTGCGGCTGGCACAGAAATACGCCGTCACCGTGGGCGGCGGCGACAATCAGCGCATCGGCCTGTATGACGGCATCCTGATCAAGGAAAACCACATCATGGCTGCCGGCGGTATCCGCCAGGCGCTGGAACAGGCATTCCGCATCATCCCTCCCGGCGTGACGCTACAGATTGAAGTGGAAAACCTGGATGAACTGCAACAGGCGCTGGATGCCGGGGCCACACTCATCCTGCTGGACAATATGTCGCTGGACGACATGCGCCAGGCCGTTGAGCGTAGTGCCGGCAAGGCCTTGCTGGAGGCATCGGGCGGCGTGGACATGGACACCGTGCGTGCCATTGCCGAGACCGGTGTCGACCGTATTTCCATCGGCAAGCTCACCAAGGACATCCAGGCCATCGACCTGTCCATGCGTTTTCAGCACTAATCCGCACAGGGACAATGCCGCCACGGACAAGGCGCATTGTCCTTTTGCCGTTTTACAAGGTATACCGATAAGGCAGAGGCCACCGCTACAGGCCATTTATATGAGCGATAGGGGAACAGCACATCTTGCGCAGGCAATTCAAGGACAAGGGCAAGCTTGCCAAATGGCTGGCGGCCATCTTTCTGGTCAGCACCCTGCTGATGGTTGTGCTCGACCTTGCCGGCACGCGCCAGCAAGGTGAAAGCGAGGCACGCAATCAGGCCGCCGGTTTGTCCGAACTGCTGGAAGAACGCCTGTCCTCCGGCTTACGCGAAACCAGCCTGATCCTGAAAAGCGCCAGCGACAGCAATCTGGTGCAACTGCTGCTCAACAAGCACCTGCTGAATACCGAACAACAGCAACGCATTGATCTGCTGATACACGGCAAGCTGCGCCAGATGCCCTACCTTAAGCAGATCGATATCCTGGATGGCTCCTGCTATGTCCTGTACTCCAGCCAGAACCACAGCCCGTCTTCCCAACTGAAGGCCGATTACTGCCGCTGGTACCACCGCAATGGCAGCCAGGACAGCAGCTTCACCTCTACCCGGCAAGAGCAGGCCCAAGGTGGCATCGTACTGGTGCAAAAACTGCTGAATCAGGATGATGAAACCATCGGCATGGTTGTGGGCGTGCTGGACAAACGCTTTTTTCAGGCCGAAGTTGCCAAGCTGCCGGTGGAACGCTTTGGTGAAATTCTGGTGCTGGATCAGCGCCAGATTCTGCAGGCCAGCTGGCCGGCCCAAACCAGCGATCCGGATCAACCACTTAATGAGCTGCAAAGCACGGAAGTGCTGGAGCGCCACGACAACTATCTGCAGTTTCGTGCCAATTCGATTCTGGACCAGGAGCCAAGGCTGTACAGCTCGCGCATGATGAGCGGCTTCCCTTTTCGCGTGGTGGTGGGTATTGCTGAACGCGACTTTACCCGCGCCTATCATGACAAAGCCAGCATGGCCGTGCTGGCCTGGCTGTTTACCGCCGCACTGACGCTGATTGCCCTGCGCAGCCACCTGGGCAATATCCGGCAGAATCGTCTGCTATCGGCCAGCGCAGCACGCATCCGCGAAAGTGAAGAACTGGCCAGGCTTACCCTGGACACCGCCCCGGTAGCCCTGATTTTGGTAGCCACCGAAACCATGCGCATACTGCGCGCCAACGCACCGGCCCGCGAAATGCTGCAGATACCCACCGCCCCACGGCGCAGCGATGGCCAGCCCGCACTGCTGGATCTACCCTTGCATCTGGAGCCGGTTAATGAATGGCTGCGCAACGGAGAAGCAGTGGCCAACCGGGAAACCGAGCTGCAACGCGAAGACCAAAGCAGTTTCTGGGCAATTGTGTCGGTAGAACTGATGCCACATCAGCAGATACCCGCCGCGCTGATTGCCCTGTATGACATTTCCCAGCGCAAGGCACTGGAAAACGAGCTGGAAGAGAAAAACCGTCTGCTCAACGAAATGGCCATTACCGATCCGCTGACCCGGCTGTGCAATCGCCGCCACGCCGATCAAGTGCTGAAAGAAGAGCTGCAGCGCTGTGAACGCTACAGCCAGCCGATGTCAGTGGCCGTGTTCGATATCGACCACTTCAAGCAATTCAATGACAGCTTTGGCCACCAGGCCGGGGACAACGTCCTACTGGCCGTTGCCAATGCGCTGATAGACTGCACGCGCAGCATGGATGTGTGCGCGCGTATCGGCGGCGAAGAATTCCTGGTGATTTTCCCCTGCACCCGCCTGCGGGATGCGGAAAAGGTGATGGCCCGGGTACAGCAGGTATTGGGCGGCACCATCTTTCCCTTTACCGATGACAAGGTTACCTTCAGCGGCGGCATCACCGACTGGCGACCGGGAGACAGCCCTTCAAGCATGCTCAACCGTGCCGACAAGCTGTTGTATCAAGCCAAGATGGCTGGTCGCGACCTGATGCTCAGCGACGGCAACAGCGAGTAAAGCAGGCAGGCATCACCTGGCAGACAAGGCCTGTGCCAGCAGCCGCAGCATGGCAGCCGTTGCACCCCAGATGGTGTAGTGCTGCCATTGCATGGCCAGAAACTGGCCGCTCACCCCATCACGCACATAGCTGTGCTTCTGGTATTGGCTACCATCCAGCGCCAGTGACAGCGGCACCTCAAATACCTCGGCCACTTCACCGGGCTCCGGGCGCAACAGCAAGGGGGGCCGCAACATGGCCACCACCGGCGTAACCACAAAATCGGTAATGGTGACGTATTCCGGCAGCGTACCCAGCACCACCACCTGCTCGGCCGACAGTCCGATTTCTTCCTGCGCTTCACGCAAGGCCGCCGCAATCACCGAGCTGTCCTCGGCATCCACCTTGCCGCCGGGAAAACTCACCTGCCCGGCATGGGTGGACAATGATTCGGTACGCCGTGTCAGCAACACCGTCGGCCCGCTGTCGTGCCATACCAAGGGCACCAGTACCGCAGCCGGACGCTGCTGCGCACCGGCCACCCGCCAGGGAATATCCCCGGCGCGACCATCAAAAGCAAACCCTGCCAGACGCTGGCGTATCCAGGCCTGGGCCTCCACCATTTCAGCCGGCCACATGGCTGTCATCCTTGTTTTGATTGCGGGCCAATCTTGGGCAAGGCCAATTCATTCCAGTGCGCAAACAGCCGCACGGCCAGCCCAAGCACAAACAGCAGCTGCAACTGCCAGCTGGTGATCCAGGTCAGCTGATCCAACACAAACAGACCACCAGCTACCAGTATGGACACGGTGCCGTAAAAATCTTTGTGCAAAATGAAGGGAATATCATTCACCATCATATCGCGTACCACACCGCCGCCCACTGCGGTAATGAAACCCAGCAACACCACGCCGAAGGCATTCAGGTCATACATCAGACCAACCTGGGCACCGGTGATGCTGAAGGCCACCAGTCCCAAGGAATCGGCAATGATGAACAAACGCTCCAGCGTACGGTTCTGGCGACGGTGCAAGCGCAGCAATGCCGACAGCAGCAGCGTGGCCGCAATAATGGCCAGACTGGTGTAATTGAAAAACACCATCGGCACCCGCGCCACCAGTACATCACGCAGAATACCGCCACCAATGGCGGTAAGCAGCGCAACCACCACGATGCCCAGCAAGTCCAGCTGCTTGCGTACGCCGATCAGGTAACCGGAAAAGGCAAAGGCAACCGTGCCGATGGCTGAAAAGACTTCCATCTGGAAGAAACGACTGCTGAATTCCATTTTGCAGCTAATACCAAGAAAAAACGCCAGACCTGCACAGGTCCGGCGTCGGGTTCATCCATGACATCCCTGAAGCGGGATCATGTCCTTGCCATCTGTCAGCGGCGCATAGAGTCGAAGAAGGCCAGATTGGACTTGGTGGCCTTGATCTTGTCCTGCAGGAATTCCATTGCTTCGATATCGTCCATCGGGTACAGCAGCTTGCGCAGCACCCAGATGCGCTGCAGCTGGTCTTGCGGCACCAGCAGCTCTTCGCGGCGGGTACCGGAACGGTTGATGTTCAGGGCCGGGAAGATGCGTTTTTCCGCCATGCGACGATCCAGATGGATTTCGCAGTTACCGGTACCCTTGAATTCTTCGTAGATCACATCGTCCATGCGGCTGCCGGTATCAATCAGCGCGGTGGCGATAATGGTCAGGCTACCGCCCTCTTCCACATTACGTGCGGCACCGAAAAAGCGCTTGGGGCGTTGCAGGGCATTGGCATCCACACCACCGGTCAGCACCTTGCCCGAGGCTGGCACCACGGTGTTGTAGGCACGCGCCAGACGGGTCACCGAGTCCAGCAGGATGACCACGTCCTTTTTGTGCTCAACCAGACGCTTGGCTTTTTCAATTACCATTTCGGCAACTTGCACGTGGCGGGTTGCCGGCTCGTCGAAGGTGGAGGACACAACCTCGCCCTTCACCGAGCGCTGCATTTCGGTCACTTCTTCCGGACGCTCATCAATCAGCAGCACAATCATCACCGCTTCCGGGTGATTGGTGGTGATGGCGTGCGCGATATGCTGCAGCATGACCGTTTTACCGGACTTGGGCGGTGCCACCAGCAAGGCACGCTGACCTTTGCCAATAGGGGCAATCAGATCGATGATGCGGCTGGTGATGTTTTCCTCGCTGCGGATGTCGCGCTCAAGCTTGAATTGCTCGGTCGGGAACAGCGGCGTGAGGTTTTCAAACAGAATCTTGTGCTTGGAGTTTTCCGGCGACTCGCCGTTGACCTTGTCCACCTTCACCAGCGCAAAGTAGCGTTCGCCATCCTTGGGGGTGCGGATCTCGCCTTCGATGGAGTCCCCGGTGTGCAGATTGAAGCGGCGAATCTGCGACGGGCTGACATAGATGTCATCCGGGCCGGCCAGATACGAGGTATCCGGGCTACGCAGGAAACCGAAACCGTCCGGCAGCACTTCCAGGGTGCCCTCGCCGAAGATGCTTTCGCCTTTTTTGGCCTGGTTTTTCAGAAGCGCAAAGATAAGATCTTGCTTGCGCAGGCGGTTAGCGCCCTCGATCTCGTTGGAAATAGCCATTTCCACGAGCTGGGATACATGAAGGTGTTTGAGATCAGATAAATGCATAGCGGCCGTTGGTCGACTCGTAAAGATTGAGCAGAACGCTGTTCGTGGGGTGTAGATGCGGATACGAAACAGGCGGCTGATGCGCCGCCTGCTTGAAGAAGTTCAGATGAGAATAGACGCTTTAGATGTGGCTGTCAATGAAGGCGGCCAACTGGCTCTTGGCCAGTGCACCCACCTTGGTGGCGGCAACCTGGCCGTCCTTGAAAATCATCAAGGTCGGGATGCCGCGAATGCCGAATTTCGGCGGAGTCAGCTCGTTCTGGTCGATGTTCAGCTTGGCTACTTTCAGGCGGCCAGCATATTCCTTGGCCACTTCATCCAGGATGGGGGCGATCATCTTGCAAGGACCGCACCATTCAGCCCAGTAGTCGACCAGAACCGGCACATCGGCCTTCAGGACGTCTTGTTCAAAGGAGTCGTCGGTTACGTGCAGGATAAGATCGCTCATGGCTTCCTCTAGTATTCGGGGTGGTTTGCAGTGTCGTTAGCCGTTGATGGTAACAATTGACTGAGCGCGGGGCAACCGCCGTCTGGTTGCGACGGAGGCACAGACCGACCGCGCTCACCATGGCTGGCAATGCGGTCGGCACGTCAGGAAATGCTGCATAAATGCGGCTGGTCAACTGAGAATGGGATCAGTCCCCGCCATTTTCAAGTAGCAGGCAGAGCCGCCGCCAGCAATTGGCGGGTATAGGGCTGCTGCGGACGGTCAAATACCTGCGCCGTCAGCCCCTGCTCCACCACTTTGCCAGCCTGCAACACCAGCACCCGGTGCGCCACTGCACGGATGACGGCCAGGTCATGGCTGATGAACAGATAACTCAGGCCGTACTTGCGTTGCAGGCTGCGCAATAGTTGCAGCACCTGCTTTTGCAGTGTGGCATCCAGCGCACTGGTTGGCTCGTCCAGCAGCATCAGCCGGGGCTTGAGCACCAGGGCACGGGCAATGGCAATGCGCTGACGCTGACCGCCAGAAAATTCGTGCGGGTAGCGATCCATAAAGTCATGATGCAGGCCAACTTCGGCCAAGGTGGCGATCACCTGCTGGCGCACCTGTTCTGCACTCAGCTGGGGTTGATGCAGCGCCAGTCCTTCGGACACGATCTGTGCCACCGTCATGCGTGGCGACAGCGAGGAGAACGGGTCCTGGAATACCACCTGGAAATCCTTGCGTGCATGGCGCAGGCGACGGCCTCGCAAGCCATGCAGGGCCATTTCATCCAGCTGGATCTCGCCTTCGCAAGGCAGTAGCCGCAACAGCGCGTGTCCCAGTGTGGTTTTACCGGAACCGGACTCGCCGACAATACCCAGCGTCTGCCCGGCAGGTACTTCCAGTGATACCTGCTGTACCACGGGCAACAGCCGCCGGCTGAACCAGCCGCCCTGACGGCGATAGCTGACCGTGACATTACGCGCCTGTAGCCGCAATGCGGCCCCGGCCATCTCCTGCCCGTCGTCGTCCAGCACATCTGGCCGGCTGGCCAGCAGTTCGGCGGTATAAGGATGGGCCGGATGGCTGAATACTTGCGCCACCTTACCGCTTTCCACCACCAGGCCACCGCGCATCACCACCACCTTGTCAGCAAAGCGCCGCACCAGATTGAGATCGTGGGTGATGAACAACACGGCCATACCCAGTTCCTGCTGCAGTTCATCCAGCAGTTGCAGGATTTGCGCCTGCACCGTCACGTCCAGTGCAGTGGTGGGTTCATCGGCAATCAGCAAGCGAGGCTGGCAGGCCAGCGCCATGGCAATCATGGCGCGTTGGCGCTGACCACCGGACAACTGGAAGGGGTAGCTATCCACTTTTTCTGCCGCGTCAGTAATACCGGTGCGCAGCAGCAGGCGGATGGCCTCGGCGCGTGCTGCACGCGCTGTCAGCCCCAGATGCAGAGTGAGGGTTTCACCAATTTGGCGGCCAATGGTAAACAGCGGATTGAGCGCATGCATCGGCTCCTGAAAGATGATGGCGATATCGCGGCCACGGATCTGGCGCAGACGGGCCTCTCCGGCACCCAACAGCTCCTCGCCGGCCATGCGAACGGAACCGCTGAGCCGCACATCCGGGTTCAGTTGCAACAGGGCCTGGGCAGTGACGGTTTTGCCGGAGCCCGACTCGCCCACCAGCGCCACCTTTTCCCCGGCAGCCACGCTGAAGCCTACTGAGGACAGCACTTGCTGACTGCCAAAGTGGGCATTCAGCGCGGCAACGGTCAACAGGGTTTCCATCTCAGCCTTTCCGGGTATCCAGCGCGGCACGCAGGCCTTCGCCAATGAAAATCAGCAGCAGCAAGGTGGTGGTCAGCACAGCAAAGGTTGGCAGGGCAATCCACCAGGCATCCAGATTATCCTTGCCCTGCGCCAGTAGCTCGCCCAGGCTGGGCGTGGAAGATGGCACACCCAGGCCAAGAAAATCCAGGCTGGTGAGCGCCAGAATCGCCCCGCTCACCCGAAATGGCAGGAAGGCGAGTACCGGCGTCAGGCTGTTGGGCAGCACGTGCCGCCACATGATCTGCCAGCTGTTCAGGCCGGTAGCCCGCGCTGCCAGGACATATTCCATCTGGCGGTTACGCAGGAATTCGGCCCGTACGTAATCAGCCAGGCCCATCCAGCCGAACAGGGTAAGCAACACCAGCAGCAGCAACAGGCTGGGCTTGAATATTGACGCCAGGATGATCAGCAAATACAGCTCGGGCAGGCTGCCCCAGACTTCCAGCAGACGCTGTACCATCAGGTCGAACTTGCCACCAAAGAAACCCTGCACCGCGCCAAACAGCACGCCCAGCACAGTGCCCGACAGGGTAAGCGCCAGCGCAAACAGCACCGATACCCGAAAGCCGTAGATCAGCCGCGCCAGCACATCGCGCCCACGGTCATCGGTACCCAGCACATTATCGTTGGACGGCGCGGCCGGGTTGGGATTGTCGGCAAAGTAGTTGACCGTGTTGTAGCTGTAGGGATTCATCGCATAGACCGCAAAATTGCCTGGCCGGGCAAACTGGTCCTGGATGAAGGGGTCCAGGTAATCGGTAGCGGTATCGAAATCGCCACCAAATGCCGTTTCCTGATAATCGAACAGGACCGGGAAATACAGCTGGTCGTGATAACGCACCACCAGCGGTTTGTCGTTGGACAGCAGCTCGGCCCCCAGCGACAGCACAAACAGCAGCAGAAACAACCACAGGCTGAAAAAGCCACGCTTGTGCTGACGGAAGCGCCGCCAGGCACGTTGGCCAGGGGTAAGGCTGGGGGTGTGGCTCATCGCTCCCCTCCGTCAAAACTGACGCGCGGGTCCACCAGCACATAGCTCAGATCAGACAGCAGCTTGGCCACCAGGCCCAGCAGGGTGAATACGTACAGGCTGCCCATCACCACCGGATAATCGCGCCGCATGACGGACTCGTAGGACAGCAGGCCCAACCCGTCCAGCGAAAACAGGGTTTCGATCAGCAGGCTGCCGGTAAAGAAAGCCCCGATGAACGCTGCCGGAAAACCGGTGATCAGCGGAATCAGCGCATTGCGGAATACGTGACGATAGAGGATGGTGCGCTCCGACAAGCCCTTGGCACGGGCGGTGTACACATACTGGCGGCGGATTTCTTCCAGAAACACGTTTTTGGTGAGCATGGTCATCACCGCCAGATTGCCCACCACCGAGGCGGTAACCGGCAGCACGATGTGCCACAGATAATCCAACACTTTGTCGATCAGGCTGAGGCTGTCCCAGTTGTCGCTCACCAGCCCGCGCAACGGAAACAGCTGCCAGAAACTGCCACCGCCAAACAGCACCAGCAAGGCCACCCCCAGCACAAAACCGGGAATGGCGTAGCCCAGCAGAATCACCGTGCTGCTGGCCAGGTCGAACAAGCTGCCATCACGCACCGCCTTGGCAATACCCAGCGGGATACACAGCAGATAGGTAATGAAAAATGTCCACAGGCCGATGCTCATCGATACCGGCAAACGGGACAAAATCAGCTGCGCCACCGACTGGTGATGGAAAAAGCTGTCGCCCAGATCAAAACGGGCAAAGCCGGCCAGCATGTGGCCAAAGCGCTGCAAGGGCGGCTGGTCAAAACCGTACAGCTTTTTCAGCGCCTGCAACTCTTCTGGCTGCAAGCCACCCCGGCTGTGCATGGGTCCAGCAGCCGCCACGGTTTCACCGGCCACGCCACCATGGCTCAGTTGCTGCACCATCTGCTCCACCGGCCCGCCCGGCACAAACTGGATGATGGCAAAGGTAAGCGCCAGCACGCCAACCAGCGTGGGAATCATCAGCAACAGCCGTTTCAGGATATAGCGCCACATGCTTATTTTTTCTCCCACCAGGTTTCGATGGCCCACGTGGTCGGGCTGTAATACAGCGGCAACTTGGCAGGTTGGCCAAAGCGGTTCCACCAGGCCATGCGGTGATACGGCAGATTCCAGTTGGGCACCAGGTAATAACCGGCGCGCAACACCCGGTCCAGCGCATGGCTGGCAGCCAGCAGCTGCTGGCGATCGGCAAAGTGCAGGAAATTTGGCAGCAGCGCCTCTACCGCCGGGTCACACAGACCGGCCCAGTTTTGCGAACCCGGCGTTTGCGCGGCCTGACAGCTGTGGAAATCCAGCTGCTCGTTACCCGGACTGTTACCGGCGGCGTACACCACCACCGTCATGTCGTAGTCAAAGTCATTCAGCCGGCGCTGGTAAATGGCCGGGTCTACTACGCGCACGTTCAGGGTAATACCCAGCTTGGCCAGATTCTGCTGCCAGCCGCTGGCTACCCGGTCGTATACCTTGGAGTAAGTGAGCAACTCGATACGCAAGGGGCGGCCCATGTGGTCTACCAACTGACCGCCCTCGTAGCGCCAGCCAGCGTCAAACAACAACTGGCGTGCCTGACGCAGATTACGCCGGATACCATAGCGGCCATCGGTGAAGGGCGGCTCTACCGGCAGGCCGAATACCGCCGGGTCCAGTTTTTCCCGGATCGGTTCCAGCAGTTTCAGCTCATCCGGCCCCGGCAAGCCGCTGGCAGCCATCTCGCTATTGGTGAAAAAGCTGTTGCTGCGCCGGTACTGGCCGTAAAACAGGTTGCGATTGGCCCATTCGAAGTCAAAGGCCAGACTGATGGCCTGCCGCAGACGTTTGTCGGCAAACTGTGGCCGCCGCAGATTGAACACAAAGCCCTGCATGCCGGCACTGCGCTGATGCGGCAGGGTTTTCTTGACGATGCGGCCATCGTCAAACTTGGGGCCGATATACGAACGCGCCCACTGCTTGGCCATGTTTTCAGCCGAGACATCAAACTCACCCGCCTTGAACGCCTCCAGCCGGGCGGTTTCGTCCTGATAGTAGCGGTAACCGATTTCATCAAAATTGAACATGCCGCGCCGTACCGGCAGTTTGGCTGCCCAATAATGCGGATTGCGCCGAAAGCGAATGGACTTGCCCAGCTGATAAGCCCCCAGCACATAAGGGCCGGAGCCTGTAGGCGCGGTCAGAACCATGTCGGCCAGCGTCTTGCCAGCGGGAATCCACGGCCGGGAAAACACCGGCAGCTGGCACAAAATCATGTGCAGTTCGGAATTTCTGCGCTTGAAGTCAAAACGGACCGTTGCAGCATCCAGCGCCACCACCTGCTTAACATCGGCCCAGTACAGCCGGTATAGAGGGGCGGCACTACGGTCGCGGGTGAGGGTATTGAAAGAAGCCACCACATCGGCAGCCTGCACCGGGCTGCCATTGGCAAAGCGCGCCAGCGGATTGAGGTGAAAGCGCATCGACAACTTGTCCGCCGCCAGTTGCATGTCGTCGGCCAGCAGGCCGTAGCAGCTGTAGGGCTCATCCTCGCTGCTGACCCCCAGGGTTTCCAGTGTCAGCGCTTCGATGCCGTCCGCCTTATCCCCCTTGAGCGAGAAAGGATTGAGCGTGTCAAAGCCCCCCTGCGCCGACAACATCAGCCGCCCGCCCTTGGGGGCCATCGGGTTGACGTAGTCAAAATGTGTAAAGCCTGCCGCGTATTTCGGCACATAGCCCAGCGCCTGAGACGGAGCAGCCATGCCGCCGCACGCCCACAGCAGCAGCGCAACCCCTAGCCAATGTAAATGTTTCATCTTGTTTTACGGCTTACGCATTAATCATGACTAGCTTATCATTGTGGTTTTTACTCTTGTCCGGACCGGCTGGCGCAGCGCGTCAGACTCTGCCATTACAAGCTTTATGATACATCGTGGCTAGAATAGCCTGTTTACGTATGGTGGCGGTATGTTGACCCACACCGTTTTACGGCTTGTTACCACGATATAAACCTTTTTCCGAGTGCCTGCCGCAGTGTAATGGCAGGCTGTAGGACAATCCCCACGACAGCGTAGCGCAGGCTTGGGTATAATGCCCCCCTGTTTCTACCAAGAAGGACTCCAAATGGGCTTTCTGCAAGGCAAAAAAATTCTGATTACCGGCATGATCTCCAACCGCTCCATCGCCTATGGCATCGCCCAGGCGTGCCACAAGCAAGGTGCGGAGCTGGCCTTCACCTATGTGGTGGACAAGCTGGAAGATCGTGTACGCGAGATGGCCAAGGATTTTGGCAGCGAACTGGTGTTCCGCTGCGATGTACAAAGCGACGATGAAATCAATCAGCTGTTTGTCGATCTGGGCAAACAGTGGGACGGCCTGGACGGCCTGGTACACGCCATTGCCTTCGCCCCGCGCGAATCGCTGGAAGGCGACTTCCTGGATGCACTGAGCCGCGAAGCATTCCAGACGGCACATGATGTATCGGCTTACAGCTTCCCGGCACTGGCCAAGGCCGCCCGTCCGATGATGCAAGGCCGTAACGCTGCCCTGCTGACCCTGTCCTATCTGGGCGCGGTGCGTGCCATCCCCAACTACAATGTGATGGGTCTGGCCAAGGCCAGCCTGGAAGCATCGGTACGCTTCATGGCCGCCAGCCTGGGCAAGGACAATATCCGTGTTAACGGCCTGTCCGCCGGTCCGATCAAGACCCTGGCTGCCGCTGGTATTTCGGGCTTCTCCAAGCTGCTGTCGATTGCTGCCGGTCAATCCTGTCTGCGCCGCAATGTGACCACCGAAGAAGTGGGCAACACCGCTGCCTTCCTGCTGTCGGATCTGTCCTCCGGCATCACCGGCGAAATCACCTATGTGGACGCCGGTTTCAGCATCAACTCGATGAACGTGCCGGACGCTTGATCCCGCATTTTCCATCGCGCATCTCCTCAGGCTTACTGAGGGGATAAGCATCACAGGGCGCTCTCCTGCCGGGACAGCGCCCTGTTTGCATGCATGGCTCCACCATACGGTGGATAGTTGTCCTCCCTGCCCCATTGCACACTGCGCCCACATCCCCCCTCATCAGGAGCGCAGCATGAGTACTCAACCCGTTTTCATCCCGGTTGGCGATCTGGCCGACGGCTTTGCCCCCGACAGCCACATCCTGCCCTTCAGCCCGGCACTGCAAGGCCAGCAATTGGTGCTGCATTTTGCCGATGGCAGCAGCGCCAGCTTGCAAGTGAATGTCGCGGATTGCCAACTGACAGCCTTGAGCGCTGGCGCGGCAACAAGCTTCACCGGACAAGGAAAGTACCGTGCCAGCAGCCTACGCCCCGGCATCGTGTTGCTGGATTTCCTGCCGGAAGGTCAGCACGGCCATTCGCTCAGCCTGGTGCTGGATCTGCAAGAACAGGTATTCACTGCGGTGGCAGGCCAGTTGCCCACAGCGCAAGACGTGGCCCGTTCAGCCTTCAGCCGTGTGCTGTCCGGCGAAGAATTGACTGGGGTGCAGTGTCGCTTTGCCCATGGCTGCATCAACCAGCCGGTGACGGCAGACAGCGCGCTGCATCACAGTACGGATGAGCTGATCGGCCTGCGCAACCAGTACCGCTACAGCCCCACCGAATGCTACGAACACATCTATCTGAATAGCCACTTCTACACCTGGCAGTGCCTGCAAGGGGTGGAGCAAGGGCTGGCCGATGTGGACCGCTGCCATTACTTCAAACTGGCTGATCAGCTTTACCTGTTTGTCTGGCGGGAAAAGATTGTCCCCACCCTGGGGGTGGTGCTGATCGATCTGCAACGGCTGAAAACCGATGGCAAGATCTTCGGCTACCAGGGCAATGATTTTACGGCGCTGTCCAATTTCGCGGTGGGTGCAATTACGCAGATTCTCAACCACACCAGCCACGCAGGCTAAGCCGGAGCACTGCCCATGCTGAACTTCGATTTTGCCGGCAAAGTGGTGTTGGTGACCAGCGGCGCACAAGGCATAGGTGCCGCCATCAGCCAGCTGTTTGCCCGCCATGCTGCCTGTGTGGTGGTGGCGGATTTAAACAGTACGGCGGCTGAGTCCCTTGCTGCCGCTTTGCGTCAGCAAGGGCTGCTGGCGGATGCCTGCATGGTGGACCTGGCCGAGACAGAGCAGACGCAAGCGTTGGTGCAGGACATTATCCGCCGTCATGGCCGGCTGGATGTGCTGATCCACAATGCGGCCTACTTTCCGCTCACGGCGTTTGCCGACATCACCCCATCCTTGCTGCAACGCACGCTGGCGGTGAATCTGCAGGCGCTGTTCTGGCTGAGTCAGGCCGCCCTGCCCGTCATGCGCGCGCAAGGTGGCGGGCGTATTCTGGCCACCTCGTCGGTGACCGGGCCACGGGTGGCCTATCCGGGGCTGGCACACTATGCGGCTTCCAAGGCCGGGGTGAATGGCTTCATCCGCGCGGCGGCGCTGGAACTGGCGGCGGACGGCATTACCGTCAACGGTGTGGAACCAGGCATGATCCGCACCCCGGCCATGGGCAATCTGGGGGATGACAGCCTGAACACCGCCATCGCCCGTAACATCCCGCTGGGGCGGTTGGGCGAGCCGGGAGATATTGCCGCCGCCATGCTATTTCTGGCATCGGATGCGGCAGCCTACATCACCGGCCAGACCATCATCGTAGACGGCGGTGCCACCTTGCCGGAAAGCACGGCGGCGCTGCACTGAAACGCCTCTCCAGTACAGAAAACAACAAGACCGCCATCATGGCGGTCTTGTTGCGCTCCATCAGCCATCTACGTGCGGCCATAGGCCAGTGTCGGGACATCGACAATGCTGGAACCGCCATCCGCCACCATGGCAGCACCGGTGATGATGCTGGCCTGTTCCGACAGCAAAAACCGGCACAGCCGGGCAATTTCCACCGCTTCGGCAGCCCGGCGCAAAGGGACATCCGCCGTCACCCGGGCATAGGCCTCATCAAGGCTGTCACCATACTGCTGCATCAGCAGCTGCATTTCTTCATCCGCCATCGGCGTTTTCACCCAGCCGGGACACACCGCATTCACCCTTACCCCATGCGGGCCATAATCCCGCGCCAGCGAGCGGGTCAGGCCGATCAAGGCATGCTTGGCGGTGGTGTAGCCGCATACTTCCGGCCCGGCTGCCAGCGAGGCAATTGACGCCAGCAACACCATGGCCCCCCGGCTGGCCATCAAATCCGGCAGGCAGGCGCGGGCGGCAACAAAAGCGGTATCCAGATTGGCGCGCATGGCGGCCTGCCAGGCGGCATCATCCGTATCCAGCGCACTACCCATGCCCAGGCCACCGGCACAGCACAACAGGCCGTCAATGCAGCCAAAGCGCTGGCGGATGTGCACCAGCCAGTCGGGCCAACAGCGGCTGTCCGCCGCATCACCAACCAGCACCAGTGCACCGTGCTGCGCGGCCAGTTGCTGCAAAGGCGCGGCCCGGCGGCCTATCAGTACCAGTTGCACACCATCAGCCGCCAGCAGGGCGGCGCAGGCCGCACCAATACCGCTGCCGGCGCCGGTTATCACCACGGTCTTACCTTGTTTGCACATGCTCACTCCTCATGAATTCAAGCAGATGAATGCAGAGTGTAGTCAGGGCAGCACGGCCTCCCCATCCACCGGATGGTGGAGCAGACGGCCTCATTGATATCGTGTTTCTGCCGGTGAAACCGGCATGGTGGCTTGGGTCTGGCCGGGCGAAATGTTAAGATGTTAAAAACATTTACCTCACCTTCACTCATGCCGACCACCAGCACCCAATACCAGCACCGCCTGCCACAACACCTGCTGCGCGCCCGTGAAGCCGTCATGGCTTATTTCCGTCCCCTGCTCAACCGCGTGGGCCTGACTGAACAGCAATGGCGCATCCTGCGTCTGCTGGATGACAGGGGTGAAATGGAGGCTGGCATGATTGCCGATCTGGCCTGCATCCTGCCGCCCAGCCTGACCGGCATTCTGGTGCGCATGGAAAAGGCCGGACTGGTTCACCGTGGGCGCGACAAGGTGGACAGCCGCCGCTTGATCGTGTCCTTGTCTGACGCAGGCCGCCAGCTAACACGTGAAGTCGCCCCCTTGTCCAATGCCTGCTATCAGCAGATAAAAGCCCACTTCGGCGAGGAGAAGCTGGCGTTGTTGATCGGCCTGCTGAACGAGCTGGAACAACTACCGGCACCCGTGGCGGTGACCGAAGACAAGCCGCTGGCAACAGAGCAGGACGACTAGATCCAAAGTTGGTCCAAGCATTGAATGCAACAGGCCCCGGCATAGTACCGGGGCCTGTTGCATTGTGATTTACCGCGTGTCAATCAGCCCGCGCTGGCCACCACCCGCCGCACCGCTGCCATCACCGCCAGCAGCGCCAGCCTCTGCCGGGACATCAGGCGGATATAGCGGCGAAAAGGCGGGAAACTGCCCACCACTTCACTGGCAGCAAAATGCTCGATCTCCAGCCGCCAGCCGTTTTCATCCGCAATCAGCTCACAGCGCTTGAAATCCAGCGGCATCAACGCGGTGTGCACGTCCCGGTCTTGCTGCAACAAGGCCATCATGGCCGCCAGCTCGGCCCCATTGCCCTCACGGCACAGGCAGGCAAAGCCGTTACGCTGCCAGTTGCCCCGGTGTTGCAGCGCCAGCCGGGCCGGGCCGGATGGCGCCGTGCCAGGCAGCGGCACACTGAAGCAGCAACTCACCGTATGCAGCAGCCATTGCGACTCCACCCGCTCCTCCACCCGGAAACACCAGTCAGCACCGGGCAGCCGGTAGGCCGGACAGCCCTCCTCCGCGCCGACGACATCCAGAGCCTGCAAGTCTTGCGCCAGCCTGGCCAGGGTTGCCCCTGGCCGGTAAGCCCGTGGCAGACGCGCTTGCCACAGCCGCTCAAGCACCAGAGACAACACGCTTCAGCTCCTCGTCAATCAGCGAAGCATGACCGCCCACCTTGCCAAACTCCTCGGCCAGAATGTCCTCGATGGCCACGGCATGGAAGGGGTTCACCTTTTGCACGAATACCGTCCACACCAGCGCATACAGGGCAGTCAGACCCAACATGATGCCGAAGGGCAGATAGATGTCACGCGGGTTCATGCCCGGCGGGGTGATGTACCAGATGGCAATCAGAATGCCCAGCGAGGCAACCATCTGCGGTAGCGGAAACCACGGCGAACGGTAGGCGCGCGGGAAATCCGGCCGGGTGAAGCGCAGCCGGACAATGGCCAGGTTAACCAGCAGATAAGCCACACCCCAGGCGCAGACTGCTGCCAGTACCAGCGGCATGATGCGGTCCAGATCGCCCTGGATGAACCAGGCATGGACGCAGGGGATGACCACCGCCACCACAATGCCCACCAGCGGGGTTTTGAAGCGTGGGTGCAGATAGGTAAAGGCCTTGGGCAGCGCACCATCCACCGCCATGCCATACAAAATGCGCGGCAGCGCGGCAATCAGGGTATTGATGGTGGCGGCACCGGCAAACAGCAGGCCGATACCCAGCCAGATCTTGCCAAACGGGCCCATTACCTGATCGGCAAAGGCCGGAATCGCCATCGGCGTATCCAGCAAATGCGGGCCGGCAGGGGTTTTCGGATCCATCGCCACATTAGCCACCTGATGCACCATGGCCGCACCATACAGAGCCATGGTGACGGCAACGCCGCTCAGGCCCAGCTTGGCGGCGCGCGGGATATTGCGGCCCGCGTTTTTCAGCTCCGGTGCCAGCGGCGTCACCAGCTCGAAGCCGACAAACATGAACATGGCCATGCCGATCAGCCCCAGTACGCCGCTGGGATCTGACAGATCCAGCGGCGTGCCAAACCAGCCGCTCAGCGATACCGCCGGTGCCTTGAGCAGGCCGATGATGCCGAACACGGTCAGGGTGGCCCACATCACGAAGGTGAGCACGATTTCGGCCTTGCCGAAAATGGTGACGCCCAAGGCGTTGAGGATGCCAAACAACACCACCAGCCCCACCCCCACCATCCAGGAGGTACCGCTGTGTTCCATCATGGTGTTGAGGTGTTCAAAATTCACCAGCGCCATGATGCCGGACAAAATGGTTTCTGCCGTACCGGCAAACACATGCACCAGCAGATAAGCCGAGATGGTGCCGGTAATCGCCCAGAAACGTCCCAGGCCACAGGAAATGTAGTCGTAGACCGCACCGGAGGTCGGCATCATCGATGCCGCTTCGGCAAAGGACGTGGCCTGCGCCTGCATCATGATGAAGGCAATCAGCATGGCCAGGGCAAAGGTGCTGCCCGCCATGCCAAAACCGCTGGTGACGGTGAGGATGACCGGGCTGGCCATCACCACGCCAACCGAACTGGCCAGCGCTACCGGAAAGCCCACCACCCCTTGCTGCAGGTGCTGGCTGAGTTTCTTCTCTATTGACATGCTGTTTTCCTCCTGAAGACTCGCGAACCATGGCAGGGAGGCACTGCAGCAGGCTTGCTACCTGTCTGTGGCGCATCAGTACACCTTCCCCGTCATGCTGATAACCGGGCGCGCTTATTTTTATGGCTTTTCCCGGATAAAACCGTCACTGCCGCTAGGTCTGACCAGCCTGTTGCCGGACAAACAAGGCATGCGCCAGCGCGGTACGACTACTCACATCAAACTTGCGAAACAGGTGCAATAAATGGGTTTTGACCGTGGCCAGGCCCATATTCAGCTCACGGGCGATGGTTTTGTTGCAGGCTCCGGCACTTAACAGCATGGCCACCTCCTGCTCCCGGCCAGTCAGTACAATGCCGTCTGCGGTGACAGCAGGCTGACTCAGGGTGGAGTCCAGCGCCATGTCCAGCAGCCCATGCAAACCATGTAGCAGATGCAGTTCCTCGGCAGCAAAGCCAGGCATGCCACCCTGCCGCAACAGCGAGAAACCGGCCACCACCCGCCCCTGCCGCCGCAGCAGGATCTCCACGACGTCCACCAGTTGGTTGCTGGCCAGAAACGGTGCATAGCGTGATGCAGCACGTTGCGCAGTGGGTAAGGCGGTAGCCAGTGCCACCACATTGTGCGGCTGACGGGCCAGCCGGGCCGGATGCAGCGGATCGTGCCCCATGTAACGCGCAACATAATGCTGATGCACACGCTGCGGCATGTCGCGCAGCACAAAATCATGCGGCTGCTGCTGCCGGTCTACCTGATAAAAGGCAGTGGCGCTGTGCGGCAGCACATCCTGCAGCACGTCCAGACAGCGTTGCAACGGCTTTGCCACCGGTGTATCAGCAAGCAGATGGGCCATGGTGTTGTCCTGGAAATGGGAGGGAGCAGACACTGCCCCCTTCCGGTCACGTGGTTCAGGCTGCCTCGAAACCAGCGGCCAGCGCAGTCACAATGGCATCACACTCGGCCTGGCCAATCACCAGCGGCGGCGACAGGATGATCTTGGTGCCCACCGGGCGCACCAGCACGCCGTTTTCGCGGGCGATTTCGGCCACCTTATTGGCATAGCCGCTCATCGGGTCGATGGGCTCGCGGGTGAGCTTGTCCTGCACCAGATCCAGCGCAATCATCAGGCCCTTGCCGCGCACTTCCCCCACCGCCGCGTACTGCTGGGCAAACGGTTTGAGCTTGTTCAGCAAGTATTCACCCTGGGCTGCCGCCTGGGCCGGCAGGTTTTCCTCGCGCACGATCTTGAGGTTGGCAAGAGCCGCCGCGCAGGCTACCGGGTGGCCGGCATAGGTATAGCCATGCATTACCACGCCACCAAAATCCTGGTTTTTGGCAAAGGCATCAGCAATACGCTGATTCACCACGGTAGCGCCCAGCGGTACGTAACCGGAAGAAATACCCTTGGCCAGACACATGATGTCCGGCTTCACCCCCCACAGGCGGCTGCCAAACATGGAGCCGGAACGGCCAAAACCGGTGACGATTTCATCGGCAATCAGCAATACGCCGTACTTGTCGCACACGGCGCGGATCAGCGGCCAGTAGCTGGCAGGCGGCACGATGACACCACCGGCCCCCTGGATGGGCTCGGCAATGAAGGCGGCCACGGTGTCCGGGCTCTGGAACTGGATTTCCCGCTCCAGCATCTGCGCGCACATCTGCGCCAGTTCTTCCGGATCATCAGTAAACGGGTTGCGGTACAGCCACGGCGTTTCCACGTGGAAGCAGCCCGGCAGTAGCGGCTCGTAGTTGCGGCGGAACACGGTATTGCCGTTGACCGAAGCACCACCAAAGTGCACACCGTGGTAACCCTGCTTGAGCGAGATGAACTTGGTACGGTCGGGCTGACCGCAAACACGCCAGTACTGACGGGCCAGCTTGAGTGCGGTTTCCACCGCATCAG
Source organism: Aquitalea sp. FG25 (assembly GCF_057809375.1). Classification (NCBI taxonomy): domain Bacteria; kingdom Pseudomonadati; phylum Pseudomonadota; class Betaproteobacteria; order Neisseriales; family Chromobacteriaceae; genus Aquitalea; species Aquitalea sp. FG25. The sequence continues at coordinate 143,554 of NZ_JBMDJV010000006.1, forward strand.
AACCACCAGAGCTGAAGCTGACGCGTGCCATGTCTTCCTGCTTCAGCATATCGATGATGGTGGCGGACAGCTCTTCGGCACGTGGGTGGGAGATGCCGTCAAACAGCTGGAAGTATTCCAGTTCGTCCAGCTGGGACACGATAGCTTGCTTGATTTCCGGGCGGTTGTGGCCGACGTTGACGTTCCACAAACCAGCCACGCCATCCACCAGCTTGCGGCCCTGGTCGTCGAACACATGACAGCCATCGCCACGCACGATGCGGATGGGCTCGCGCTGCTTCATTTCATTCGGGTGCAGCATGGGGTGCCAGAAACGGGACTTGTCGTAAGACATGGGTTACTCCTTTGCAGACAAATGTGCGGGTCAAGTGCGGCAAGCAAACCTCGCCTGCTAACTCAGTGCGCGATGCAGACCGACTTGGTCTCGGTAAAGTTTTCCACCGCACCGCGACCAAACTCGCGGCCGATGCCGGATTGCTTGAAGCCGCCAAACGGCAGGCTGGGGTCGAGCGGAATATGACTGTTAACCCACACCGTGCCCGCCTCGATGCGCGGCACCAGGTTCATGGCGGCGGACAGGTCGTTGGTCCACAGGCTGGCGGCCAGGCCGTAGCGCGAGTCATTGGCCATGGCAATCGCCTCGTCGGCGTGGTCGAACGGCAAGGCCACCAGCACCGGGCCGAATACTTCTTCGCGCACGATGGTGCTGTGCTGGGCGGCGTTGACAATAATGGTGGGCTTGACGAAGTAGCCGGGCAGATCAGCCACACCGCCACCAGCCAGAAGGCTGGCCCCTTCGCTGCGGGCGGTGTCGATCAGGCGGCACACCGACTGCTGCTGACGGGCCGACACCAGCGGGTTGACCTGGGCGTTGAGGTCCATGCCGCTACCCAGCGACATGCTGTTGGCGGCGGCGGCCAGCCCTTCGACAACCTGGTCGAACTTGCTGCGCTGGATATACAGGCGGGAAGCGGCAGCACACACCTGTCCCTGATTGAGGAAGCCGCCCATCAGCGCCCCCTGGATGGCCTTGTCCACATCCACATCACCCAGCATGATCATCGGGTTCTTGCCGCCCAGTTCCAGCGAGAAGCGGGTCATGTTGTCGATGGCGGTATGGCCGATGGTCTTGCCGATTTCGGTGGAGCCGGTAAACGACACCTTGCTCACCAGCGGGTGGCCAGCCAAAGCCTGACCGGCGCGGGAACCACGCCCGGTCAGCACATTCACCACGCCGGGCGGAATACCGGCTTCCAGTGCCAGCTCACCCAGCCGCAGCGCAGTAAGCGGGGTTTCGGTGGAAGGCTTGAGCACCACGGTGCAGCCTGCGGCCAGTGCTGGCACCATCTTCCAGATGGCAATCATCAGCGGGAAATTCCACGGCACGATGCCAGCCACCACGCCCACCGGCTGGCGGCGGGTGTAGGCGGTGTAGCGGGTGCCGGGTGGTACCGGAATCGACACATCCATGGTTTCGCCACCCAGCTTGGTGGCCCAGCCCGCCATGTAGCGGACAAATTCAATGGACGCGCCCACTTCAATGGCACGGGAAATATGAATGGACTTGCCCTGGTTCAGCGTTTCCAGCTGCGCCAGCTCCTCGGCGTGCGCTTCCAGCACATCGGCCAGCTTCAGCAAAATGCGCTCGCGATCGGCCGGACGCAGGCCGGACCACACGCCAGAGGTAAAGGCACGATGGGCACTTTGCACCACCACATCGACATCCTGTTCGTTGCCATCGGCCACGCTGGCAATCACCTGGCCGGTGGCCGGATTACGCACCTCGCTACGCTGGCCTGACTGGGCAGCCACCGTCTTGCCATCCAGCAGCAAGCCATGCTCGCGCAGCAGGAAAGCATTCACCGCATCCAGTACATCCACCCGATTGTGATCCATTGGTTCTCCACTCCTTGCAGGGCGGCCTTACCCGAAGGCAGGCCGCCTGATTTGCCTTGTTGCCGTCCGTTACCGACAAGCAGCAACAGCAGCAACGCGATTTGTTGCAGATCAATATACGCGTCAGTTTTTGACGGCCTTATCCCAAATCGGCAAATCCTGCATGGCCTGAACGGCTGGACAGCCAAGTGCAAAAGCGGCGCTTCCCGGACTGCTTTGTTGCAATCAAGAAACAGCGGCGGATACGGCAGAACGATGGCCGGACAAGGCTGTGGCAAGCCTTACCCTGCAAGGGTGTCAAGCAAATAGATAATATATTAAGTATTTTTTGCACCGCGCTGGCAAATGACCCAATATAGTCATGACTGAGCAGATGGCCCGCAGAGGCCGAGCGATAGCACACACCATCGCATCAGATTGACATCGACCACGTCAGAAACAGAGGGTGACCGGCCACAGGCCGCCACCGGAGAAATGCATCAGGAGGTCCACCATGCTGGCTGAAGTTCGCCATTTCGATGATGCCCAATGTCATGCCGCATATCTGCCTGGCTGGCGACAGGTATATGACCAGATCAGCGGCGGGCAATTTCGCAGTGCGCTGTCGCGGCTGAATACCGGCCAGCTGGAAGTGTTCCGCGAGGCGTTCAACCAGCGCGTGGTGCAATACGGCCGCGCCCCGGCCGGCATGGTGCACTTTGCCATTCCCATCCATGCCCCGCTGCCACTGACGCTGCAGGGGCGTGCGGTTGGCCATCATGCCATTACTGCCTTGCGCAGCAATGAAGAGTTCACCATGCATGTGCCGCCGGAAATGGACTCCATCCAGTTATCTGTGCGCAATGACGACCTGGCAGCGCTGGCCCCCGAGCTGTACCAGCGCCTGAACAATCAGCGTCACTGGCAGCCGGTTATCCAGATTCGCCCTGCCCTGCTGACGTATACGCGCAGCCTGCTGCTCGGCGTATTCGAGCAGGCCGTGGAAAACCCCGACCTGCTGGCCTTTGCCGGCAGTCAGAAACTGGTGCAGCACCAGTTGATCAGCCTATTGCTGGACATGCTGCACGACAGCGTGCCGGAACAGAGTGTCAACCTGACCCATGCCACACATTGCGATATCGTACGGCGCAGCCAAGCTATCGTGATGGACAGCAGCGACGAGCCGGTAACCGTGCTGGATCTGTGCCAGCAGCTGCGCATCAGCCGCCGCACCCTGCAAAACAGTTTTCAGCTGATTGCCAACACCACGCCGGTGGATTATCTGCGTTCCATCCGGCTGAACGCCGTGCGCCGCATGCTGCTGTCGTCTCGCCATGCCGGGTTTGGCGTGCGCGATGCCGCTGGTCACTGGGGCTTTTATCATCTGGGGCATTTTGCCCGCGACTACCGCAAGCTGTTTTGCGAGCTGCCATCGGAAACCCGTAGCCGTGGCCTGCTGCAACAGGCCGTGTCGCTGTAATCAACGCCATGCTGGTTCAACGATTACGCCGCCGGTATTCGGTGGGCTTGCAGCCTGCCTCGCGCAGAAAAAAGCGGGAAAAATAGGCCGGGTCCTTGAAACCCAGGTGATAGGCCGTCTCGTTGACCGAAGAAGCCGAATAGATCAGCAAGCGCCGGGCCTCTTGCAATAGCCGGTCATGAATCAGCCGCTTGGAAGGCAAATCCGCCATGCGACGGCAGATATCGTTGAGGCGGGACTCAGTCACCCCCATGACTTCACCATAACGCCATAGCGGCCAGTGCTCGAGGTAATGCGCTTCGATCAGGGCGTTGAAGCGGTGGAAAATCTGCAGATCCTCCCGTCGGCAATGCGCGCTGTGCTCGCTGTGCTCCGACAGCCGCAATGCCGCCACCAGCACCAATTGGGTCAGCCCGTGCATCGCCGCATCGCGCCCATCCGCTTCTGCCATGAATTCCTCCGCCAGCATGGTCAGCAGCAGCGGCAAGCGCTGTGCGGCCGCTTCGTCCCGCAGTTCCACACACACCGGCTGCATCAGCCGCTGTTCCAGCTGCGCTGCCGGCATGGTCTGCAACAGGCTGCGCACCAGCTCCTGCCGTACGGTCAGCACAAAGCCCTCGGCATCGGCCTCGGTAATAAAGGCGTGCGGCACCGTGGGCGGAGTAAAGAAAAACAGCGGCGCCTGTGCCACGTAGTGCTGATCTTCCAGATACAGACGAATCTGCCCGCTGGCCAGGTAATGCAGCTGGAAAAAGCGGTCGTGCCGATGCACCGGCATATTACGGCCAAAGAATTCCGCCAGTTTGCCAAAGGCCTCCACATTGATGTCCGACTCGCCATAGCGGCTGTCGTACACCTTGCCGATGTCGATATTGGGAATGGGTGTTTGGCGATTCGGCTTCATCTCCAGCGTCCTCCTCATGGCTTGTGCATAAATGCGACAGGCAAATCAAGATGCGTCTTTTGTACAGCACTCTATCAAAGCCGATCCAGCAAACAAAACAATTACTGTTTATTTTCAAACAGATAAAAAAATTAAACTGATCATGCCAAGTCACACCCAGCAAAATTGACGATATCAATTTCCATGAAAAGTACAGTCAAAGCAACTGAAATAACAGCGCCGGTGGCGCTATGTTAAGCAGCAGCTTCGGACAATGAGCGCAGAGCGCGTTGACAAACCCGCCAGCGAAAACGTATAAAGTTAACATATTAAATAAATGGTCAGCAGCCGCAGGCCATGCCCAAAACAAGGAAGAGACCGATGAAGCAAGGCCGCATCGTGCTGAACCAGCAAGCCCGCCGCGTAACAGCGCTGGCCGATGGCAAGCTGCTGCTGGACAACGGCAATCCACTGGCGGACAGCCCGCAATGGCTGGCTCCCGTCACCGGCACTGTGTATGGCGTGGCGCTGAACCACCGCAGCCTGCTGGAGCAGCTGGAAGCCGATTTCCAGCAGCCGCCCTACCAGAAAGCCCCGGCCACGCCGGTGCTGTTCATCAAGCCGCGCAATACCCACACCGGGCATGGCAGCACCATCGCCCTGCCCACCCAGGCGGGCAAGGTGTTTGCCGGTGGTGCGCTGGGCGTGGTGATTGGCAAGGTGGCCAGCAAGGTGGCGGTCGAGCAGGCACTGGATGTCGTGGCTGGCTACACGGTGGCAAATGAAATCAGCCTGGAAGAAACCAGCTTTTACCGCCCGGCGGTCAAGGCCAAATGTCGTGACGGCTTCTGCCCGATGGGCCCGTGGCTGGTGGATGCCGCTGCCATCGACCCGCTGAACGTGGAAATCCGCAGCTACCTCAACGGCCAGCTGGCCGAAACCAATCACAGCCGCGACTGGCTGCGCTCCGTGCCGCAGCTGATTGCTGCCCTCAGCCAGTTCATGACCTTGCAGCCGGGCGACGTGATCATCCCCGCCACCCCGCTACGCCAACTGGAAATCTGCCCCGGCGACACTGTAGCCGTGGAAATCGACGGCATTGGCCGCCTGGAAAACTGCCTGATCGCCGAGGAGAGCGCCCAATGAAACATGCCCGCATCCGCCTGCCCGGTGAGGCAGACATCCACGCAGTTCTGGTGAATGACGACCATTCGGTACTACTGGCCGATGGCCGCCGCTTGGCCGAAGACGCAGTGGAATGGCTGCCGCCGGCTGAAGGCACAGTATTCGCGCTGGGGCTGAACTATGCCGACCACGCCGCCGAACTGGCGTTCAAGGCCCCGACCGAACCGCTGGTTTTCCTCAAGTCACCGGCCACCCTCACCGGCCATCGTCAGGTATCGGTACGACCGGACAACATCGCTTACATGCATTACGAGTGCGAACTGGTGGTGATCATCGGCAAGACCGCCAAGAACGTCAGCCGCGCACAGGCGATGGACTACGTGGCGGGCTACAGCGTGTGCAACGACTACGCCGTGCGCGACTACCTGGAGAACTACTACCGGCCCAATCTGCGGGTGAAAAACCGCGACACCCTCACCCCGATAGGCCCGTGGTGGGTGGACCGCGACAACGTGGTCAACCCGGCAGCACTCACCCTGCGCACCTGGGTGAATGGCGAGCTGCGCCAGCAGGGCAACACCAGCGACATGGTGTTCGACATTCCCTTCCTGATCGAATACCTCAGCAGCTTCATGACCCTGTCCCCCGGCGACATGATCGCCACCGGCACACCGGAAGGGCTGGCCGATGTGGTGCCGGGCGATGAGGTGATTGTCGAGGTGGAAGGCGTGGGCCGTCTGGTCAACCACATTGTCAGCGAGGCGCAGTACACCGCCAGCCAGGCGCAAACCGTCTGAACCATTACCCGGCGCAGCCCGGTAGACGGCGCGCCTGCACAGGAGAACACAAGATGATCAAGCACTGGATCAACGGCCGCGAGGTCGACAGCAAGCAAGTCTTTGAAACCGTCAACCCGGCCACCGGCGAGGTGATTACCGAAGTGGCCTCTGGCGGTGCCGATGAAATCAACGCCGCCGTGGCCGCCGCCAAGGAAGCCTTTCCCAAGTGGGCGGGCACCCCGGCCAAGGAGCGCGCCAAGATCATGCGCCGTCTGGGCGAGCTGATCGACCAGAACGTGCCCATGCTGGCCGAGCTGGAAACACTGGACACCGGCCTGCCGATTCACCAGACCAAGAACGTGCTGATTCCGCGAGCCTCGCACAATTTCGACTTCTTCGCCGAAGTGTGTACCCGCATGAACGGCCACAGCTACCCGGTGGACGACAGCATGCTCAACTACACGCTGTACCAGCCGGTGGGTGTGTGCGGCCTGGTGTCGCCGTGGAACGTACCGTTCATGACCGCCACCTGGAAAACCGCACCCTGCCTGGCGCTGGGCAATACCGCAGTGCTGAAGATGTCCGAGCTGTCCCCGCTTACCGCCAACGAACTGGGCCGACTGGCACTGGAAGCAGGCGTGCCGCCCGGCGTGTTCAACGTGGTGCAGGGCTATGGCGCTACCGCAGGGGATGCGCTGGTGCGCCATCCGGATGTACGCGCCGTGTCGTTTACCGGCGGTACCGCCACCGGCAAGCGCATCATGCAGAATGCCGGGCTGAAGAAGTTTTCCATGGAGCTAGGTGGCAAATCACCAGTCCTGATTTTTGCCGATGCCGACTTGGACCGCGCGCTGGATGCCGCGCTGTTCACCATCTTCTCGCTCAATGGCGAACGTTGCACCGCAGGCAGCCGCATCTTCATCCAGCGCCCGGTGTACGACAAGTTCGTGGAAGAATTTGCCGCCCGCGCCAAGCGCCTGATTGTCGGCGACCCGCAAGACCCGAAAACCCAGGTCGGTTCCATGATCACCCCGCAGCACTACGACAAGGTAACTGGCTATATCCGTATCGGCATGGAAGAAGGCGCCCGGCTGGTGGCCGGTGGTCTGGAACGCCCGGCCGGTCTGCCCGCCCATCTGGCGCGTGGCAACTTTATCCAGCCCACGGTATTTGCTGACGTGGACAACCGCATGCGCATTGCGCAGGAAGAAATCTTCGGCCCGGTCGTCTGCCTGATGCCGTTTGACGACGAAGCCGATGCGCTGCGGCTGGCCAACGATGTGGAATACGGCCTGGCCTCGTATATCTGGACCCAGGACATCGGCAAGGCCCACCGTCTGGCGCGTGGCATCGAGGCGGGCATGGTGTTCATCAACAGCCAGAACGTGCGCGACCTGCGCCAACCGTTTGGTGGCGTGAAGGCCTCCGGCACCGGACGCGAAGGTGGTGAATACAGCTTCGAGGTATTTGCCGAGATCAAGAACGTGTGCATCTCGATGGGTGGGCATCACATTCCGCGCTGGGGCCTGTAAGCGCAGCGCTTGAGACAACAGATGGTCAGGGCGGCACAGAACGCCCGGCCAGTTGGCTGTGACACATCATTCGCCCACCGCCCTCACGACTACAAAGGAGACAAAATGGGACAACTCGCCCTGGCGGCCAAGATTACACACGTGCCGTCGATGTATTTATCCGAATTGCCCGGCCAGCATCAGGGCTGCCGTCAGGCCGCCATTGACGGCCACAAGGAGATCGGCCGCCGCTGTCGCGAACTGGGCGTGGACACCATCGTGGTGTTCGATACCCACTGGCTGGTAAATTCCGGCTACCACATCAACTGCGCCCCGGCGTTTGAAGGGGTCTACACCTCCAACGAGCTGCCGCACTTCATCAAGAACCTGCCCTATGCCTATCCGGGCAATCCGGGGCTGGGTCAGTTGCTGGCCGATGCCGCCACCAAGGCCGGGGTACACACCCGCGCCCATGACGCCACCACGCTGGCACTGGAATACGGCACGCTGGTGCCAATGCGCTACATGAATCCCGATCAGCATTTCAAGGTGGTGTCGGTGTCCGCCATGTGCACGGTGCACAACCTGGCCGATAGCGCGTGCCTGGGCATGGCCATGCGTCAGGCGGTGGAACAACAGTACGACGGTAAGGTGGCCTTTCTGGCCAGCGGTTCGCTGTCGCACCGCTTTGCCCAGAACGGCGTGGCCGAACAATACCTGCACAAGGTGTGGAGCCCCTTCCTCGAAACCTTCGACCACGAAGTGGTAGCCATGTGGCAGCGCGGCGACTGGAAAACCTTCTGCGCCATGCTGCCGGAGTATGCGGAAAAGTGTCATGGCGAAGGCTTCATGCACGACACCGCCATGCTGCTGGGCGCACTGGGCTGGGACGAATACCAGGGCAAGGCCGAGGTGATCACGCCTTATTTTGGCAGCTCCGGCACCGGGCAGATCAACGTAGTGCTGCCGGTCTGATTTGTTGCTGATTCCGGCCAGCCCGCGATGGAAAGGGCTGGCGGTATTTCCCCGGAGGACTCCATGCCGCATTTCATCGTCGAATGTACCGACAATATCCGTGAGCAGGCCGACCTGCCCGGCCTGTTCGAAAAAGCCCATGCCTACCTGATTGGCACCGGTCTGTATCCGGTAGCGGGCATCCGCAGCCGGGCCATCTGGCTGGACACCTGGCGCATGGCCGATGGCGAGGCTGACTACGCCTTTGTCCACATGAGCCTGAAAATCGGCCATGGCCGCACCTTTGAAGAACGCGAACGCACCGCGCAAGGACTGTTTGCGCTGATAAAACAACACTTTGCCCCGCTGTTTGATGCCCGCTATCTGGCGCTGACATTCGAGCTGAGCGAGCTGGACGCCAAGCTCAGCTACAAGCACAACAACGTCCATCAACGCTTCAGATAAGCCACCATGCATACCGTAAGTCACGCACAGCAACAGGTGCGGCTGATCGTGCTGCTGGGGGTACTGGTGGCCTTCGGCCCGCTGTCCATCGACATGTATTTGCCTGCTCTGCCCACCATTGCGGCGGATCTGGCCGCGCCGGTGGCACGCATCCAGCTGACCATCGGCAGTTTTCTGGCCGGGTTTTGCGGCGGCATGCTGCTATACGGCCCGCTGTCCGACCGCTATGGCCGCCGCCCGGTACTGCTGACCGGCCTCAGCCTGTATGTGCTGGCCAGCCTGGCCTGTACCGTGGCGCAAACGGCAGAACAGCTGATTGTCCTGCGCGTGCTGCAAGCCATGGGCGGCGGTGCCGCCACGGTGATGGCGCGCGCCATCGTGCGCGATGCCTTCCCGCTGAGCGAAGCCAGCCATGTGCTGACGCTGATGCAGCAGATCACCATGATTGCCCCCTTGCTGGCCCCGCTGCTGGGCGGCTGGCTGTTGCTGCTGGCGGGCTGGCGCAGCCTGTTTCTGCTGCTGGCGGTGATGGGTGCCATCTGCCTGGCCGTGGTGGCCTTGCGCCTGCCGGAAAGCCATCCGCCCAGCGGCCGCAACGACATCACGCTGGGCAAGGCCTTTCGTGCCTATGGCCACCTGCTGCTGGACTTGCCCACCATGGGCTACAGCCTGGCGCTGGGCCTCAGTTTTGGCGCGATGTTTGCCTACATCACCGGCTCGCCCTTTGTTTACATCCAGTACTTTGGTGTGGCCCCCCAGCATTACGGCTATCTGTTTGGGCTGAATATCGTCGCCATCGTGCTGTTCAGCCTGCTTAACCGCCAACTGCTGCACACCTACGGCATCGACACCCTGTTGCAATGGCAATGCGGCGTGGTGGCCGTGGCCGGGCTGGCACTGTGGCTGCTGGCCGGGCACAGCCTGTGGCTGACTGTGTTGCCGCTGCTGTTCAGCGTGGGCATGACCGGCAGCATCGGCCCCAATGCCATGGCGCGGCTCTTGCAACTGCATGCCGACCGTGCCGGTGCGGTGATGGCGCTGGCGGTATCCGGCCAGTTTGGCTGCGGCATGCTGGCCAGTGCGCTGGTGGCCAGCCTGTTTGATGGCAGCCCGCGCGCCATGTGCCTGCTGGTGATGGCTTGTGGCGTATCCGCCTGGCTGAGTCTGCAATTGATCCGTTTTTCCCGGAAACCCTGATGAACTCCATGACTAGCCCCGCCCTGTCCTTGCTGCGCCAACAGGCCTATATCAACGGCCAATGGCTGACTGGCGCACAGCAGTTTGCCGTGCACAACCTGGCCAGCGGCGCATTGCTGGCTCAGGTGGCCGACCTGGGCGCTGTTGAAACTCGCGCCGCCATTGCCGCCGCCAGTGCCGCCCTGCCCGGCTGGCGGGCGCAGACCGCACAACAGCGCGCTGCCATGCTGTTGCGCTGGCATGCGCTGATCCTGCAACACCAAGCCGAACTGGCCGCGCTGATCAGCCAGGAACAAGGCAAACCGCAGGCAGAAAGCCTGGGCGAAATCGCCTACGGTGCCAGCTATATCGAGTGGTTTGCCGAAGAAGGAAAACGGGTTTATGGCGAGGTGATTCCCAGCCCTTTTACTGACAAGCGGCTGCTCACCGTGCGCCAGGGCGTGGGCGTGGTGGCGGCCATCACGCCGTGGAATTTCCCGCACGCCATGATCACCCGCAAGGTGGCCCCGGCGCTGGCCGCCGGCTGTACCGTGGTATTGAAACCCGCCGCCGAAACGCCCTTGTCCGCACTGGCGCTGGCGGCGCTGGCCGAACAGGCTGGCCTGCCGCCCGGTGTATTCAATGTGGTAACCGGCACCGATGCCGTGGCCATCGGCGGCGAGCTGACCGGCAGCCCGCTGGTGCGTGCGCTCAGCTTCACCGGCTCCACCCCTGTCGGCAAATTGCTGATGCGTCAGTGCGCCGACACGGTGAAAAAACTGGGGCTGGAGCTGGGCGGTAATGCGCCCTTCATCGTGTTTGACGATGCCGACCTGGATGCCGCCGTACAGGGCGCGCTGTTTGCCAAGTTCCGCAACAGCGGCCAAACCTGTGTCTGCGCCAACCGCCTGCTGGTGCAGGACGGCATCTACGACGCCTTTGCCGCCAAACTCGCCAGCGCGGTGGCGGCCTTGCAAGTCGGTCCGGCCAGTGAGGCGGGCATGCAGCAAGGCCCGCTGATCAGCCAGGCCGCCGTGGCCAAGGTGCAGCGCCACATCGCCAACGCCGTCAGCCTGGGGGCAAGGGTGCTGACCGGCGGTGCGCCGCATGCACGCGGCGGCAATTTCTTCCAACCCACCGTGCTGGCCGATGTCACCGAACAGATGCTGGTGGCGCAGGAAGAAACCTTTGGCCCGCTGGCACCGCTGCTGCGCTTTCACGACGAGGCCGCAGCCATCCGTCTGGCCAATAGCGGCGAATCCGGCCTGGCCGCCTACTTTTACAGCCGTGACGTTGGCCGCTGCTGGCGGGTGGCCGAAGCCATCGAGGCCGGCATGGTAGGCATCAACGAAGGGGCCATCTCCACCGCCGTCGCGCCGTTTGGCGGTATCAAGCAGTCCGGGCTGGGTCGTGAAGGCGGCCGTCTGGGGTTGGAAGAATTCATGGAAACCAAATACCTGTGCTTTGGCGGCATCGCCAACTGAGGAGACCACATGCTGACGCAAGACATCATCCAGACTACCGCCCGCCGCCTGCATCAGGCCGAGCAGCAACGCGAGCAGATCCGCCAGATTTCCCTGGACTACCCGGACATCACCATCGAGGACGCCTATGCCATCCAGCGCTGCTGGGTGGAGATGAAGCTGGCCGAAGGCAGAACCATCAAGGGCCACAAGATCGGCCTCACCTCGCGCGCCATGCAGATGTCCTCGCAAATCAACGAACCGGACTACGGCACCTTGCTGGACGACATGTTCTTCCAGGATGGCAGCGACATCCCTACCGACCGCTTCATCGTGCCGCGAGTGGAAGTGGAACTGGCCTTCATTCTGGGCAAGGAGCTCAAGGGCCCGAACATCACCCTGTTTGATGTGTATCAGGCCACCGATTTTGTCATTCCGGCACTGGAAATCATCGACGCGCGCAGCCAGTCCATCGACCCGGCCTCCGGCCGCCCGCGCAAGGTGTTCGACACCATTTCCGACAACGCCGCCAATGCCGGGGTGGTAATGGGGGGCCGCCCGGTGAAGCCGTCCGAGCTGGACCTGCGCTGGGTGTCCGCGCTGATGTACCGCAACGGGGTAATCGAGGAGTCCGGCGTGGCCGCAGCAGTGCTGAACCACCCGGCCAATGGCGTGGCCTGGCTGGCCAACAAGCTGGCGCCGTTTGATGTCAGCCTCAAGCCCGGTCAGGTGATTCTGGGTGGCTCCTTCACCCGTCCGGTACCGGCGCGTGCGGGTGATACCTTCCATGTGGACTATGGGCCGCTGGGTGCCATCAGCTGCCGCTTTGTTTAGATCAGCGAACAAAAACCCTGCTGCTGCGTTGCGCCTCCTGGCCGTACACCTTGTACTGTCTGCGTCGGCGCGCCTTGCATCAGGGGCGCTGCGCTATTTTGTTAGCTGCTCTTGTTTTTTAAGGAAAATTCCATGCAGAACCCACCCAACCGCTTCAAGGCGGCGCTGAAGAATGGCGAAGTGCAGATCGGCCTGTGGCTGAGCCTGGCCAGCCCCTATAGCGCCGAGCTGCTGGCCGGTGCTGGTTTCGACTGGCTGCTGATCGACGGCGAACACGCACCCAATGAATTGAACGACATGCTGGGCCAGCTGCAAGCCATCGCCCCTTACCCCAGCCACCCGGTGGTGCGGCCGGTATGGAACGACCCGGTGCGCATCAAGCAGATTCTGGACATTGGCGCGCAAACCCTGCTGCTACCCATGGTGCAGACCGCCGAGGAAGCGGCGCTGGCAGTGGCTGCCACCCGCTATCCGCCGCATGGCATCCGTGGCGTGGGCAGCGCCATTGCCCGTGCCTCGCGCTGGAATCGCATCGAGGGCTACCTCACGCAGGCTGAACAAGAGCTGTGCGTGCTGGTGCAGATCGAAACCCGTCAGGGCCTGGCCAATCTGGATGCCATTGCCGCCACCCCCGGCGTGGATGGTGTGTTCATCGGCCCGGCGGATTTGTCCGCCGACATGGGTTATCTCGGCCAGCCCGCCCACCCGGAAGTACAAGCCGCCATCGAACAGGCCATCGCCCGCACCCGCGCCCAGGGCAAGGCGGCTGGCATCCTGATGGCCGACGAAAAACTGGCGCGCCACTACATTGAGCTGGGCGCGCAATTTGTCGCCGTGGGCGTGGACAGCACGGTGCTGGCGCGCAGTGCCGAAGCACTGGCCGGACGCTTCAAGACCGGCGGCCAGCAGGCCGGTGCCAGTGGGGTGTACTGAATCAGCAATGGACGGCCCGCAGGGTCGTCCTCTGACACTGCATGCAGCCACCCGATAATTAATATATTCAATTAACCATTACCGAAAGGACCACACCGCCACACAGCTCAACGCAGCAAGGCAACAAGGTGATCTGCCAACAAGAGCAGGCACCACGACAAAGGACAACACGCCGGAACGCTCCCGGCACCATATAGAGGAGATGTGCATGAGTCTGGACAAAACCACGACCTGCCACACCGCGCCCGAACTGATGGATCAGGCGCTCAAGCACGACACACAGCAAGAACAGCAGGTAATCCGCAAAGTCTCCGGACGCCTGATCTGGTTTCTGTTCATCCTGTTCGTATTTTCCTTTCTGGACCGCATCAATATCGGCTTTGCCGGCCTCACCATGGCCAAAAGCCTGAACCTGACGGCCACCATGTTCGGCTTTGCCGCCACCATTTTTTACATTACCTACGTGCTGTGCGGCATCCCCAGCAACATCATGCTCAGCCGCATCGGTGCCCGGCGCTGGATGGCCGGCATCATGGTGGCCTGGGGTATTGCCTCCACCGCCACCATGTTTGCCCATGACGCCACCAGCCTGTACATCCTGCGCGCGCTGGTGGGCATTACCGAAGCCGGTTTCCTGCCCGGCATGCTGCTCTACCTCACGCTGTGGTTTCCCCGTGTGTATCGTGCCCGCGCCAATGCCTTGTTCATGATTGCCATGCCGGTGACGGCAGCGCTGGGTTCGGTGGTATCCGGCTATCTGCTGGAAATGGACGGCATCTGGCAACTGGCCGGCTGGCAATGGCTGTTTCTGGTGGAAGGCCTGCCTTCGGCCGTGCTGGGCATCGCGGTGTGGTTCTATCTGGACGACTCCCCCGCCAAGGCAACATGGCTTAGCGCAGAGGAAAAGCGCTGTCTGCAACACATGCTGGACGCCGAAGCACACCAGCCAGCACAAGCACATCACGGGGTAATGCACGAGTTGCTGCAGCCCACGGTGCTGAAATTCGCCTTTGCCTATTTCTGTCTGGTCAACACCCTGAGCATGGTGAATATCTGGGTGCCGCAAATCGTCAAAAGCTTTAATACCGGCAGCAGCAATATCACCATCGGCATCCTGGCCGCCATTCCGCAGCTGGGCACCATTTTGCTAATGCTGTGGTGGGGCGCACGTTCCGACCGCACCCAGGAGCGCAAATGGCACACCGTGCTGCCCATGCTGTTTGCCGCTGCTGGCTGGCTGCTGACCGCCTATGCCGGTGACCCGGTGGTACGGCTGGCGGGTATCGTGATGGCCTCGGCTGGTTCCTTTACCGCCATGACCATTTTCTGGACTACACCCGACACCACGCTGTCGAACAAGGCCAAGGCGGTGGGCATTGCGCTGATCAACGCCACCGGCAATATCGGCTCGGCACTTAGCTCCTTTGTGGTGGGCTGGCTGAAGGACATGTCGCACAGCTTCACCAGCGGCCTGCTGTATGCGGTAGCCGCCTTGCTGATTGGTGCCCTGGTGTTTCTGCTGATTCCGCTGCAAAAGCCAGCACGCAACTGAGCCATTAACCCTTCCCATTTTTACCTGCACGGTGTCCGGCAACCAGGCCGCACACCGCGACGGCCTGCGCCTGACCATCGCCAACGCAGGCCAAAACCGGAGCCATATCATGCAAGGCAAACATCTTTGGGCAGCCCTGTTCCTGCTGCCGCTGCTGGCCCATGCCGACGTCACCCTGTACGGCACGCTGGACGAAACCATCGAATCCGTTGGCACCCGTGGCGCAGCCAACGGTCAGGCCAGTAATAGCGTGCGCCGCATCAGCTCGGACAGTTCGCTGATCGGCTTCAAGGGCCGTGAAGAGCTGGGCAACGGACTCAGTGCCTACTGGCAGCTGGAAAGCAATCTCTGGCTGGATAGCGCACCGTCCTATGCCACCTTTGGCACCCGCGACAGCTTTGTCGGCCTCTCCACACCCGCCGGTAGCGTGCAGGCGGGCCTGATCAGCCCACCCACCCGCGTGGTGGCTGGCATGCTGGATGTCAATCAGGGCAATACCGGCATTGGCATGTCCGGCGCGCTGCTGGGCAAGCTGGGTAACATTCTCTCCGCCGACGGCCTGTTGAAAAGTTATGGCAGCGCCACCCCGGCTGATGGCAATGGCAACACCCTGGTACGCACCGGCCCCTTCGACACCCGCCGCAAGAACGCCGTGCAATACACCAGCCCCAGTTGGCAAGGGCTGACGGCAACTGTGGGCTATGACGCAGTGGAAACGCGCGCCACCGCCGCCAGTCATGCTGCCAGCGTGTTCGACCTGGGGCTGACTTATCGCGGCGGGCCGTGGCTGCTGACTTCAGCCTATGAGCGCATCGACACCGGCGTGGATGATGCTGTCAGCAGCACCACCCAGTTCCGCCAGGTATGGAACCTGCGCGCGGGCGGCTATTACCGTTTTGGCGATGTCAGCCGTATCGGCCTGCTGCTTGACCACACCGATGGCAAGCTCACGCCCACTGCCGCCGCCAGTTATCAGGGCAGCAGCATCCGCCAGAATGTGTGGTATGCCCAGGCAGTCATCGGCGTCGGCGACCATGGCAGGCTGATCAGCCAGTATGGTGAATCCGGCAAGCTGCAGGGCATTGCCACCAGTGATAGCGGGCGTGCACGCCATGCCGAGCTGGGCTACGAATACGACCTGTCGCGTCGCACCACCCTGAAGGCCATTTATGCGCAAATCTGGAATCATGGCAGTGCCGCCTACGATTTCGGCTTCAGCAGTGTTGGCAGCGTGCCAGCAGGCAGTACGGTGCACGGTGTCGCCATGGGATTGCGCCACAGCTTCTGACGCCCCGCCCTCTCTGATAGGCAGATTCTCCTTTTCGCTGCACCATCCTTGTCGGCCACTCCCCTCCCGGAGTGGCTATTTTTTTGCCGCCATCTGTCTTTTGATGCAGAGCCGAATCAATCCATGGAAAGTACAGTAATCAACCTGAAACTTGTATTTCATGACCATAAAATGGATCACATAATGCAGTCAGCAGTAAGGGCTGCATGCCCGTCCAACAATAACAATATGCAGTGCCGAAGTACCACCGCGTTTGCTTGGTCACGGCACAAATACTTAACTTGTTAATAAACACATGCAACAGGAGACATTCATGAGCGAGAACACCCTGCTGACCCGGCTACAGCAAATCCTGCCGGAAATCGCTGCCAATGCGGACAAGGCCGAAGCCATGCGCCAGGTGCCGGAACAAAACATCCGCCTGCTCAAAGGCATTGGCATGCACCGCGCCTTCCAGCCGAAGAAATACGGCGGGCTGGAGATTTCCCTGCCTGAATTTGCTGACTGCGTGGCCGCGCTGGCCGGTGCCTGTGGCGGCACCGCCTGGGCGTTCAGCCTGCTGTGCACCCACAGCCACCAGCTGGCGATGTTCTCACCGCAATTGCAGGACGAAATCTGGGGCGACAATCCCGATGCCACCGCCAGCAGCAGCATTGCCCCGTTCAGCCAGATCGAAGAAGCCGAGGGTGGTGTTTACCTGAGCGGCGAAATGGGCTGGAGCAGCGGTTGCGATCACGCCGAATGGGCCATTGTCGGCATGCGCCGCAAAAATGCTGAAGGCGAACTGGTCTACAGCTTTGGCGTGCTGCCACGCAGCGACTATGAAATCCGCGACAACTGGTTTGCCATGGGCATGAAGGGCAGCGGCTCCAAAACTCTGGTGATTCGCAATGCCTTCACCCCCAACCACCGCATCGAAGCGGCCAAGGACATGATGGAAGGCCGCTCCAGCGGCTTTGGTCTGTACCCGGACAGCGATATTTTCACCACGCCGTATCGCCCCTACTTTGCCAGTGGCTTTGCTGCCATCAGCCTGGGTATTGCCGAGCGCATGTTGCAGGCCTTCAAGGACAAAACCGCCAATCGCGTGCGGGCCTACACCGGTGCCAGCGTCGGCACCGCCACGCCTGCCCTGATGCGCCTGGCCGAATCCACCCACCAGGTAGCCGCTGCCCACGCCCTACTGGAAAAAACCTGGCAGGATCATGCCGATCACGGACGCCGCCGTGCCTACCCGGACCGCCTGACCCTGGCCTACTGGCGTACCAATCAGGCATACGCGGTCAAGATGTGCATCGAAGCGGTGGACCGCCTGTTCAGCGCCGCCGGTGCCACCAGCTGGATGGAGGGCAACGAGTTGCAACGCCTGTTCCGAGACTCGCACATGACCGGTGCCCACGCTTATACCGATTACGATGTCTGCGCCCAGATCCTTGGCCGCGAGTTGATGGGGCTGGAACCCGACCCGAGCATGGTCTGAGCCCATCTGCCAGAACGACAAGAACCAAGGAGACAAGGATGAATACCAAGCCATCCAGCGGCGTGGACGACCCGCGCCTGTTCCGCCGCGCGCTGGGCAATTTTGCCACCGGGGTTACCGTAATGACGGCTTGCAGTCCGGACGGGCAGCACGTAGGCGTTACTGCCAACAGCTTCAACTCGGTATCGCTGGACCCACCACTGATTTTGTGGAGCATAGACAAGCGCTCCGGCAGCTACCCAGTATTTGCCGCTGCCAGCCATTTTGCCGTCAACATTCTGGCGGCAGACCAGGTCAGCCTGTCCAACCGCTTTGCCCGCCCCAGTGACGACCGCTTTGCCGGGGTGCCACACACCCAGGGTGCCGGTGGCGCGCCGCTGCTGGAGGACTGCGCCGCACGCTTCCAGTGCGAACGTCATGCTATCCATGACGGTGGCGACCACTGGATCATGCTGGGCAAGGTAGTGGCACTGGACGACTTTGGCCGCGCCCCGCTGATCTACCACCAGGGCAGCTACGCCATGGCCCTGCCGCACAACCTGCAGCAGAAAAAGGCGCTGCCGACGCAGGCATGCAGCCGCCTGCAAAAGCGCCTGGACGGCAATATCTATTATCTGTTGACCCAGGCCGTGCGCACTTACCAAAACCACTACCTGCCACGCCAACTGGCCACCGGGCTGCGCACCAGCGAAGCACGCATGCTGCTGGTGCTGGAAGACGGGCTTGATCTGGCGGCACTGCATGGCGCAGTCAACATGCCGGAGCGGGAGGTGGAGCAGGCCGTGGCAATACTGCTGCGCAAGGAGCTGATCTGCCTGCAGGAGCAACACTACAGGCTGACCGAACAGGGCCGTTTGCAAGCAGAAGCCTTGCACGATCTGGCAGAACAGCAACAGGAAGAACTACTGGGAAGCTTCGATGCAGAACAGGTATCGGCACTGAAAAACATACTGCAGGGCATCATCCGCCAGCACTAGCCAGCGTCAAGTGCCTCAACGGCTTCAGGCGCGGCCACGCCGCCCCTGAAGCACTCCAAGACCATCACGCTATGGCTTGCAGCTGCTGCTCCAGCGTTTGCAGGCGATGACGCAGATCCTCCAGCAGAATACCCACCTGCTCGGCATGACCCGCCTTGCAGGCTTTTTCCATCTGTTCGCAATCCCGCGCTACTTGCTGCGCATCAATCAAGCGGGCAGCGCCCTTGATCTTGTGCAGCACCTGCGCCAGATCCACCCACTGCTGCCGGCCATACAAGGCAAATGCCTCCGCCAGGTCCTGCCGGTTGCTGTCCAGCAACTTGCACACAAATTTCTTCATCAACACCACATCGCCATCAAACAGGGTGGACAGGCTGTCATTCACATAAACCGGCAGTCGCTGCATGCTGCCTGCCAAGCTGAAGCGCAACAAGGTGGTATGCAGCACCGGCAAGGTCACCGGCTTGCTCAGCAGGATATTGAAACCGGCCTCCTCTGCCCGTTGCCGCTCTTTCTCACCGGGGTCTGCGGATATGCCAATGACCGGACGCATATCGCCATCGCTGCGCAGTTGCCGCACCAGGCAAAAACCATCCAGCTGTGGCATGCCCAAGTCGGTCAGCAGGCAGTCAAACTGCTGCTGCCGCCATTGATTCAGCGCCTCCAGTCCGTTGCCGACACCAACCACCTCGCACCCCAGCCGTTGCAACTGGCTGTTGAGCAAAAACAGATTGGCCAGATTGTCCTCAGCCACCAATACCCGTGGCTGCAGGCCTTCGGCCCAGAGGCCGGCTGCAGGCTGCACCTGGCTGTCCGGTGCGCCATATGCACCGGGACCAGATTCAGACACAGCGCTCTGCGGCCTGCTGCTGATGCGTTGCATCATTGAAAAAAACTGATTGTTTGACATGACACTGACACCTGTTTTGATTATCCGGACACTCCCACCTCTTCATCCACTTGTCGGGCTTATGCAAGAAGCTCTTTAAGCTTAGAAAGGGGAACGGCATCACTATCCGGGTTATTTCTCAACAAACAATAAGAAATTTCTGATCATGCAAAAGGTCAACGCATAGCTCGCCAATCGACACGGTAAATGCCGCAGATGTGTCGCATCCGGGCTGCAGACAGCACACATAAACATTGCAGAGACATCCCAGGCACAACGCGTTACATTGCAGTCTGATGGCAATAAGGCCAGAACAATGCAGTGGCCAGAGACGGAGCATGCATGATCCACCACCACCACCCTCTTACTTCCAGCTGCCTGGGAACACAGCGCCAGCTATCCAGCTTTCACTTTGGTCAGCCGGGCAGCCCTGCTGGCAAAGCCTATATCCAGGCCTCGCTGCATGCGGATGAACTCCCCGGCATGCTGACCGCCTGGGAACTGAAGCAGCGGCTGCAGGAACTGGAACAACAAGGCAAGATTGCCGGGGAAATCATTCTGGTTCCGCAAGCCAACCCCATCGGGCATGCCCAATCGATACAGGGTTATCAGTTGGGCCGTTTCGATCTGGCCAGCGGACAAAATTTTAACCGCCACTATCCGCAGCTCACCAGTGCGGTTTATGCCGCCGTAAAAACCCAACTGGGTGCAGATGCAAAAAGCAATACCGCCCGTATCAGGCAGGCCATGCGTCAGCACCTGCGTCAGTTGACCGAGCCGACCGAGCTGGTCAGCCTGCGCAAGACACTTATGTTGCTGGCTGCCGATGCCGACATCGTGTTGGACCTGCATTGCGACAGCCATGCAGCGCTGCATATCTATACCGGCACCCCGCTATGGGAGCAGTGCGAACCCCTGGCGCGCTATCTGCAATCGCATGCGCAGCTGCTGGCTACCGAGTCGGGTGATTATCCCTTTGACGAAGCCTGCAGCCAGACCTGGTGGGAACTGCAGGCCCTGTGCAAGCAAGATGGACTGGAAGTTCCCATCGAAATGGCCTGCCTGTCGGTAACGGTGGAATTGCGTGGCCAGCATCAGGTAAACCGGCAACTGGCCACGCAGGATGCAGCGGCCATTCTGAATTTCCTGCGCTGGCGCGGGCTGATCACGGGCGATGCGCCCGCAGCCTTACCAGCACTGCTCTACCCGGCAACGCCTCTGGCCGGGTCGGAAAATCTGGTCGCTCCCCATCCGGGTGTGATCAGCTTTTTACTGCCGCCGGGCAGCGTGGTGACGGCGGGGCAGCCGGTGGCCGAAGTCATCGACCCCTTGCAAGACAAGGTGGCGGTGCTCAGCTCCGCATACGGCGGCATGCTGTATGCCCATGAGCTGCACCCCTATGCCACAGCCGGAATGACCGTGGCCAAAGTTGCCACGGCGCAGGCATTCAAGACTGGCAAACTACTGTCAGCCTGAAGACTGGTTAATCCGGGTCTGATGCCGCATTAGACCCGGCCTTGGCAATGGCCAGCAGCAAGCAGGATGGACAGAGGCAATCCGTGCCATTCTCGCCCAACGGCATGATATTAGGCAGCTTTGTGCACCAGCAGCTGTTGGCCGGCCCATTGGCTCCGCAACCAAAGCTGTCGCCGCAACGCTGGCACTGCTTGGCTGTGGCCTGTGCTGGCAAGGCAAGCAGGCGATCCCACACCGCTTTTTTCTCGAAATCACTGAAACCAGGCCAGCTGGCAATTTCTTTGATGGAGCGTCGGCAACTAAGGCAATGCTCACCGGTGGCATCCAGTTGGCAACGCTGCTGGCATGGTGATGGAATGGGCGGCTTCATACTGCAGGCCCGACCATGAAAAAAGCCGATGGCGCAGAGCACAAGAACTGCGCAATTGTGCTGCGACTCAATCCCGGCCTGCAAAAAATGTGACACGTTTGATACATAGACAACCTGCTACAAGGGGAATAGTACTAACCCGGCACGCGGGACCAGATACCAAAAATCATACGGCATGATAACAAGACAGTTAAATGGCATGCAGATACAAGCATTTTACTTGTCCATGCGCAAATAAAACCCAGCGTCATCATGCCGGCAGTTCACCCTTCCATCACATCACTGCTATATCCTTTGTCGCCTACCTTGACGCTATGCGTCTGCAAGGTATCAAGCTGCAGCATGCTCAGGCTGCGGCCATACACGCCACCGGTATCCAGATACCAGACATTATCAATGCTGCGCACCCCGGCCTGGGGGGTATGCCCGACACAGAGCATGAAAACGCCCACCACCGGCTTGCGTACCATGCCCTTGGCGCGCAAACGGCACCAGGTAATTTGCCGCAGCAGCTTGCCGCCTTCTTCCCCCCAGGGCTGAGGCAGGGCCAGCTGTTCGCGCAGGCCATTCCAGTCATCGAGCGGACAGTCAGCATGCAGCAGCCCGATCAGGCCGTGTTCGCATGCCACTTCAATGGCCAAGGGCAGTTGCTTGAATGCGGTACGGTAGGCCTGCTTGTCCCGTTCCGCCAGACAGATAAACCAGCCACCGCCATTATTCAGATAACGCTCGCAGGCATCGGTTTGCGCCAGATCGAAATCCAGCGCCATCTGCTCGTGATTTCCACGCACGGCATAAAACCAGGGCTTGGCCAGCCACTCCAGTACCTGACGGGACTCCGGCCCCCGGTCCACCAGGTCACCCACTGAAAACAGGCGATCGCGACTTCCATCGAACACCACGTTTTCCAGTAACTGGCGCAATTCGGTAAAACAGCCGTGGACATCACCCACGACAAAATCCCGTCCGTTCTGGTTGGCGGGCAGGCTGGCAAACAACTCAGTCATACACAATCACAAAGGTTTTATCGATTTACCGCATTATTATGCACATCTGTCCCGCTACTGCGGGAATTTGTCTAACGGCAGGTATGAAAAAACGGCGCAGACTCTGCGCCGTTTCTGTATCAACTACTGCCTGAATTACTGTGCTGCAGATGCAGCAGCCGGAGCAGCAGCACCGCCACCGATGGTCTGCATCACTTTCCATTGGCCGCCTTCAACCTTGTAAACGGTAATGCCGCCGTCTTTCAGGTCACCCTTGTCGTCGTAAGTCCAGTTGGCAGAAGTCACACCGGAGTACTTGATCTTGGCCAGAACCGGCAGATAAGCCTTGGGATCGGTGGAGTTGGCATCCTTCATGGCCTGGATCATGGCGCGGGTAGCGTCATAGCCGTACGGCGAGTAAGTGGCTACGTCGGCCTTGAAACGTGCCTTGTACTTGTCGGCGTATTCCTTGCCCTTGGGCATTTGTTCCAGCGGCAGGCCAGCCAGCGAAGCGATAGAGCCTTCGGCGTCCTTGCCAGCCAGTTGCAGGAAGTTCGGGGTCTTGGTCATTTCGCCGGAAATCAGCGGTGCCTTCAGGCCCAGACGCTTCATCTGCTTGGCCATCGGGGCGGACTGGGCGTCAGCACCACCGTAGAACACCACATCCGGGTTCACACCCTTGATGGAGGTCAGGATGGCAGCAAAATCGGTTGCCTTGTCATTGGTGAATTCGCGCTTGGCCACTTCGCCACCGGAAGCCTTGACGGCTTTTTCGAATTCGTCAGCCAAGCCTTGGCCGTAAGCGGTACGGTCGTCAACGATGACGATTTTCTTGGCCTTCAGGGTGTCCACCACAAACTTGCCCATCACGCTACCTTGCTGGGTATCGGAGGTCATGGAGCGGAAGGTGTTCTTGAAGCCCTGCGCAGTGAATACCGGGGAAGTCGCCATGGCGATCATCGGGATACCGGCGTCAGAGTAGATCTTGGAGGCCGGGATGGCGCAACCGGAGTTGAAGTGACCGATGATGCCGGAAACCTTGTCGTCCACCAGCTTCTGGGCCAGTTGGGTAGCCGTTTTCGGGTCGGCCTGGTCATCCTGGGCTTCCAGTTCGAAAGTTACCGGCTTGCCACCGATGGTCGGCTTCTCGGCGTTGGCATCTTCAATGGCCAGGGTCACGCCGTTTTTGTATTCTTCGCCATAGTGGGCTTGCGGGCCGGTCAGCGGAGCGGCAAAGCCGATTTTCACGGTGTCGCCAGCAGCGGCAGCAGCCGGTGCGGATGCGCCAGCCGGAGCAGCAGCGTCGTCTTTCTTGCCACATGCGGACAGTGCCAGAGCGGCAGCTACAGCGATGGTAACGGTAGTCAGCTTGGTGAATTGCATCTTGAATCCTCTATCTTTCGGTCTCTCCTGTCCGCTTGTGACGGACAGATCTCATGCAGCGAGCTTGTTGTAAGTTAAAACGCTGGCGGCATTATTCCAATGCCGCCAGCTCATGACAAGTAGCTTGGCACAGATAACATCGTTCAGCCCCGGTTTGTGACCATTCCCGCCAATCGGCAGGAAGTCTCCGGGGCTGACCATGATCAGTCGCCAATACTCATCAGGCTGGCATTACCGCCTGCCGCCGTGGTGTTAACGCTGACTGCGCGCTCCACCACCAGACGATGCAGGTTGTAGCCATCTTTACCGGCCAGTACCAGGGGAATCAGCGCGCCGTCACGTTGCGCCAGTTGCTGGCGCACCTTGGCGGCATCATTCCCTTCGTACAGCACAGCATCCAGCGACGCGGTCAGCACATCTTGCGTCAGCTCGACATGGCTGCCCAGCGTGCTGGCCAACTGGCGATTGGCCGGCGAATCCGCCAGCACTGCCACATTACCGGTGGCCAGTACGGCCACCAGTTGTTCGGCCAGCATGGCATTGCTGCTGGCCACGCACCCTACCTTGCCGCGTGCGGCAAAGCAGAGCGTGTTCTTTTCACCGGTCGGGCCGGGCAGGCTCACCTGATGGGTCAGCGGCGAGACACGACGTGCGGCATCGATACGTGCATTCAGGCCACTCACGCCCAGGCTGTCCGCCACGGCAGCCAGCTTGGACAGCCCGGCCAGATTAGCGGCTACCGGCTGTAGTGCCAGCTTCGGTTCCCAGGCTGCACGCGTCAGACGGTACAGGTAGAACGGGCCACCAGCCTTGGGGCCGGTACCGGACTTGCCTTCGCCACCAAAAGGCTGCACACCCACTACCGCGCCCACGATGTTGCGGTTGACGTAGACATTGCCCACTTTGATCTTGTCGACGATGTTGTTGATGGTTTCGTCGATACGGCTGTGAATGCCGTGCGTCAGACCATAGCCGGTGCTGTTGATCTCGGCCACCACCTTGTCCAGCTGGTTGGCTTCAAAGCGCAGCACATGCAATACCGGGCCGAATACTTCACGGGTCAGGTCGGACAGGTTATCGATTTCAAACAGCGTCGGGGCGACGAATGTGCCTTGTTGGCATTCAGCAGACAAGGGGGTCTGATAGTTCCAGCGCGCGCGGGACTTCATCTTGTCGATGTGTGCCAGCAGGCCAGCCTGCGCTTCGGCATCAATCACCGGGCCAACATCGGTATTCAGCTTGGCCGGGTTACCCACGGTCAGTTCGGCCATCGCGCCCTTGATCATGGCGATCACCTTGTCGGCGATATCGCTTTGCAGATACAGCACGCGCAGTGCGGAGCAGCGCTGACCGGCAGAGTCGAAAGCCGAGCTCAGTACATCGGTCACCACTTGTTCCGGCAGCGCCGAGCTGTCCACGATCATGGCGTTCTGGCCACCGGTTTCGGCCACCAGCACCACGTCCTCGCCACGCTTGGCCAGGGTGCGGTTGATGATTTGCGCCACTTCGGTGGAGCCGGTAAAGATCACGCCCTGGATGCGCGGATCGCTGGTAAGCGCAGCGCCGACAATCTCGCCACGGCCCGGCAGCAGTTGCAGCACATCACGCGGCACACCGGCTTCGTGCAGCAGGCGCACGGCATAGGCAGCAATCAGGTTGGTCTGCTCGGCCGGTTTGGCCAGTACCGGGTTACCGGCGGCCAGCGAGGCAGTCACTTCGCCAATGAAAATGGCCAGCGGGAAGTTCCACGGGCTGATACACACCACCGGGCCCAGCGGCAGGTGGGTGGCATTGTCAAAGTTGGCCACGATCTGGGCAGCGTAATAACGGCAGAAGTCCACCGCTTCACGCACTTCGGCAATGGCATTGCTCAGGGTCTTGCCGGCTTCGCGCACAGCCAGGCCCATCAGCGCAGGCATGTGGTCTTCCATCAGGTCGGCCATGCGGTTCAGGCAGGCCGCACGGTCCACCACCGGGGTATTGGCCCAGCGTGCAGCGGCGGATTCAGCCAGCTGCAGCGCACGTTCCACATGCGCCGCTGTGGCTTCAATCACCTCACCGACGATGTCGGCATGGTCGGCCGGGTTACGTACCGGCAGCTTGTCGCCTTCGCTGATATCGGCATCGCCCAACAGCGGGAAGGCTGCCCATTGCTGTTGCTCGGAGCCTTGCAGGCCAATTTGCAATGCAGCCAGTACATGCTCGCTGGACAGGTCCAGGCCTTTGGAATTCTGACGCTCGCTGCCATACAAGGAAACCGGCAGGGCAATCTTGTGATGCGGCAGGCCCGCATGGCTGGCGGCTTCAGCCACCTGATCGGTCACCAATTCGTCGATGGACACGTTTTCGTCGACAATGCGGTTGACGAAGGAACTGTTAGCACCGTTTTCCAGCAGGCGGCGTACCAAGTAGGCCAGCAGGGTTTCGTGCGAACCCACCGGCGCATAGATACGGCAGGCCTTGCCCAGATTGTCCTTGCCCACCACCTGGTCGTACAGGGTTTCACCCATGCCGTGCAGGCACTGGAATTCGTAATCCAGGCCCTGACCCAGCTGATAGATGGCCGACAGGCTGTAGGCATTGTGGGTGGCAAACTGCGGGTAAATAGCATCTTGAGCCGCCAGCAGGCGCTTGGCGCAAGCCAGATAGGAAATATCGGTATACACCTTGCGGGTATACACCGGATAGCCCGGCAGGCCATCCACCTGGGCGCGCTTGATTTCGGCATCCCAATAAGCGCCCTTCACCAGACGCACCATAAAGCGGTGGCCGGAGCGGCGCGCCAGATCCACCAGATAATCAATGATGAACGGGCAACGCTTCTGGTAAGCCTGCACCACCAGGCCAATACCATTCCAGCCTGCCAGGTCCTTGTCGAAGGCCAGCTGTTCCAGCAGGTCCAGCGACAGCTCCATGCGGTCTGCTTCTTCGGCGTCAATGTTCAGGCCGATATTGTATTGCTTGGCCAGAACCAGCAGTTCCTTCAGGCGGGCATACAGCTCGGTCATCACGCGTTCGCGCTTGGCACGGCTGTAACGCGGGTGAATGGCGGACAGTTTTACCGAAATGCCCGGGCCATCGTAAACGCCACGCCCGGCAGATTCCTTGCCGATGGCGTGAATCGCCATCACATAGTCTTTCATGTAACGCTGGGCATCATCCTCGGTCATGGCGGCTTCACCCAGCATGTCGTAGGAGAAGCGATAGCCACGTGCTTCGCGCTCGCGGCCGTTTTCGAGTGCCTGTTCGATGGTTTCACCGGTCACGAACTGCTTGCCCAGCATGCGCATGGACATGTCCACACCCTTGCGGATCAGCGGCTCGCCACCCTTGGCGATCAGGCGGGTCATGGCAGAGGACAGACCTTGCTCACTGTGCGAGGAAACCAGCTTGCCAGTCACCACCAGGCCCCAGGCTGCGGCATTCACAAACAAAGAAGAACTATTGCCCAGGTGGGCTTTCCAGTCACCACGGGAAATCTTGTCGCGGATCAGCTTGTCGGCAGTTTCCTTGTCCGGAATGCGCAGCAAGGCTTCCGCCAGACACATCAGCGCAATACCTTCGGCACTGTCTAGCGAGAATTCATGCATCAGGGCATCCACCCCGCTGGAGCGCGTACGCTCATGCCGCACCTGGCTGACCAGGCGGCGCGCCAGGTCCTGGGTAGCGGTTACCTGTGCCGGCTGCAAAGCCGCTTGCGGCAACAAGGCCTGTACACATTCCTGTTCATCGCGACGGTATGCGGATGTAATGGCATCGCGCAGGGCGCTCTGGTTTAGGGCAAACACCTCGAATTGCATGGAAAACTCCCGATTTTGTTCGCAGCCCGGTTTATACCGGTTAAGATTTGCCTATTGTATACAATTGCATTTTTCTTTGTTCGACAATATAAAATATTCTTGAAGTTTTACACCCTGGCGGTAACGGCAGAGCAAGGCAAATCAAGCGACTTGTCCTATTATTCGGCACATCGCAACAGCCTGTAGCTGTTGCATTGCCACAACGTACCGGCCTGCCGCCGCTGCAGACCATCGCCCCTGACAGGCCAATCCACTTTGTAGTAGAGACAGGATATCCGTGCAGAATATTTTATTGATACTGAATGCCAGCCCCTATGGCAGCGAGCGCAGCCTGAGCGCATTGCGACTGACACTTGCGCTTGCCAGCCATGCGCAGCCCAGCCGCATCAAGCTTTTTTTACTATCCGATGCCGTCTTTACCGCACAAAGCGGCCAGGGCAACACTGCCGGTCCCAGCCTGGGAGATATGCTGGCAGAGGCCATGGCACATGGTGCTGCCGTATTTGTTTGTCGCACCTGCGCCGATGCACGCGGGCTCGATCAAGGACGTTTGCTGGCCGGGGTCAAGATAGGCAGCATGCCTGAGCTTGCCAGCTGGACGCTGGAAGCAGATAAAGTCATCAGCTTCTGAATAAAAAAAGGCCTGCCTCTCGGGGGGAAGGCAGGCCAAAGGGCAGTTCACATCAAGCAATACACAGTCAGATTGGACGAATCGACATTTCGGAGCGGACCTCACGCACTCCAGGCACATTGGCGGCAACCTCCAGCAGCTGCCGGATGGTATCCCGGCTGGGGCTTGACCCCTTCAGCCGCACCATGCCGGCCTTGACCCAGGGATGCACCACGGCACCAGAGCCATCCGCCAACGGTTTCAATACTTCATTCAATTCCCAGGCAATTTTTTCATCATCAGATAGATGAGAAACGGCAACATGCTCAGCAATCGGATCAATCAACAAACTTCCCGTTGCCATCGCAGCCTGCAGGGGAAGCAACAATAAAAGCAGTAATCCAAAGCGTTTGATTTTCATTGCACACCTCTCGACAAGAGCGTTACCACTGCTGTTGCAATTGCCGTGCCAGATATGAATACCTCTTACAGAACAACAACTTGCAAAATAAAATTGCTAATTCCCCAGCAATACCAACCTGAAATTGTCGCCTCCCGGCGACAAGCCCAAAGCCGAAAAAAGCTAACACCATGATTTAAAAGAAAAACCCCCTGTCGCCATCTAGCGACAGGGGGTTGATGACATGCGTGAAATCAAAAATCTTTGAATGCCGAAGCCACCAGATCATGCTTTTGCAGCAGGCGGTAAAACTCGGTTCGGTTCCGGTCTGCAATGCGCGCGGCCACACTGGCATTGCCAGCA
Organism: Aquitalea sp. FG25; assembly: GCF_057809375.1. Taxonomy (NCBI): domain Bacteria; kingdom Pseudomonadati; phylum Pseudomonadota; class Betaproteobacteria; order Neisseriales; family Chromobacteriaceae; genus Aquitalea; species Aquitalea sp. FG25. The sequence goes on from NZ_JBMDJV010000006.1 coordinate 172,606, forward strand.
GTTACACGCAGCAGCTTTTCCAGGTAATCCCGCTCAAACTGACGCCGGGCTTCCGCCAGTGTCGGGATGCTGGCCATGCCATCAGACACCGCCTTTTGCACCAGGCTTAACGGTATCAGCCCGGACGTGCTCAACACGCAGCACTGCTCTACCGCATTGGCCAACTGACGGACGTTGCCTGACCAGCGCAAACTGCACAAATACTCCATGGCATCAGGCGCAAAGCCCGCTACCTCCTTACCATAGCGCTCACACAGCTGTGCCAGAAAATGCTGGGCCAGTAGCGGAATATCCTCACGGCGATCGCTCAGTGCGGGCAATTGCAAGGCCACCACGTTCAACCGATAAAACAGATCCTCGCGAAACAGGCCGTCACCAATCAGCGACTCCAGATCCCGGTGAGTTGCCGAGATCACGCGCACATCCACCGCCACCGACTTGCCGGCACCAACCGGTCTCACTTCCCGCTCCTGCAGCACGCGCAGCAGTTTGACCTGCAAGGCCAGCGGCATGTCGCCGATTTCATCCAGAAACAATGTTCCGCCATCGGCCTGGGCAATCAAACCCTGATGCCGCGCTGCCGCGCCGGTGAAGGCACCCTTTTCATGACCAAACAATTCGCTTTCCAGCAAATTATCCGGAATCGCCGCGCAATTGACAGCGATAAACGGACCATTCCCCCGTGGACTGGCACGATGCAATGCCCGAGCCAGCACTTCTTTGCCGGTGCCGCTTTCGCCACGAATCAATACACTGGCATCTGTGGCAGCAATCAGCCGTGCCTCGGCCAGCAACTCATCCATCAAAGGACTGCAACTGACGACTTCCGCACGCCAGGCATCCTGCTCATCAAGCGCAATGGCAGGAGCGGACAGTAGCAAGGCCTGCTCCACCTTACCCAGCAGGGCTGCACTATCAAACGGCTTGACCAGATAGCCAAATACTCCACGGCTAACCGCATCGACAGCATCCGGCACCGTGCCGTGCGCGGTAAGCATGATCACCGGCATCGATGGATAGCTCTTTTTCACCAGCTCGAACAACTCCATGCCATTCAAACCAGGCAAACGCCAATCAGTAAGCAGCACATCGGCCCGGCGCACCGCCAGCGCGCTCAAGGCGGCTTCTGCAGAGGCTGCCTTATCGACCACATAGCCTGCCGCCTCCAGGCGCAGACTAAGCAGCCGTAACAGATCCGCATCGTCGTCAACCAGTAATACCCGCCCGCTACGCATCATGGCTGTATCTTCTTCTTGCTGGCCTTGTTGACCATGGATTGTTCGATCTGGCGCAAACCATCCAGCTTGGCAGCCAGCTCATCTGCACGTCGCTGCTGCTCAGCCAACTGGACACTGCTTCTTTGCAGTGCATCTTCATGCCGCCTGCGCTCATTCAGTTGGCTGGCCAACAATATGGACAAGCCAGCCAAGCCCTCTGCTGGCTCTTGCCGCAGCTGGGCATTTGCCATTTCCAGCTGTAATCGAATTGCATCAAACTTCGGCTCACCATTTAGTAACTGCTGTGCCACATAACGCAATCGGTCACCGGCACACGCATCTCTCGCCAGCGGTACAGCCTCCCGGCCACGACGTACGCCGCTCAACACGGCATCCGCATCAGGACAGTTGCGTAGCAGGTATTTTCCAGTTGAAGGGTTGGCCCCATCCCGCGCCTGTCGCCCAGACAGCGCAGCACACCCTGACAACATGCCCAACAACAGCAGGGCACAAATATTTTCACGCATTATGCAAGTACTCACCCATAAACCTCATGGCCACCAGACACACAAATGTGCGCCACGTACAGCCGGTAATGACTCGACATCGCCACCCATCAATTGAGCAAACGTTTTCACCATGGTCAGCCCAATGCCGCTGCCGGGCACTTCCCCAACAGGAGCGGGGCCGGTATAAAAGGGCTGAAAGACAAGCGTGTGATTTTGTGCGGAAATTCCAGGCCCCTGATCAATGACAGATACCCAGGTACGGTCAGAATTTCTGCCAATATCCACAGAAATCACACCATTAACAGGTGAAAACCGTATGGCGTTAGAAAGAAGATTATCAATAATGGTTCGGAATTTTTCCTGATCAACCTGTACCAGCAAAGCAGCCTGGGGCAACTCCAGTTTGATGCTCTTTTGTTGCAACAGGGGCTGCATGGCTTCAGCTGCCTGCGCAATCAGAACCTGCAGATCATATTGCTGCATGGCAAGCGGCCGCTCCAACCAATTGGCCGCATCATGCAGTAAAAGCGCGTCAACACGCTGCCGTAGCAGCCGGGTATTGGACAACGTAATGGCCACGATTTCCTGCTGTGAAGCCAGCAATGGACCGGGAATCTGGTCCTGCAGCAATGAGGACGCCTCCTGAATTGCCGCCAGCGGCGTTTTCAGCTCATGCGAAACATGACGAAAAAAATCAGCCTTATCCTCCTCCAGCCTAGCAAGACGCCGATCAAGCTCTCCAAGCGCGGTAGCCAGCTGCACAATATCCGCAGGGGCAGACATTGCCCACTCCTGGCCACGCTGACCTTGCGCCAGCGCGGCAATCTTGCTGCGCAGCTGCTGCAATGGCCTAACCAGTAACCAGGCCAATAGCAATCCAGAAACCACAGCAAGACATAAGGATAAAATTGCAACCCGGTCGGCTTGCTGACGCTTTGCACGCAGGCTGCTATCCCATTGCAGTCTTTTGAATTCTGCCAGCCCCCTGATATGGGTCTCAAGCTCACTGCCCAGACCAGCCAAAGCCTCGTACTGACGTGACCACTCAGCCGCAGGATGATCCGCACCATCAAGCAGCCGCTGTGACAGCCCGCTCCAGCGTGCCAAATTCCGCCCCAACACCTGCAGGCCACTGTCATCCATGCTTTTAAGACGCTCCGCCAGTTGCCTTAACCCTGACAGCGCCTCTTGCCCTGCACGAGAATAACTTTCCTCATGCAAAACACTCCATTGCCGGGTTGCCCGCTCGAATAGCTCACCCTGACTGGAAAATGCACGCATGGACTCCGACAGCAGCTGCGATTGTCGCTGGCTCTGGTCTACCTGCTCAGTCAATTGCTGTAGATGCCACCAGGTTTGCACCAGGGCCAACGAAGGAATCAGCGTCACCACAAACAAGCTGGCAACCAGCAAAGTCTTGAAAGAGAGATGGCGCAATATCATGAGGAATCCATCGCCAAAGAAATACTGCATTGTCTGTCATGATGATTGTGCTTCACAAATCATACAGGCTTAGACGCAGTGATTGATAAATAGCCACCCTAGAATGCAAAAAGCCCAGCTCGATTGAGCTGGGCTTCTAATGGGGAGTCTGGCGGTGTCCTACTTTCACATGGCGAATGCCACACTATCATCGGCGCTAAGGCGTTTCACGGTCCTGTTCGGGATGGGAAGGCGTGGGACCACCTCGCTATGGCCACCAGACATAAACTGTCAACAAACTCGAAGAAGCTTTGTACTCCAGACGCCTGTCTGGAACACTGAATTAATTAGATTTCTTAATCTTGGATCTTTGATCGCGTCGCACACACTCTATCTCGTCAGCCCGGTTTCCCAAGCCACTCAAATGATAGGATCAAGCCTCACGAGCAATTAGTATCGGTTAGCTTAACGCCTCACAGCGCTTCCACACCCGACCTATCAACGTCCTGGTCTCGAACGACTCTTCAGGAGGGTCAAGCCCTCAGGGAAGTCTCATCTTCAGGCGAGTTTCGCGCTTAGATGCTTTCAGCGCTTATCTCTTCCGAACTTAGCTACCCGGCAATGCCACTGGCGTGACAACCGGTACACCAGAGGTTCGTCCACTCCGGTCCTCTCGTACTAGGAGCAGCCCCCGTCAAACTTCCAACGCCCACTGCAGATAGGGACCAAACTGTCTCACGACGTTTTGAACCCAGCTCACGTACCACTTTAAATGGCGAACAGCCATACCCTTGGGACCGGCTACAGCCCCAGGATGTGATGAGCCGACATCGAGGTGCCAAACACCGCCGTCGATGTGAACTCTTGGGCGGTATCAGCCTGTTATCCCCGGAGTACCTTTTATCCGTTGAGCGATGGCCCTTCCATTCAGAACCACCGGATCACTATGTCCTGCTTTCGCACCTGCTCGACTTGTCGGTCTCGCAGTTAAGCTACCTTTTGCCATTGCACTATCAGCACGATTTCCGACCGTACCTAGGTAACCTTCGAACTCCTCCGTTACACTTTGGGAGGAGACCGCCCCAGTCAAACTGCCTACCATGCACTGTCCCCGATCCGGATAACGGACCAAGGTTAGAACCTCAAAGGGGTCAGGGTGGTATTTCAAGGTCGGCTCCACCAGAACTAGCGTCCTGGCTTCAAAGCCTCCCACCTATCCTACACAAACCACTTCAAAGTCCAATGCAAAGCTACAGTAAAGGTTCACGGGGTCTTTCCGTCTAGCAGCGGGGAGATTGCATCTTCACAAACACTTCAACTTCGCTGAGTCTCAGGAGGAGACAGTGTGGCCATCGTTACGCCATTCGTGCGGGTCGGAACTTACCCGACAAGGAATTTCGCTACCTTAGGACCGTTATAGTTACGGCCGCCGTTTACTGGGGCTTCGATCAAGAGCTTGCACCCCATCACTTAACCTTCCAGCACCGGGCAGGCGTCACACCCTATACGTCCACTTTCGTGTTGGCAGAGTGCTGTGTTTTTGATAAACAGTCGCAGCCACCGATTCTCTGCGACCTCTCCAAGCTCCATCCGCAAGGGATCTCACCTAAAGAGGCATACCTTCTCCCGAAGTTACGGTATCAATTTGCCGAGTTCCTTCTCCTGAGTTCTCTCAAGCGCCTTAGAATTCTCATCCTGCCCACCTGTGTCGGTTTGCGGTACGGTTCTTGTGTAGCTGAAGCTTAGTGGCTTTTCCTGGAAGCGTGGTATCAGTCACTTCAGGTCCGTAGACCCTCGTTATCACTTCTCGGTGTTGAATGAAAGGGCGGATTTGCCTACCCTAACCACCTACCAGCTTGAACGACCTATTCCAACAGGCCGCTGACCTAACCTTCTCCGTCCCCACATCGCACTACACAAAAGTACGGGAATTTTAACCCGTTTCCCATCGACTACGCTTTTCAGCCTCGCCTTAGGGGCCGACTCACCCTACGCCGATGAACGTTGCGTAGGAAACCTTGGGCTTTCGGCGAGCGGGCTTTTCACCCGCTTTATCGCTACTCATGTCAGCATTCGCACTTCTGATATCTCCAGCATCCCTTTCGAGACACCTTCACAGACCTACAGAACGCTCCCCTACCATCTGCACTTACGTGCAAATCCGCAGCTTCGGTTATCAGTTTGAGCCCCGTTACATCTTCCGCGCAGGACGACTCGACCAGTGAGCTATTACGCTTTCTTTAAATGATGGCTGCTTCTAAGCCAACATCCTGGCTGTCTGGGCCTTCCCACTTCGTTTACCACTTAACTGATCATTTGGGACCTTAGCTGGCGGTCTGGGTTGTTTCCCTCTTGACGATGGACGTTAGCACCCACCGTCTGTCTCCCATGCTCGCACTTTCCGGTATTCAGAGTTTGCCATGGTTTGGTAAATCGCAATGACCCCCTAGCCATAACAGTGCTTTACCCCCGGAAGTGATACATGAGGCACTACCTAAATAGTTTTCGGGGAGAACCAGCTATCTCCGAGTTTGTTTAGCCTTTCACCCCTATCCACAGCTCATCCCCTAGTTTTGCAACACTAGTGGGTTCGGACCTCCAGTGCGTGTTACCGCACCTTCATCCTGGCCATGGATAGATCACTCGGTTTCGGGTCTACGCCCAGCAACTAAAGCGCCCTATTCGGACTCGGTTTCCCTACGCCTCCCCTATGCGGTTAAGCTTGCTACTGAACGTAAGTCGCTGACCCATTATACAAAAGGTACGCAGTCACCCCTTGCGAGGCTCCCACTGTTTGTATGCATCCGGTTTCAGGTTCTATTTCACTCCCCTCCCGGGGTTCTTTTCGCCTTTCCCTCACGGTACTGGTTCACTATCGGTCGATCACGAGTATTTAGCCTTGGAGGATGGTCCCCCCATCTTCAAACAGGATTTCGCGTGTCCCGCCCTACTTTTCGTATGCTTAGTACCAAGAATGAAATTTCGTGTACGGGGCTATCACCCACTACGGCGGCAGTTTCCAATGCCTTCCACTATCTCAATCTCTATCACATACAGGCTATTCCGCGTTCGCTCGCCACTACTGACGGAATCTCGGTTGATTTCTTTTCCTCGAGTTACTTAGATGTTTCAGTTCACTCGGTTCGCTTCCACGTACCTATGTATTCAGTACGGGATACCCTTGCGGGTGGGTTTCCCCATTCGGATATCGCGGGATCAAAGCTCTATTGCCAGCTCCCCCGCGCTTTTCGCAGGCTTACACGTCCTTCATCGCCTGTGATCGCCAAGGCATCCACCAGATGCACTTAGTCGCTTGACCCTATCATTTCAGTAACCTAAGTCACCAATCTGACAAGATTGTGTTTGTGCGACATGTCACACCGCCCCTTTTGATATGGCGACGTGACATTAGATACAATCAAATTCCCAAGATGACGATTTGTCCCACATGCAGAGTTAACTGCAGGTGTTTCATCTCGCCGTCTAATTAATTCGGCTTCTTCAGTTTGTTAAAGATCGGGCATTGTAAAAACAACGCAAACAGAAATTCACGCAGCAATAAAATCTGCTGTGTGCGCTTTTGTTTGCACTGTAAGAATGGTGGAGGATGACGGGATCGAACCGACGACCCCCTGCTTGCAAAGCAGGTGCTCTCCCAACTGAGCTAATCCCCC
>NZ_JBMDJV010000060.1:0-2232 GCF_057809375.1 Aquitalea sp. FG25
ACGGCCGCTGCAACCGGCTTAGCGTGCTTTATTTTCCGTTTTCTGAGGTGACCCCAGCCAGAGCAAGGCGAAGGCGAGCCGCCGGAAACACGGCCAGCGAGCGGCCCATAAAACGAGCCACAGTTAATTGGATGTACTATCCAATTTCCGACGCCGCGATACCCAAGCGGGCCAGGCCACCAGATGCATGGCCGAAGGGCGGCGGGCCTTGCTCGACCGAAAAACGTTGAGCGTCGGAAAGGTATACCAGACAAGGATTTGGAAGTGGTACGAGGAAGCAAAATGCGTTCTTTGGCCAAGAATTCGCATGTTGACTTTCGTGTTATATCCGGCTTATAGTTCGTGAGGATTTATGTGCGTTGCTGGGCAAGAAAGCAGCGGGCGGCAGTACAAAAAAGTAAGCCCACCGGGGCAAGCGGCGGGCTGACTAAACAACGGTTGATTTTGGCTTGTAACACCCAGCACTGGCAAGGTGCTGACTTAGACGCGGTGTCACTTCGCCTTTGCATTGTATGCATTAGCGGCGTGACGCGCAATAGGATTCTACGATGGGAATGCCTCAACTCGCGCCGCAGGATGAGCCTTTTCAAATGGCATTGCCATTGCGCATGCCATCCGATTACTACGATTGGCTGTATACGAACCAAAGCAGCCATCTTATCGCCTTCACTCCCAAGCAGAATGTCAACTGGCATGTAATGAACCGCGAAATCGCCCGCGACAAGTTGGCCAAGTGGGCCAACGAGCCGGATGTGTTCATTACCCCTAACGAGTTTTTCAAGTGGCGGCTTATCAGGAATGTAGCCGCGCTGAATGCCCTATTTGTTGACATTGACTGTCACCAGGGCGAAGACATTAACTACAGAGTTGAAAGCGCCATGTCGGCCTTGGTTCGCGCCAAGGTTCCCGAGCCTAATGCGATCATATACACCGGCCGGGGCGCGCACCTGTATTGGCTATTGGAACGAACGCACGGGGCCGCCCTGCCCCGCTGGCAAGCATGCCAGCGCCGGCTGATTGAAATCACCAGTGCTGACCGCATGTGCGCAGATGCAACTCGCGTGCTGCGAGTTGTCGGGACAAAAAACAGCAAGGCCGCTGGCGCACTGGTTCACGCTGATCCGATTCACTCGAAACCTTACGATTTCGACTTCCTGCATGACCAGATCATGCCTTTCACCCGCGCTGAAATCCGCGACTTGCGCGCTGTGAGAGCACGCCGGCATGACAGGCTGTATACAAGCGCAAGCGGCTCAATTTATCAGCGCTGGTACTTGGTCTATCGTGACCTTCATGCCATCGTTCAACACAATTGGTTCGGTGGCCAAGTCCCGAAGGGCCACCGCGATACGATCCTGTTTCACATGGCCAATGCGCTGTCATGGTTCACCGTATCAGAAGCATTACAGAACGAGATTGTTACTGTCGCCAGAGAAATCACCCCCAGCCTCGAAATCAGGGAAGCGTTGAGCTATTGCACCTCAGTAGTGCAGCGCGCCAAGAAAACGGCCAATGACCTTGAGGGCCGAGAGTACCGCTACGCATACAAGCGGGAAACACTCTACAACAGCCTTGCCGACCTTATCCCCCCCGATCTGCAACCGAGACTGCGAGCCATCATCCCGGCCGATCTGGCGGCCGAACGTAAGCGAGAAGCTAACCGCAAGAGCGAAGCCAAGCGCCGCCAGGCCGCCGGCAACAAAACCCGTAGCGAATATCTGGCCCAGGCCGAGCAAATGCGCAGCAAGGCCCAGGAGCTACGCGCTCAAAACCTTTCCATCCGCGCCATTGCGGAGCAGCTTGGCATCCCGCGCAGCACGGCGGCCGACTACCTCAAGCCTCGCCCGGAGTGTCCGAAGTCCCTGTGCCTTGTATAGTGGGCGTAGCCCCCCGCCTTTAGGCGGCAATAGCCTACACCTATCACCCATATAACCCCCGGTTCTGTCCGAAGTCCCTGTGCCTTGTAAGGGAGCTGGATGCGGCCGGGGGTTTTGCTTTTCAAAAAAATACAAACTTGATAAGACAAGCGGAGCGCGCCAGGTGCTTGTGAGCGCCGCCAGCGTGCGGCGCGGGGTATGTGGTCGAAGGGCCGGGTGTTGTGGGAAACCCCATCGAGGGTTTTCCACATCCCCGCGCCCGGTGCGGCTTTGGCCGCATCGTCCACATATCCACAGCACACCACCAGCCCCGGCCACCGACCACCAGCCCCGGCCACCGACCACCAGCCCCGGC
>NZ_JBMDJV010000061.1:0-1881 GCF_057809375.1 Aquitalea sp. FG25
CCGGATCGAATTTGGCAACATAGGCATCAACACCCACGCTGGAACCCATGGCCTTGTTGGCGTTGGACGACAGCGAGGAGTGCATGATAACCGGGATGCCTTTGAAGCGGACATCGGATTTGATCAGCTTGGTCAGCACATAGCCGTCCATTTCCGGCATTTCCGCATCCACCAGAATGATCTTCAGGTAGTCGTGCAGACACTCATCCTCGCCCCAGGTGCGGCTGGCCAGCACCTGCAGGCGCTCCCAGGCCTCGCGGCCATTGGTGGCCTGCTGGAACTTGATGCCCATCTTCTCCAGCACGCTGGTGATTTCCTTGCGTGCCACCACCGAGTCATCCACAAAGAACAGATACTGATCGGTTTCCATCTGTGCGGTCGGAATGTCCGGCAGACGCGGTTCGCCCACCACGGTGGCCAGAATCTGCTCCACATCCAGAATGGAAACCAGCTTGCCATCATCCAGTTCGGTAATGGCGGTAATCAGGTTGGAATTGCTGGCGCTGCTGCTGTTCAGCATGTTTTCCGGGGCACGCACGCGGTCCCAGTCCACCCGGATGATGCGATCGACCGAATCCACCAGGAAAGCCTGGGTACTCTTGTTGAATTCGGTGACGATCATGGTGTCGAATTTGCGGTTGTTCTGCTCGGAACCGACAAAGCGGGCCAGCGAAATCACCGGAATGATGTTGCCGCGCAAGGACAGCACCCCCTGCACACCAAAGGGCATGTTGGGGGTTTTGGTGATGGCCGGCGTCTGGGACACCTCGCGCACCTTGAACACATTGATGCCGAAGGTTTCGCGGGTACCCAGCGAAAACAGCAGGATTTCCATCTTGTTGGAGCCGGCAAGCTTGGTGCGGGCGTCCACGCTGGCAAGCAGGGATGCGTCAGTAGCTGACATAGTGAATACCTCTCCCGGATGAAGTCTGTTCTGGTTTAGTTGTTAGTCAGCTTGAGCATTTCGCGCAACTTCATCGACAGCTTCTGGGCTTCAAACTTGGACACATACTCATCCACGCCCACCGACTGGCCCAGCTTCTGGTTGGAGCTGCCGGAGAGGGAAGAGTGCATCAGCACGGGAATGCCGGCAAAGCGCGGATCGCTCTTGATCAGCTTGGTAAGCATGTAGCCATCCATTTCCGGCATTTCCACATCGGTCAGGACCAGATGCAGGGTCTCGTTCAGGCGCTTGCCGGTGAGGTCGGCCTGCATGGCCATTTTTTGCAATTCTTCCCAGGCACGCATGCCGTTGATGGCATAGGCGTACTTGATCTGCATGGCTTCGAGGGTGCGTTCGATCTGCTTGCGGGCGACGGCGGAATCATCGGTAAAGAAGATCATGCGCTCTTCTTTGACCGGCTCGATATTGATGAAATGGTGGGAGTCATCGACCAGCGAGGTTTCGGCCAGGACTTTTTCCACGTCCATCATCATGACGAGGGTGCCTTGATCCAGCTCGGTGACGGCGGTGACCAGACCAGCCATGCGGTTGGTAATCATGTCAGGCGGCACGCGCATGGCGGACCAATCCAGGCGCAGGATGGTATCCACCGCCTCGACCAGAAAGCCCTGAGTGTGGCCGTTGTACTCGGTGACGATCATGATTTCCGGCTTGTTGCTGGTAACGATGCCAGCGTATTTGGCCAGATCGATCACCGGAACCAGCGAGCCACGCAGGCTGACCATGCCTTCGACGGAGGAGGGCATTTCGGGAGCGGAAGTGATTTCGGGGGTGCGCATGACTTCGCGAACTTTGAAGACATTGATGCCGAAAACTTCCTTTCTCCCGGTCCGCTGGTCGTGACCCAGGGAGAACAGCAGGATTTCCAGCTTGTTGGTCCCCGCCAGTTTTGTTCTGGCATCGATTTTTTTAAGAAG
>NZ_JBMDJV010000062.1:0-761 GCF_057809375.1 Aquitalea sp. FG25
CCCCCCATCTAAGCAATGGCTGCTTCTGTATCAGAAAGCAGCCATTCTGGAGTCGACTGAGTTTGGGGGAAATCAGCTTTCAATGACGAACGACATTTAAACTCTCACCGTCCTGCGGTGGCTCGTAATATTGGGTAATCCGGTCAAAGGTGGCATCGTCAACGGTGAATGGGTGGGTGCCGGACTGGTTGCGCAGGTGCAAGCGCTCCTTGCAGACTCGATCAGGAACATCCAGGAGATGTAGAGCATGAGCCACTCCGACGCGAGTGCAGATCGACATAGCCCATTGCCTGGATGCAACCGTATTGGCCGGCACGTCCAGTACGACTGAAAGACCAGCACTCAGCAGCTCTGCCACGTGTTCTCCCAACACATTTTTCAACTGTCCAGAACAGCGTACATAGTCGACCACTTCCTTGATGGCACCTGGATACAGCTTAGCCAGCCATTCATCCTCGCCAATCAGCACGGTTTTGGGCTCTTTGGCTAATTGTCGTGCCAGGGTTGATTTGCCAGAGCCAATCTTGCCGCACAGCAGATGCAGCGAGGGGGGTGTTTCAAGCAGGCTGGTGCCGTAGGAGTTGTCGATGGCACAGCGCCAGATGCCTACCTGATCCCGGCGGAACACATAAGTGGCGAACCGGGTAGCCTGCCAAGGCTGTCCGGCTTCACCTTCCGCCTGTAGCTCGGTACGGGCCAGTACCAGCGCGGTGTCTCCACCAGCTACCACTTGCATGTCTGCCTGGCTGACTTGCAGGGTG
>NZ_JBMDJV010000063.1:0-622 GCF_057809375.1 Aquitalea sp. FG25
TGCTGCCGGCTTCCCAGGCTTTGAGTGCGGCGGCGTGGTGTTGCAGGTGGCCGCTGTCTTTGTTGCCGTCTTTGCCGTTGTCGGGGGTGATGGCGTCCGGCCCGGTTTCCATACTGTCGGCCAGTTGTGCGGCGGCGGTGTCGCCCAGGCTTTGGCTAAGGCTGAGCGCGGCGTCGAGCTGGCTTTGTGCGTGTTCGCGCGCCAGTTGTTTGCCAGACGCGCCGCTTTGCGCTTCGGTGCTGATCAGCAGGCCGTGGCCCGCGCGGATGGCACCGTGCTGGTCGGTGCGCAACTCAAAGCCTTCGCCACGCGGCTGGGCTTTGCCATTGCTGCGCGGGTGGCTGAGGAAACCCTGGTTGAGCTGGGTTTTGCCGGGTTCGGAACTGAGCTTGGCGCGCACTTCGCCGGGGGTGTCGTCGAACAACAGTTCGTTGTACTGGCCGCCCTGATGCTCTTTGGACTTGATGCCGGACAGCGTTTTGTTGGCCGGTAGCGCACCGGCACCGCTAAAGGCCGGGGTGGCGTGGCTGCCGTTGTACAGCACGCCGACAATCACCGGGCGGTCGATATCGCCTTCGATAAAGTCGACCAGCACTTCCTGGCCAATGCGCGGGATGAACTG
>NZ_JBMDJV010000064.1:0-530 GCF_057809375.1 Aquitalea sp. FG25
CCACGCGCAGCAATTTCCAGTTCGACGACTGTGCTGGGTCATGGCAGTGCACCCCAGTGGCTACTACGCCTGGAGAGCATCCCCGCATTCACCGCGAGCGCGTGAAGACCAGCGCTTGCTGGGGCACATCAAGCAGGCTTGGCTCGAAAGTGGCGGTGTCTATGGTTATCGCAAGGTGCATGACGACCTGCAGGCTCAGGGAGAGCGCTGTGGCAAACATCGTGTGGCACGACTGATGAAGCAGGAGGGCTTACGTTCGCAGACGGGTTACCACCGGCGTCCTGGGCATTACAGTGGCCGCCCGGCAGTGGTGGCACCGAATCACTTGCAACGCCAGTTCACTGTGAATGAGCCGAATAAAGCCTGGGTGACCGACATCACTTATATCCGCACGCATGAGGGGTGGTTGTACCTGGCGGTGGTGCTGGACCTGTTCTCGCGGCAGGTGATTGGCTGGTCGATGCAGTCACGTATCGATAGAGAGCTGGTGCTGAATGCCCTGTTGATGGCGGTATGGCGACGTCAGCCCA
>NZ_JBMDJV010000065.1:0-521 GCF_057809375.1 Aquitalea sp. FG25
TCGGCCAAAGCGGTCCTTCCTCGGCTTGCTAGGCAAGGGCTGGTTTACACAGGATTTCGGACACGCTCTCATCCCAGTTACACCGGTTGACATCCCCTGCGCTTGTCCACAGAATGAACCGCATGACACGCCATGATCAATGCATGAATGCAATTATTACCACCATTCCCGGAATGGTGGGTTAGCACGCGTCACGGCTCAGTTCAAGCAACCCGCCCCAGCAGGCGGGTTTTTTTGTATCCGTCTGCCTGGTTATCACGCTACAGACCAGGAGAAAATCCATGCCACAGCAGGAACTGAAGGAAGTCATCGCAGCCGCCGACCGCGCAATCAACCAGGAAGACTTTGACGAACTGATGGCGTTTTACGCCAATGACGCTGTGTTGGTAGTCCAGCCTGGGATGCTCGCTCGAGGGAGTGAGCAGATCCGCGCTGCGTTCCCCGCCATCGCCAATTACTTCAACCACACCCTGCAAGTCAGCCAGGCAGACATGCAAGTGGTAGCTGGTGGAGACACCGCG
>NZ_JBMDJV010000066.1:0-457 GCF_057809375.1 Aquitalea sp. FG25
CTGCAGCTGGATGGCGGCAACATCGCCGCCGAGCAGTTATTGCCGCACACGCTGGATGGCAGCGAGGGCGTGTCCGAGGCTTATCGTTATCAGCTGAGCTGTTTGTCGCCCGATGGCAATATCGAGCTCAAATCGTTATTGGGGGTGGCCGCCCGTTTAGGGGTGCTGGATGCCGATGGCAGCGAGGTGGTGCGTTGTGGCGTGGTGTCGCGGGCGGAGTTGTTGGGCAGCGATGGCGGCTTTGCCAAGTACGGCCTCACCATCGAGCCGCCGTTTGCCCTGCTGCGGCTGCGGCGCACTTCGCGGGTGTTTCAGGACCTGTCCGTCCCCGACATCGTCAAGCAGATTCTGGCCGAGCATCAGGCGAATAACCCGGTGTTTGCCCAGCTGCAGACGCTGGAATTCCACACCGCCACGGCCAGCCCGCGCAGTTATTGTCTGCAGTATCGCGAGAGCG
>NZ_JBMDJV010000067.1:0-443 GCF_057809375.1 Aquitalea sp. FG25
GCTGTGGCGGAGAGTTTCTTCCAGTTGCTGAAGCGTGAGCGTATCAAGCGAAAAAACTATCACGACAGGGAAGAGGCCCGGCGGGATATCTTCGATTACATCGAGATGTTCTACAACCCGAAGCGCCGGCATGGTTCCACAAACGGGCTATCGCCGGTAGAGTTTGAGAAGCAATATTTCCAACGGCTCAAGACACCCAGCAGGCTGTAATCAATCTTGAAGTGGACGTTTTGATTCTTGGCTGTGACGGTCCGGTTTGGCCGATGATCTGCCCGTTGTGAATGCACTACGTGCCCCTCCGGTCCCTTCCTATGCATATAGGCGCATCCGTAAAACTACGCATTCATGCCATTCAGCCTTGTTTGCGCCATGTCGAAGGCATAAGCTGTGAACTTTCAACAGATTGTGAATGATCACGTCAGCCGACGTGATAGCCCACCGCA
>NZ_JBMDJV010000068.1:0-404 GCF_057809375.1 Aquitalea sp. FG25
GCCACCGACGCAGCCGGTAATGTCAGCAGCCAGACGACGGCTTACAGCATCACCGTTGACACCAGCGCCCCCAGCGCGCCGAGCAGCCTGGCGCTGAGCACCGCCACCGACAGCGGCAGCAGCCATAGCGACGGCATCACCAACAACACCACGCCAACGGTACAAGGCAGTGCCGAAGCCAACAGCACGGTGACGGTATACGTTGACGGCACGGCAGTAGGTACGGCCACTGCCAATGGCAGCGGAGCGTGGAGCTACACACTGCCTGCGGCCCTGGCCGACGGCAGCCACAGCATCCAGGCCACTGCTACCGACGCAGCCGGTAATGTCAGCAGCCAGACGACGGCTTACAGCATCACCGTTGACACCAGCGCCCCCAGCGCCCCGAGCAGCCTGGCGCTGAC
>NZ_JBMDJV010000069.1:0-393 GCF_057809375.1 Aquitalea sp. FG25
TGTATTCCCAGGAATACAGAGCATCAACGACTGCACAAACAAGGCAGCCTTTGCTGTATTCCCGGGAATACGTGCTTCTGCATCAACCTCGGGCAGTCTGGCCGTTGTATTCCTAGGAATACACACAGATTCCATCACCGCTGTACTCAAGTCTGTATTCCCAGGAATACAGAGCATCAACGACTGCACAAACAAGGCAGCCTTTGCTGTATTCCCGGGAATACGTGCTTCTGCATCAACCTCAGGCAGTCTGGCCATTGTATTCCCAGGAATACACGCAGATTCCCTCACCGCTGCACTCAAGTCTGTATTCCCGGAAATACAGAGCATCAACGACTACGCCATCCAAGTTGTCATTGCTGTATTCCCGGGAATACGTGCTTCTGCATCACC
>NZ_JBMDJV010000007.1:0-175893 GCF_057809375.1 Aquitalea sp. FG25
TGGCCAGCGCCACCGCACCGGACACCACCTGCCGCGCGGCGCTCCAATCGGTAAAACCATCTTCCTCTTCCGTCGCGTCGCTGCGATGAAAACGCACCCGCTCGCTGGCCGCTGGCGGCAGGCTGTAAGCGTCGTCAAACACCACCAGCTTCACCTGCGGATGCTCACCATCGACATGCTCGAAGCGCCAGGCATAACCCTCTTCGTGCAGAAGCCGCACGATGAAGTCGAAATCGCTCTCGCGGTATTGCAGGCAATAACTGCGCGGGCTGGCCGTGGCGGTGTGGAACTCCAGCGTCTGCACTTGGGCAAACACCGGGTTATTGGCCTGATGCTCGGCCAGAATCTGTTTGACGATGTCGGGGACGGACAAGTCCTGAAACACCCTCGAAGTGCGCCGCAGCCGCAGCAGCGCAAACGGCGGCTCGATGGTGAGGCCATACTTGGCAAAGCCGCCATCTGACCCCAGCAGCTCGGCCCGCGACACCACCCCGCAACGCACCACCTCGCTGCCATCGGCATCCAGCACCCCCAGGCGGGCAGCCACCCCCAGCAAGGATTTGAGCTCGATATTGCCGTCAGGCGACAAACAGCTCAGCTGATAACGATAAGCCTCGGACACCCCCTCGCTGCCGCCCAGCGTGTGCGGCAATAACTGCTCGGCGGCGATGTTGCCGCCATCCAGCTGCAGGGTGAGCAGGCGTTGGTGCTGGGAGAAGGCGGCGGCGAAGCTGCTTAAAAGGCTGGTAAGGTCCATCCCGGATTTATCTCTTATTTATTGCAAGGTGTGCGCCAGGGCAGGGCTGCTGCATGGCTTATTGCACCTTGTAAACATTGGATGACAGTTGCAGCGTGGCATCGAAGGTGACTGGCGGGCGGTGCGGGTGAATGCGCAGTACCGCATCCACGCGAAAGCGCAGATGGCGCTCCATTTCACGCGGGGCATCCAGATTTACCCGCACCCGCGATAGTCGCGGTTCATGGGTTTCGATGGCACGGCGCAGTTGTTCGCGCAGCAGCTCGCGGTCGTCCGGATTCAGCAGGCTGATGCCGCTGAGGTCGGGAATGCCGTAGTTGAGCATGCTGCTGCGCGCCAGCGGGTAGTCGTCATCGCGGACTTCCGCCGGCATCAGCCGTGTGTTGAGCAGCGCTTCCAGATCGCGCGCCAGCGATTGCTTGAACTGGGGCAGCTCGTATAGCGCGGCATGGTCGTGGCTACTGTTGTCCGGATGATCGTCCAGCAGGCGGTCCAGTACCGATGGCTGCAGCAGGGTGTGTCGGCTGAAGGTGCTCATGTCAGCCGCCAAATACCTTGCTTAATTGCTGTGATAGCAGCCAGCGGTAGGTCAGGAAAATGCCGCTGCCCACTACCGCCAGCAGGGCAAAGTACAGCCACAGGGGCAGTTCGTGCCGGACAAAGGCCTGAAAGCGCTGTGGCAGCTGCCAGTTGGGGGCAAACTCCGCCTTGCCGCCGCGCACCTGCTGGATTTCCTGGGCCAGCTTGTGGGTGAGGTAGCCCAGCTTTTCTTCGCCTTCCAGCAGGTATTTGCCCTGAAAGCCCAGCAGCAGGCAGGTGTAGAACACTTCCAGCGCTTCGATATTGCGGGTGGGTTCCAGCCGTAGCTGTTCCAGTCGGTTGAAAAAGCCTTCGCCGGCCAGATGCTCGCCAAACAGGCGCAACTGCAGCGGCATGCGTTCCCATTCGTCACGCAGGGAGAAGGCCGAGGACAGGATGATTTCGTCCATCAAGGCGCAAAAGGCGTACTTGGCATGATTGACGTCATTCATGTCCTTGCCGAAATTGCGGGCGTTTTTTTCGTACTGGGACAGAAAACCATCCACCCGGCGGTTGAATTCGACAGCACTGCCGGGGGCATTGCCATCCTTCAGCAGAAACAGCAGGTAAATGCCGTCCTCCAGCATTTCACGCAGCGAGGGGGCTGCGGGGGCTGACAGGGTGATCGGGCGTTCGGTAGTGGGGGTAGCGATAGCTTGGCTCATGGCGGACTCAGCGGAAGACGGCGATCAGCTCTAGCTTCAGATCTGACAGGGTTTGCGGAAGGTAAATGCAGATGCTGCGCGACTGCAGCATGCGACCGAAGATGTCGCCATGCGGCTCGAAGGCAAAGTAGTGGTTGCCCACCCGTACCGGCACCGCCGATGGTGTTTGTGCTGCATGGTGAATGGCCACGCCGCGCAGGGCGGAGTTAAGGATTTTCTCCACGTCGTCAGGTGCGCCAATCTTCATCTTGAGCGGCACGTTGTCGATGACCTGAGAGGCGGGCAGCTCGCTTTGCACCGATAGGTAGAAATCCACGTTTTCCAGCAGGCGGTCGCTTTCCAGGCGGCCAATATGGAAGGACGGCTTGGGTGAATGCAGTGGAATAACCGTGTAGCGGGCGGAAATCACGGTATCAAGCAGTTCGCGGATTTGCAGATCCAGCACGGGCAGCACCTGCTGCAGCTGGTCGTGGCGATAGGCTGGAATGTCGGCCAGGCTGTACAGCGTGGAGAAGGTTTGTAGCTCGCCACAGAATTCGGCCAGCGCCATGTATAGCTCTTCCGGGTGTAGCGGCTGGCACAGGGACAGGTGGCGCAGGCGGGCAAAGTTACGGTTTACGCTGTGCAGCAGCCAGAAAGAGCTGATGTCGGTGGAGCCGTACTCGACTACGCTTTTTGCCCGCTCGCGATGGCTGCCCGCCAGTGACTGGCTTTTTACCAGCAGGATATCCAGTAGGCGGCGCAGCAACTGCTGGATTTCATCCGATGCACTTACCGTAGTGAGCGGCGGGATAAAGCCTGCCGCCACCACCCACTGGCCGGTGGCGTTCTTTTCCAGGTCGCACAGGGCGATGGCATCGTAACCATCGCGGTTTTCTTCTTCCAGCAGCAGACGAACATCCAGCTCCAATGTGCTGATATCAGCGTCCACCGCCTGGGTGTACAGATCACCCAGCTCGCTTTGCTGGCTGGTAAAGCGGGTAGGGCGCGCACTGGTATCGCCGCTGCGGGTGTTGCCACCATAGGGCTGCATATTGGCCAGGCAGGCATAAAGGCGCGTTTTGATGCCGAGTTGCGGCAGTGTGGTCAGGTCGCGTGACAGGGGCAGTGCTGCGTTGCTGGGGGCCTGGTACAGGGTGCCGTCACGAAACAGCAGGGCCAGTTCATCCAGATGCACCATGCCGCCCTTGAGCGCCTGCTCGTCCAGTTTCAGCTGGATCAGTCCCCACTGGTGGCGGCATGCGTGTTGCAGCAGCGCTGTGGTTTTTTGTTCCAGGAAAAGTGCCTGTTGCTGGAAATGCTGTGGCCGAAGAAACATGCCTTCACCCCACAGAACCCGTTTTGCTTGTTGCATCGGATTTCAAACTTTCATGCTCATGGCATTATGGCTGTTACAGCGTAATGCCCTGGTTCATCGTGTCGATATTTCCGCGTCAAGGCCTTGTTGCCAGTGCTTGCGGATTACCTTGCCAAATCTGGTTTTGGTGGTTTTTTAGTGCTTTATGCGTATATTTACTTAGTAAAACTATCATTTGTCATATTTATTGGCCGAAAGATGTCAATAAAATTAAATTAATGAATCATTGAATGACTCATAACAAATGTTGTTAAATTGAGACAGTCCTGCGCCGAAGTTATAACTTTTTAACGCTGTTGTGCATGACAAACGCTTGGTATTTGCGCCGGCTGCCCCGGGATAGCGGTATTCTTGGTCCGCACTGGTAGCAGATAGCAGTCGGCCGCCTTGAAATTAAGGCCGTCACTTTTCACTGCGTCTGCCGCATACAGTAAGCGCCAGTAGGCCGGGTCTGCTTGTCTGAAAAAGCCCACCACGCCAACGTATCGCGTTTCTTCGCCTATGGTTTCCTGTTCGGCCAGCTTGCCTCCGGGAATCAGGGTGACCTCCTTGCTGGAGATCAGCGAATTGCCGAGCAGATCCGCTTCTGGCTTCCCGATCAGCAGGCTATCCATGGTCATGCGGTTGAAAGCATCGGCATTGCGCAACTGGTAGATATGCACCACCACGGACAAGGGTTTGCCTTGTGCGTCACGGTTCATCCCCTTGCTACCCTCGCCGGTGACATTGATCAGCTTGGGGCCGCCGCAAGCCGCCAATGCCAGTACTGGCAAGGCTTTTAGCAGCAGGTGCAGGCAGTGTGTTCTCGGTCTCTTCAGCATGGGTGAATTCTGAATTCAGCTAGTTTGGAAATGGAAGCTTCATATTTTACTAGTAATTACAACTAGTCAAAAGTCATGAAAAAGTACATTACAATATATCAGACAGCTATTGTTACATAAGCTGAATTCACTTTAAACTAAGTATCAAATATCCGAATTACTGGACAGAATCATGCAGTGGACTATCGCACTGCCTTTCGTCATTGCCGCGCTTGTGGTGTTGATGGCGTGGGTGGGGTGGCGTTTTTTTCTGGGTGGCCAGGTAGCTGGCAGTTGGGCTGTTGATACCTCAGCCGATGCAGTGCTGGAGCAGGGGGTGTCTGTGCCTCTTGCGCTGCCGCCTGGCGAAGCCGAGGCCGTGCCAGGCGCTGAGCCGGCTCCGGCCGCCCGGCTGCACAGCTATCGCTGGGTGACCTTGCCCTTGCTGTCGCTGCTGCTGGTGGGGCTTGGGGTGGTGGCTGTGTTCAAGATGGGCGGGCACTACTACCAGCGGCCTGATTATGTGGCCCAGGATTATCAGCAGGCCGGGCGTATCAAGCAGACCTTGCTGGAAGAAAAGCTGGTGCCGCCGCCGCCCTTGCCGCCCACCGCTTTTGCTGATGTGCAAACCCAGATGCCTTCCCTGGATATCGTGCATGCCAACCGGGACTGGTCGCATATGAATCCGGCCTTTGTGCAGACCGTATTGCGGGTGATGGTGGCCATGCGGGCGCGTGGGTTCGGCATGGTGTTGCTGGAAGGTTATCGCAGCCCGGAACGGCAGAATGAGCTGGCTGCACAGGGTAACCATGTCACCCAGGCCAAGGGTGGGCAAAGCAAGCACCAATACGGCCTGGCTGTGGATCTGGCCCCGATGCGCGCTGGCAAGGTGGTGATTTCAGAGCGTGATCCGTGGGCGATGCAGGCTTACCAGGCACTGGGTGAAGAGGCGCAAAACGCCGGGCTTACCTGGGGTGGTAACTGGAGTTTCAAAGATTATGGGCATATCGAGCAGACCGGTTCGCTAAAGGTATTGCTGGGTAAAAGGTAACGTTTCAATTTTCAAGAAGTGGTGGTTATGCAAGCTTGGCTTCGGCATGGGAAAGTCGCCTCGGCGATTGGTTTCCTGATTTTGATCCTGCTTATCTGGTTTGTTGGTCCCTGGATGGGGCTGCCTTCGCCGGAAGCGCGTCTGGGGTGGATTGTTGGGGTAATGCTGCTGTGGGTGCTGACTTTGCTGGTAGGTCAGCTGCTGACGCGCCGCGCCGGTAACCTGCTGGAGAAGATGCTGCGCAAACAGGCGGATGATGCGGTGATTGGTGCCGATGCGGGCAAGCGCGCCGAAGTTACGCTGCTACGGCAAAAAATGCTGGCGGCAGTGGATACCCTGAAAAAATCCAAGCTGGGGGTGTCCAGCGGCAGTGCGGCGCTGTACGAATTGCCCTGGTATATGATTATTGGCCATCCGGCAGCGGGTAAAAGCTCGGCCATCCTGCAATCCGGCCTGACCTTTCCGTTTAGTGACAAGAGCGGCATCCAGGGGGTGGGCGGTACCCGTAACTGTGACTGGTTCTTCTCCACCGAAGGGGTGCTGCTGGATACCGCTGGCCGCTACGCGACCCAAACCGAAGACCGTGTCGAGTGGCTGGAATTTCTCAAGCTGCTGAAAAAGCATCGTAGCAAAGCCCCGGTCAACGGTATTTTGGTGGCCATCAGCCTGCCCGAGCTGGCCCAGCACAATACCGAAGGCTTCACCACGTATGCGCGCCAGGTGCGCGAGCGCATTCATGAAATGTGCAATACCTTTGGCGCCCAGGTGCCGGTGTATCTGGTATTTACCAAGCTGGACCTGCTGGGCGGCTTTGCCCAGTTTTTTCAGGATGCCGACGATGAGGAGCGCGCCCGTGTCTGGGGCGTCACGCTGAGCGCCGAGCAGGGTAAGGGTTTTGACATTGCCACGGCCACCGCGCAGCAATTTGAAATGCTGTACCGTGGCCTGGTGCAGATGGGCGAGGACAAGCTGGTGCAGCATCGTGGCAGCCAGGTCAGCCCGGCGCACTTTGCTTTCCCCATCGAGTTTCATGGCCTGAAAGAAGCCGTGATCAAGTTCATGCGCCTGCTGCATGAGGAAGACCCATACCATGGCAGGCCGCTGCTGCGCGGTTTCTACTTCACCAGTGCCTTGCAAGAAGGGGTGCCGCGCATTGTGGCGGCCAACCGTGTGCAAGGGCAGTTCGACCTGAGTGCGGCCGGGCGCGATGGCAAGCAGGCACCCTCTTCATACAGTTTTTTCCTGCGCGACTTTTTCCGTGAAGTCCTGTTTCCCGATCAACATCTGATTTCCCGTCAGACCGCACCGCGTGGCGGTCGCGCCAGACTGTTGGCCATGGTGCTGGGCGTTATGCTGCTAGCTGGCGTGGCCGGGGTGTGGTCGTGGACCTACATTGGCAATCAGCGTCTGCTGGCGCAGGTAGCCAGCGATCGTAGCGAAGCGCAGAAAATGATGGCGTCCGGCCAGTTGTACAACAAGCTGCGTGGCTTGCTGGTACTGCAAAAGCGGCTGGAAGAGTTGCAGGACTACCGCAAAAACGGCGAGCCCTGGCAGCTGGGCTGGGGCCTGTATCAGGGTAGTGAAGTGGAAGTGGGCTTGCGCAAAGAGTACTTCACCGGCCTGCGTCAGGTAATGCTGGTGCCGGTGCAGCACAATCTGGAAGACGCCATCAAGCAGTACAAGGCGCAGCCAGAAGCCCAGCCTGTGGCTGCTCCCAAAGCCGAAGCAGTGGCCGCCAAGCCTGAACCGGCACGTGCCGCCCCGGCGGCCAAGCCCCGTCCGCGACCGGCCAGGCCGCACAGAGGCCTGCCCAATATCGTGATTGGTGCCCTTGGTGGGTACGACTACTGGGCGCAAAAGGCCACCGCCGCCATGCTGGATGCCAGTGCCCCCGCCGGTCAGGCTGCGGGCAACGGTGCGCCTGCCAACCAGCCGGTCAAGTTGGAAGTGGGATACAACGCACTGAAAACCTATCTGATGCTGCACGAGCAAAAGCGGATGGACGAGCCGCAGTTGATCGACCAGATTCCGCGCTACTGGCGGCCCTATCTGGAAAGCCAGCGTGGCCAGTATTCGGTAGAAGAAATCATGTCGGTGGCTGAAAAGCTGGTGGCTTTTTATGTCAGCCAGATCAAGGCGGGCGACCTGCCGTTGATCGACAACGATGCGCGCCTGGTTAGCGAAGTGCGAGACACCCTGCGCAGCTCCTACAAGCATTTGTCGGCGGAAGAGCGCGTGTACAACGAAATCCGCGCCCGCGCCAATACCCGTTATGCGCCGCTGACTGTGGCCCGTATTCTGGATAATCGCGATCTCGACATCATGGCCAGCAGCCAGATGGTGGAGGGGGCGTTTACCCGCGATGCCTGGAACGGCTATGTCAAGGCAGCCATCGATGAAGCCAGCAAGGGCGAAATTCGGGGGGATGACTGGGTACTGGCCTCGTCCATTCAGGACAATCTGGGCAAGGACGGCAATGTCGAGAAAAACCGTGCCGCGCTGATGGCGCTGTATCGCACCCAGTACATTGCTGCCTGGAAGAAATTCCTGCCCGGCGTGACGGTACGCGATTTTAGCAATCCGGCGCAGTCGGCATCGGCGCTGACCCGGCTGTCCGACAAGCAGAACTCGCCGGTAAAGCTGATTCTGGCGCGCGCCGCCATGGAAACCTCCTGGGATAACCCGTCCGAACTGAACCGCTCGCTGGAGAACGCCAAGCAGTCGGTGCTGGAGAAAACAACCGAGTTTCTCAAGGGTGGTAGCGATGGTCAGGGCAAGAAAACCGCTGACAAGCAGTTTGGCGAAGTAGGGCAGGCTTTTGCCGGGGTGGCGCAGCTGGTCAAGGGTGACAACCCGCCGATCAATGGCTATCTCGATCAGTTGGCCAAGCTGAAAGCCAAGGTGGCATCGATTGCCTCCACCGATGAGCCGGGTCCGCAGGCCCGCGCCACCTTGCAGGCCACGCTTAATGGTTCCGGCTCCGAACTGGCCGATACCGTTTCCTATGTAGACAACTCGCTGCTCAACCAGGTGTCCACCGATACCGCAGCCATGGTACGCCCCATGCTGGTTCGTCCGCTGTCGCAGTCCTATACCGCCATGCTGGGGCCGGTGCAGCAGGACATCAACCAGGCCTGGGCCAACGAGGTGCTGCCGCAATGGAAGCAACTGGCCGGCAAGTATCCGTTTACCGATTCGGGCAGCGCAGCTTCGGTGGCCGAGATCAACCGCTTTGTCAAAGCCAATGATGGCGTGCTGGATAAGTTCATCAACAAATACCTGAACGGCCTGGTGCAGCGCAAGGGTGACACCCTGGTGGCACGCGCCTGGGGCGAGCAGGGCATTCGCTTCAATCCGGAGTTTCTGTCCGCCGCCGGCAAACTGGGGGCATTGGCTTCCACCCAGTTGCAGGATGGCGAAAACAGCCGCTTCGAGCTGCAGCCGCAGCCTACACCGGGCTTGTCGGAAATATCCATTGTGGTGGATGGCCAGGAACTGCGTTACCGCAACGGCCCGCAAACCTGGCAGCCGTTTAACTGGCCGGGCAGTGACAATGCCGGCGGCGCGCGCATCCAGGTGGTTTCGTATAACGGCGCAGCCAGCGTGGTGGCCAGCCAGTCCGGTCGCATGGGTCTGATGCGTCTGCTGGCCTCCGCCAAGGTTGCGCAAGACAGCAGCGATCTGGTGCAGCTGTCCTGGCCTGTCGGAAAGGCCACGGACGGACAGATGGTGCGTTTCAATTTCCGTATGGTTGGTGGAGTTAATCCCTTGCAACTGATCAAGCTTTACAAACTAAACCTGCCTGAGCGCGTGACTTTGTAACAAGGACGACCAGTACATGGCCTTCAATTTCAAGCGCATACCAGTAACCGCAGGGGAATTCTGCGTATTTGGCAAATTGCCGCGACGTGGTGACTTCATCCGCATCAATGCCACCCATACGGCAGCGGCCCAGCTGGATCATGTCATTGCCGACAGCCTGGTGCTGCTGGATGACGACAGCGCCCGCCAGCGTTACCAGCAAATGCCGGCTTCTTCCTTCCTTACCCGCACGCCTGATGGCGCGTGGCTGGCCCTGGGGGTTATCCAGCCCAGCCGGGACGAAAGTGGCAGGCTGTATCCGCTGGTGGCTGCGTCCCTGCTGCCTTCGGACATGCCGCGCCCGTCGGTGGGCGTGATGATGCTGTCCAACGAGTTGTTCTACAACGGTTTGCAAGAGCAGCTGAGCAATGCCATCGACAACGCGGTGGAGATGGTGGCCTGCCGCCAGTATCTGGAGGAGCAATCCTTGTTTGGTGCCGGTTCTGCTGCAGATACCGAACTGGCCGAGCAACTGCTTAGCCGTCACCTGGCGGTGACGCCCTGCAGCCTGTTGTCTGCGCAGTTGGCACAGTCGGGCAATGCCGATCTGGCCTCCTTGTTGTTGTCCTTTGTGTTTCACAGCCAGCTGCTGCGCAAATTTCAGGGCAGCCTGTCTTCGCAGACTTATCTATTGCCGCTGCCGGATGGCGAGGGCGAAGACATGCTGGCGGTTGTCACCTGGCTGGCCCTGTTTACGGCGGCCACCTCCAGCCTGCCGGACACGCCGGTGCAATGCCTGATCATCCGTCAGCCGGAGCGCAACTGTCTGGCGCTGATTCCGGGGGCGCTTACCGCCCCCATGCTGGCGCAGTGCTGGGGCAAGCAGCTGGATACCCGCTACATCATCGATGTCACGGACCCAAACGCGCCCTGGTGCAACCACCAGTCTTACGCCGAGGCGGTGTACATCCTTAGTCGCCGCCTGAGCGATCCTCAGTTTTCACTGGCCCAGCTATGCGATGTGATGGCCAGTCTGTCTCGCAGTCTTGTTTAACGGTTTGATGCGCATTTTCGGTTATATGGGGATTCATCATGGGTAATGAAAGCACACAGAAAAAGCTGTCACGCGTACGTCCTCCGCGTGTGCAGATCACTTACGACGTTGAAATTGGTGATGCCATCGAAACCAAGGAACTGCCCTTTGTCATGGGCGTCCTGGGCGATTATTCCGGCCACCGCAAGGAGGCGCCGCCCAAGCTCAAGGAGGTCGATCGCAAGTTTGTGCAGATTGATCGCGATAACTTCGACGAAGTTCTCAAAGGCATGGCACCGCGTCTGGCAATGAAGGTGGATAACAAGCTGGTCAATGATGACAGCCAACTGGGCGTCGAGCTCAATTTTGAGTGCCTGGCCGATTTCGAACCGCAAAACGTTGCCAAACAAGTGGCACCGCTGAACAAGCTGGTTGCGGCGCGTCAGCGCCTGTCGGAGCTGCGTAACAAGATGGCAGGCAATGACAAGCTGGAAGCCCTGCTGGATGACATCGTGCAGGACACCGAAAAGCTGCAGCAGATCAGCAAATCCGGCAGCAATGACAAGGCAGGGGAGTGAGATGAGCGCAGAACAGCACATGGTTGCCAGCCCGCTGGCCGCCGAGCAGCAAGCCTCCAGCCTTCTCGATAGCATCATCGAACAAAGTCGTGTTGCCAGCAGCGATAGCGAACGCAGCCATGCCCGTGACCTGATTGCCGAATTGGCCGAACAGGTGCTGGAAGGCAGCGTTACCGTTTCGCGCGATTTGAGTGCCAGCCTGGATGCCCGCATTGCCGAAATCGATGCGCTGATTTCCGACCAGTTGAACGCCATCATGCACCACGCTGACTTCCAGCAACTGGAAGCGTCCTGGCGTGGCCTGAATTATCTGGTTAAAAGTTCGGAAACCAGCACGCAGCTCAAGCTGAAGGTACTTAACGTAACCAAGAAAGAGCTGGTCAAAGACTTCAAGGCCGCCTCCGAGTTTGATCAGAGCGCGCTGTTCAAGAAGATCTACGAAGACGAATACGGCACTTTTGGTGGCGCACCCTATGCCGCCCTGGTTGGTGATTTTGAATTTACCCGCCATCCGGAAGACTTCTACCTGCTTGAAGAACTGTCACACGTTGCCGCTGCCGCGCATGCACCGTTGATTTCCGCTGCTGCGCCGGGCCTGTTTGGGCTGGAAAGCTTTTCCGACATTGGCAAGCCGCGTGATCTGGCCAAAATTTTCGACACCGTCGAATACGCCAAGTGGAAGTCCTTCCGCGAGTCGGAAGATTCGCGCTATGTCGGCCTGGTTTTGCCGCACGTACTGGGTCGTCTTCCTTATGGCCGCGACAATGTGCCGGTGGAACAGTTCGACTTTGAAGAAAACGTGGATGGCACCAATCACGACAAATACCTGTGGACCAATGCCGCCTACGCCTATGCGGCACGCCTGACCGATGCCTTTGCCCAGTATGGCTGGCTGGCTGCCATCCGTGGGGTGGAGGGCGGTGGTCTGGTAGAGGGCCTGCCGGCACATACCTTCAAGACCGATAACGGCGAAGTGGCACTCAAATGCCCCACCGAAGTAGCCATTACCGACCGGACGGAAAAGCTGCTGTCCGACTTGGGCCTGATTGCGCTGGTGCACTGCAAAAACACCGACTATGCCGCCTTCTTTGCCGGGCAATCGGTACAAAAGGCCAAAACCTATAACACCGACGCGGCCAATGCCAATGCCCGTCTGTCCACCCAGCTGCCCTACATCTTTGCCGTGTCACGCATTGCGCATTACATGAAATCCATCATGCGCGACAAGATCGGCAGCTTTGCTTCGCGCCAGAACGTGCAGGACTACCTGAACACCTGGCTGGCGCAGTATGTGCTGCTGGACGACTCTGCCAGCCAGGAAGCCAAGGCCAAATATCCGCTGCGTGAAGCACGTGTGGATGTGGTGGAGGTGCCTGGCAAGCCGGGTGTGTACCGTGCTGCCGCATTCTTGCGCCCGCATTTCCAGTTGGACGAATTGACGATTTCCCTGCGACTTGTCGCAGAGCTGCCTCAGCCTGCGGGTTGATAAATGTTGGTGGGCTTGTCCCACGTGTCATTCATAATGAAAGGTAAATAAATGGCTTTTGATGCATTTCTGAAAATTGATGGTATTCCGGGTGAAAGCACCGATGACAAGCACAAGGACTGGATTGAAATTCTGTCCTTTGCCCATGGCCTGGAACAACCGGCCCAGTCCACTGCCAGCTCTGCTGGTGGTGCCACTGCCGAGCGCGTTAACCACGTTCCTTTTGAAATCACCCACTTCCTGGACAAGGCCAGCCCGAAGATCTACGAAGCATGCTGCACCGGTAAGCACATCAAGGATGTAACCATCGAGCTGTGCCGTGCTGGTGGCGACAAGGTGAAGTACATGGAAGTCAAGATGGAGCAAGTGCTGATTTCCAAGGTAGTTCCCACTGGTTCGGCCAATGACTCTGGCTTCCCCAGCGAAAAAGTCAGCTTCTCCTACGGCAAGATCAAGTGGACCTATACGCAGCAGAAACGTGCTGACGGTACTGGCGGCGGTAATGTCAGCGCCGGTTGGGACCTGACCAGCAACAAGACGATTGCTTAATTAGACTTGTTGTTGTCGTGCCCGCTCCCAGCCGGGGGCGGGCTGTTGTTCAGTTCAATTCTGGAAGTTTGTCATGAAGCAATTGCTGTTGTGCGGCCTGTTTTCGGTCATGTTGGCAGGCTGTGCTGCCAATCAGTCACATGCTA
The DNA here is from genome assembly GCF_057809375.1 of Aquitalea sp. FG25. Taxonomy (NCBI): domain Bacteria; kingdom Pseudomonadati; phylum Pseudomonadota; class Betaproteobacteria; order Neisseriales; family Chromobacteriaceae; genus Aquitalea; species Aquitalea sp. FG25. Next base: position 12,803 of record NZ_JBMDJV010000007.1, read on the forward strand.
TTGATCCCGTAGTCAAAGCTGCTTTGGATAAGGCCGCTGCGGAAAAGACGGCACTGGATAAAAAGATCGATGCCAACATGGCGATCGACGCTGATTTTATTCCGTTCGACAAACTCAGCCCCAAGCTGGATGAAGTGGGCAAGGGACAGCTGTTGCGGCTGTTGCCCAAACTTAAGGCGAGCAAGTCCATCATCGTGCGCGGCCACTGCTACCGTGGTGATATCGGCAATGCCAAGGTGGCTGCCCAGGCGCGTGCGGTGGACGTGAAAAACTTCCTGACCGACGTGGGTGTTTCCGATGTCTACATCACGGTTCGCTACGATACCGAACGCAAGTCGCATGGCGTGCAGCTGATTTTCAAATAAGCCAGGCTAGCGGCAAATAGGGCAGTGTGCAGGGAAGCTGCAAGCAGTTGCAGCTTCGACAGCGCATGCTGGCAGCTAAAAGAGGCTGGATTCAGCGCGCCCGTTTTCAGCTGGACAGCGCTGCGAATGCAAGTATCCAGGAAGATGGATGGCGTGGGCCTGGCGCTACCATCGCGCACTCAGTGCGTACCATCAACACCCCCTTCAAGATGACATGCGGCGTTAATTTAATCAGTTTGGATCAGCTTGGACTGGCCATGCTGTTTGAACTGCTCCCGCACCAGTTGGATTAACTGCCTGGCCGCCGGATTGGGCTTGTAGCCGGATCGCGTGATAAGACCGATTGTTCTCGATATTTGCGGATCATCCAGCATGATGCCAAGCAGTTGGTGCATATACGCTGGCGTCAAGGAGAGTTCGGGGACGATCATGACGCCAATACCGGCCATGGCCATGCCGTAGGCACCGTGCAAGTGACTGGCTTCATAGTGGATACGGGGCCGCTCGGCCAGGCTGGCCAGATGATGGTCCAGCAGCAGGCGGTTGCCGCTACGCTGTGACACGCCAATCAGCCGCTCGCCCACCAGGTCTTCCCAGCGCAGGCGCTGCTGGGAGGCCAGCGGATGATCATGCCGCATCACCGCCACATAGCGCTCGGTCAGCAGTGGCTCAAAGTCGATATTGGGGTCCTCTGCGCCAATAAAGTTGATGCCAAAGTCGGCACGTCCCGCCAATACCTGCTCCAGCACTTCTTGCGCACCCTCATCAAATACCCGCAGACACAGCGCCGGATGACTGGCGAGCAGCTTGGCCAGCGCGGCGGGCAACAGGTGCTGCGCCACCGATGGAATGCTGGCAATCGACACCAGCCCGCTGCGCCGCTCGGCGCGTTCACCCAGGCCACGCATGGCCTGTTCCAGTTCATCCACCACATTTTGTGCATGTTGCAGGAAATGGGCGCCCTCATCGGTCAGCCGCACACTGCGCGTGGTGCGTTCCAGCAAGCGCACCTGCAAGGACTGCTCCAGTTTTTCAATGCGTCGGCTCAAGGCAGGTTGCGACAGGTGCAGGGATTCCGCCGCTGCCTTGAAGCTGGACTTTTCCGCCACCGCCAGAAAAGCCTGCAATTCGTTGAGCTCCAGATTGATGCGTGCCATCGATTAATCCATGAAATAAAAGCAATTAAACATTTATTGCGTTTTGTGCATTATTCCAGCACAAGATAAGCACAACAAGAGGAGATTCTTCATGGCAAGAACATGGAAGCCGGGCTGTGGCCTGGCGGTATTGCTATTGGCCGTTAGCAGCATGCATGCGCAGGCAGATCAACTGACGGTGGTCAGCTCTGGCGGCTTTGCGGCCGCACTGAAACAGCTGGCACCGCAATTTGAACAACAAACCGGCCACCACCTGCAACTGGAATGGGGCCCGTCCATGGGCGATACCCCGCAAGCCATTCCGCAACGGCTGGCCCGTGGTGAAAAAATCGACGTGCTGGTGATGGTGGGCAGCGCGCTGGGCCAGCTACAAGCCCAAGGCCAGGTGGCAGCAGACAGCAACACCCCGCTGGCGGCATCGCGCATTGCGCTGGCGGTAAAACACGGCAGCCCGCAGCCGGACATCAGCACGCTGGCCGCCCTCAAGCAAACCCTGCTTAACAGCCATTCCATTGCTTACTCCGACAGCGCCAGCGGCGTGTTTTTGTCCAGCGTGCTGTTTTCCCGTCTGGGCGTGGCAGAGCAGATCAAGAACCGCAGCCGCATGATTCCGGCCGAGCCGGTGGGCAAGGTGGTGGCACGCGGTGAAGCCGAACTGGGCTTTCAACAATTAAGCGAGCTGATTCCGATTAGCGGCATCGACATTGTCGGCCTGCTGCCGGAACAGGCACAGCAAGTCACCACGTTTTCTGCTGGCATCAGCCGTGACAGCACCCATCAGTCAGCAGCGCGCCAACTGCTGCGCTTTCTTGCTGCGCCGCAGGCTGCGGCCACGATTCGCCAGACCGGGATGACACCGGTCAGCATCTCCGCTCAATAACAAGGACGACGACATGACCACTGCCAGCCCACGCCAGTCCAGCCTTTCCATGGTATTACGCGTTACCAGCGGTAACTTCCTGGAAATGTTCGACTTCTTCCTGTATGGCTTTTACGCCACCTATATTGCCAAAACCTTTTTCCCCAGCGGCAATCTGTATGCCTCGCTGATCATGGCCTTTGCCACCTTTGGCGCCGGTTTTCTGGCGCGCCCCATCGGTGCCATTGTGCTGGGCAGTTATATCGACCGCATTGGCCGCCGCAAGGGGCTGATTGTCACCCTGGCCATCATGGCCTGCGGCACCGCCTTGATTGCCTTTGTACCGGGCTATGCCAGCATTGGTCTGGCTGCGCCCTTGCTGGTGCTGCTGGGCCGTCTGTTGCAGGGCTTTTCTGCCGGGGTGGAGCTGGGCGGGGTGTCGGTATACCTGGCCGAGATGGCCACGCCGGGCCGCAAGGGCTTTTTTGTCAGCTGGCAGTCGGCCAGCCAGCAGGTGGCCATCATGTTTGCCGCCGTGCTGGGCTATCTGCTGCATCAAGTGTTCAATAGTCACCAGATCGACCAATGGGCATGGCGCATTCCGTTTTTCATCGGCTGCATGATCATTCCCTTCATTTTTGCCATTCGTCGTTCGCTGCAGGAAACCGATGCCTTCCTGGCGCACAAGCATCACCCCAGCTTTGCCGAAATCCTGCGCTCCATCGTGCAGAACTGGCAGTTGATTGCCGGTGGCATGCTGCTGGTGGTGATGACCACGGTGAGCTTTTACCTGATCACCGTCTACACCCCCACTTTTGGCAAGAGCGTGCTCAAGCTGAGCGAAAACGACAGCTTGATGGTGACCTTCTTTGTCGGCCTGTCCAACTTCATCTGGCTGCCCATCATGGGCGCGCTGTCCGACCGCATTGGCCGCTGGCCGCTGATGCTGGGTTTCAGCCTGCTGACCATGCTGACCGCCTATCCGGCGCTGGCCTGGATGGTGGCTTCTCCCAGCTTTGGCCACATGCTGGTGGTGGAGCTGTGGCTGTCCTTCCTGTATGCCAGCTACAACGGTGCCACCGTGGTGGCGCTGACCGAGCTGATGCCCAGCCATGTGCGCACCGTGGGTTTTTCACTGGCTTACAGCCTGGCTACCGCGATTTTTGGCGGCTTCACCCCGCTGGTATCCACCGCGCTGATTGACGCCAGCGGCGACAAGGCCGCCCCCGGCTACTGGATGACACTGGCCGCTGCCTGCGGCTTGGCCGCCACCCTGATGCTGTACCGCAAGGACATCCGCAGCCGCTTTGTCGGCAAGCCTGCCACCGCCTGAGGCATATCCCTCTCTTCGTGTGCTTTTGCTTACCAGTCAGCACATGTTCAGCCTCCGTCAGGAGGCTTTTTTTATGCCTGTCATCCGGACAGCGGTAGACTGCGCACTACACCATCAAACGCCACACCGGCGGTAACAGGACACGCAATGGAATTACGACAGCTGCGCTATTTTGTCAGCGTGGTGGCACAAGGCAGCATGGGGCGCGCTGCGCTGGAGCTGGGAGTGGGGACGTCGGCGCTCAGCCAGCAAATCAGCCGACTGGAGGGCGAATTGTCCACCCGGCTGTTGCAACGCACCTCCAGCGGCGTGCTGCCCACCGATGCCGGACTGGCGTTCTGGCGGCAGGCACAGCTGGCCATCCGCCATGCCGACGACGCCATGCGCGCCGCCCAGCTGGCGCGGCTGTCCGGCCATGTCAGCGTGGGCATGGCCCCCAGTACCACCGGGGTGCTGGGGCTGCCCTTCATGACGGCCATGCGCGCACGTTACCCGGACATCCGCCTGCATCTGGTGGAAAACCTGTCCGGCAATCTGGCCACCATGCTGGGGGCGCGCCAGCTGGACCTGGCGGTGCTGTTCCAGGAGGAGCGCACCCGGCGCTGGAGCGTGTTGCCGCTGCTGGAGGAAAAGCTGTTTCTGATCTGCCGCCGCGACCTGCCTGCTGCGCCCGCGCAGGACCACATCAGCCTGGCTGAGCTGGGCGACATTCCGCTGATTCTGCCCAGTGGCCCGCATGGTTTGCGCGCCTTGCTCAACAACGCCAGCAGCCAGGGCGCACACGCGCTGAATATCAGTGCGGAAATCGACGGCCTGTCCTTGCTGATGGATGCGGTGCGCGCCGGTTATGGTGCCACCATCCAGCCCGGTGCTGCCATTGCCCGCCTGCCGCCGGAGGAATTCCGCCTGATCGACATCACCGACGCCAGTGTCAGCCGCCCCAATTTGCTGGTAAGCCTGTCCGATGACGAGCTGTCCCCGGCCGGGCTGGCCACCCGCGTGGTGCTGCAGCAAGTAGCCAGCGAACTGGCCGATAGTGGCCGCTGGCCGGGCGTTACTGTTTACAAACGCTAAACACCTGTTGCCCGATCCGCTCTGGCGGGCCAGTCTGAGGGCTTTTTACAGTCTCCCCTTGTCTCAGGGAGGCTGTATCCATGTTTGATGTTTTGATCATCGGCGGCGGCAACGCTGCACTCTGCGCAGCACTGATGGCCCGCGAAGCCGGGGCCTCGGTGCTGCTGCTGGAGTCCGCCCCGCGCGCCTGGCGCGGCGGCAATTCACAGCACACCCGCAATCTGCGCTGCATGCACGATGCCCCGCAAGACGTGCTGGTGGAGGCCTATCCGGAAGAAGAATACTGGCAGGATCTGCTGCGTGTGACCGGAGGGCAAACCGACGAAGCCATGGCCCGGCTGGTGATTCGCGCCAGCGGCACTTGCCGTGACTGGATGCGCCGTCACGGCGTGCACTTTCAGCCCTCGCTGTCCGGCGCGCTGCACACCGCGCGCACCAATGCCTTCTTCATGGGCGGCGGCAAGGCGCTGGTGAATGCCTATTACCGCAGCGCGGAAAAACTGGGCGTGGTGATTCGCTACGACAGCGCGGTTGAACGGCTGGAATTACAGGATGGCCGCTTTGTTGCCGCCCATCTGTCGGGTGGCGAGCGCATCACCGCGCGCAGCTGTGTGCTGGCGGCTGGCGGTTTCGAGTCCAACCGTGAATGGCTGCGCAGTGCCTGGGGCCAGAATGCGCAAGGCGACTGGCCAGCGGACAACTTCCTCATTCGCGGCACGCGTTTCAATCAGGGCGTGCTGCTCAAGTTCATGGAGCAGGCCGGGGCCGACATGGTGGGCGACCCGTCGCAATCGCACTGCGTGGCGATTGACGCGCGTGCGCCGCTCTACGATGGCGGCATCTGCACCCGTGTGGATTGCGTGTCGCTGGGCATCATGCTCAACCGCAACGCCGAGCGCTTTTACGACGAGGGCGAAGACTTCTGGCCCAAGCGCTATGCCATCTGGGGGCGGCTGGTGGCACAACAGCCGGAGCAGATCGGCTATTCCATCATCGATTCCAAAGCCATTGGCCGCTTCATGCCGCCGGTATTCCCCGGCAACAAGGCCGACACCCTGCCGGAGCTGGCGCGTCAGCTGGGGCTGGACGAGGCGCGCTTTGTCGACACCATCCAGCGCTATAACGCCGCCTGCCAGGCCGGGCAGTTTGACCACACCGTGCTGGACAACTGCCACACCCAGGGCCTGACCCCCGCCAAAAGCCACTGGGCGCTGCCGCTGGATACCCCGCCTTATTACGGCTACGCGCTGCGCCCCGGCATCACCTTTACCTATCTGGGCCTGAAAACCAATGCCGACGCCGCCGTGCACTTTGCCGGTCAGCCCAGCCCCAACCTGTTTGTGGCCGGTGAAATGATGGCGGGCAATGTACTGGGCAAGGGTTATGTGGCCGGTATCGGCATGGCCATCGGCACCGCATTTGGCCGCATTGCGGGTAGACGCGCCGCGCAGGCTGCTTCAAAAGGAATCTGACATGCAACAACTCACCCGCCTGATTAACGAGGCGCAACAACTGGCCGCCGGTCAGCCAGCTTCACTGCTGAACAGTGCCGAAGCCGAAGTGGCGCGCGACCTGCAAATCTGTAATGCCTGCCGCTATTGCGAGGGCTTTTGCGCGGTGTTTCCCGCCATGACCCAGCGGCTGGAATTCGGCCAGGCCGACATCCATTACCTGGCCAATCTTTGCCACAACTGCGGTGCCTGTCTGCATGCCTGCCAGTACGCGCCGCCACATGAATTTGCCGTCAACATTCCGCAGGCCATGGCCCAGGTGCGCCAGCACAGCTATACCCGTTTTGCCTGGCCGGGTGCGCTGGGGCGGCTGTATCAGCATGCCGGGTTAACCGTCGCCTTGGCGCTGGCTGCCGGGCTGGCGCTGTTCCTGCTGTTATTGCAGGCACTGGCCCCCAGCGTGAACAGCGGCAATTTCTACGACTACTTCCCGCACCATCTGCTGGCCGGGCTGTTCGGCCCGGTATTCGGCTTTGCCGTGCTGGCACTGGGCATGGGGGTGCGGCGTTTCTGGCGCGACATCAGCCCGCAAGCCCCGGATGTACCGGCAGTGCTGGATGCCGGACATGCAGTGGCCACGCTGAAGTATCTGGATGGCGGCCACGGTCAGGGCTGCAATAACGCCGACGATGCCTACACCCTGTGGCGGCGGCGTTTTCACCACTTCACCTTCTACGGCTTCCTGTCCTGTTTTGCCGCCACCATCGTGGCCACCGGCTACCACTATTTGCTGGGCCTGCCAGCCCCGTATGCGCTGAACAGCCTGCCAGTGCTGCTGGGCAGTGTCGGCGGCATCGGTCTGCTGATTGGCCCGGCTGGCTTGCTGTGGCTGAACCTGCAGCGCAACCCGCAGCATGGCGACGTACAACAACGGCCGATGGATCGGGGCTTTATTGCCCTGTTATTGCTGACCAGTGCCAGCGGCCTGCTATTGCCCTTGGCCCGTGACAGCCATGCGCTGGGCAGCCTGCTGGCGGTGCATCTGGGCGTGGTGATGGCGCTGTTCCTTACCTTGCCCTATGGCAAGTTCGCCCACGGCATTTTCCGCAGCGCCGCCTTGCTGAAGTGGGCAATCGAAAAGCGTCAGCGCAAATAAATCATTCAAAAAAGCAATAAACACAACGCAACAGATGCAACAAAGGAGAGTACTCATGCAACAAACGCTAGCCACCAGCCAGCACCCCGCGCAGTCCCGACTGGGTGCGGTGCTGCGCGTGACCAGTGGTAATTTTCTCGAACAATTCGACTTTTTCCTGTTCGGTTTTTATGCCAGCTATATCAGCAAGGCATTTTTCCCCACCAGCAGCGAGTTTGCCTCGCTGATGCTCACCTTTGCCGTCTTCGGTGCCGGTTTCCTGATGCGCCCGCTCGGGGCCATCGTGCTGGGCAGTTATGTGGATCGCATTGGCCGCCGTCAGGGGCTGATTGTCACCTTGGGCATCATGGCCTGTGGCACGGTGCTGATTGCCTTTGTGCCGGATTACAGCCAGATCGGCCTGGCCGCGCCCTTGCTGGTGCTGCTGGGACGTTTGTTGCAGGGCTTCTCCGCCGGGGTGGAGCTGGGCGGGGTGTCGGTGTATCTGTCGGAAATTGCCACGCCGGGCCACAAGGGCTTTTACACCAGCTGGCAATCGGCCAGCCAGCAAGTGGCCATTGTGGTGGCGGCTGCCATCGGTTATGGCATCCAGCTGTGGCTCAGCCCGGCGCAGATTGCCGCCTGGGGCTGGCGCGTGCCGTTTTTCATCGGCTGCCTGATCATTCCGCTGATTTTCATGCTGCGCGGATCCTTGCAGGAAACCGACGCCTTTCTGGCGCGCAAACACCGCCCCAGCCTGCGGGAAATCTTTGCCACCATCGGCCTGCACTGGCGCACCATCGTGGCGGGCATGTTTCTGGTGTCGCTTACCACCACGCTGTTCTACTTCATCACCGTCTACACGCCGACCTTTGGTAAAAGCGTGCTGCACCTGAGTGCGGAGGACAGCCTGATCGTTACCCTGTGTGTGGGCCTGTCCAATTTCTGTTGGCTGCCCATCGGTGGGGCCTTGTCCGACCGCATTGGCCGCAAGCCCTTGCTATTGGGTATTTCGCTGCTGGCCTTGCTGACTGCCTATCCCGCCATGGCCTGGCTGGCCGATGGCCCCAGCTTTATCCGGCTGCTGACGGTACTGCTGTGGTTCTCGTTTTTCTTTGGCATGTATAACGGTGCCATGGTGGCAGCGCTGACCGAGGTGATGCCGGTGTATGTGCGCACCGTGGGTTTTTCGCTGGCTTTCAGCCTGGCCACCGCCATTTTCGGCGGGCTGACCCCGGCGGTGTCCACCGCCTTGGTGGAAATGACCCACAGCAAGAGTTCGCCTGCCTACTGGCTGCTGTTTGCCGCTGGCTCGGCCTTGATTGCCAGCCAGGTTTTGTTCAGGCAAAGCCATGGCAAGTCAAAAGAGTAAGCGTTGACACCAGGGCTTGAATTTTAACCGCGCTGGCGATTTTGATTGCTGAGGACAATGACCGATTTCCCCGTGGAGTCGGTCATTGTTATTGGTAGGGCCGGGTGGTGGCACCGATGATGGCGATGGATGTGCGCATGACGCTCTGCTTTTCCTATCCCGGCGTCAGTGCCAGCCTTGCTGCCAGTGCGCGGTATCGGTCAGCGTTTTCCAGGGAATGATGCGGCTGTGCCGACTGTAAACGGCTTCCAGCTCCACCTCGGTGATGGGCGTCTGCGGATCTTCCGGCAATAGCACGCGCACCACCAGAAAGTGCTTTTCCTTATTGGATGGCTGCAGTGCGGTCCATTTGCTTAACAGCAGCTTGCGCGGGTTGAGTTTGATACGCATGGCTCAGTCATCGCTGCGGGTTTGGCTGACCTGGATCAGCTGCTTGGTGTTGAAGCCCAGCTGTTGGGCCTGCGCCAGCAGTTTGTTTAGCACGGCATCCGGCAAGTGCTTTTCCCGCGCCAGAATCCACAGGTAAGAACGATCATTGCCCGCCACCATGGACCAGCGGTAATCAGGGTCCAGCGCCACCACGTGATAGCCGCCATAGAAAGGCCCAAAGAAGGATACTTTCAGCGAGCCGCTGTGTGGGTCTCCATTAAATAGTGCGCGGCCTTCTGCCTGTTTCCAGCGTCCGGCCTCGGTGTCAAAGCCGCGATTGATCACGCTGACGCTGCCATCTGCCTGTGGTGCATAGCTGGCGCTGACATCGCTCAGCCCACGCTCGAAGCGGTGGTCCAGACGGGCGATTTCATACCACTTGCCACTATAGCGTTGCAATTGGAAGCCACTGACCGGGGTAATGCCCGCTGGTGGCAGGGTAGAGCAGGCGGACAGCAGTACGCCGCAGCCGATGAGCAAGATGTGGAGTAAGCGTGGAAGGCGCATGGTGTTTTCCTTGGGTGATGGCGTCATCGGGTTTGCCGCCCTTGCAGATAGCGGGTTTGCTTGGGCGGGCAAGCCGGAGCTATTGCCCTTGAGGCAGCTGTTCATCGCCACTCTCCCTCGTCACGTACTGATAGCATGCGACGCAACAACCGTAGCGGCGGCCCGATCAGCGGCAGCTTGTGCAGTAATTCCTCGGCTGAATCCCAGTAGTCCCGATGCTGGATAACCTTGCCATCGGCATTAAAGCGCAAGTGGCTTGCGCCGTGCAGCAGATAGTCCTTGCCGCCTTTGCGGAAGCAGAAGTCCCAGGTGATGAAGGCCTGATCACCGTCCAGCAACTGCGCGCGAATGATGAAAGCTGGCGCTTGCAGCGTCTGGAACATGTGATGAAACACCGCACGGATTCCTTCCCGGTCTTGCACGGTATTGAAGGGGTCCTTGAAGCTGGCGGTAGCGGCATAGAAGTTGCCAATATCAGATAGCGTCTCCGGGCTTAACTGGGCGTACCAGTCCAGCAGCTTGGTCAATTGCGGCCTCAGTTGCGCACCAGATGGCGCAACAAGGGCAGTCTGAGACAGTAAGGCAGTTTCGCGAGCAGCTTGATCCATAGCGTAAACCTGCGTGGAAAGTGGATTTCAAAACAACCGCGCTCCAGGCCATGCACAATCCGTGCGGCCGCTGCTTCCGGACTGATGATGGCCGGCATCGGAAAGTCGTTGAGTGCGGTTAGTCGGGTGGAGACGAAACCAGGGTTAATAAGGTAAACATTCAGACAATAGCGTTTGAGTTCGGCATACAGCAGTTCGGCCAGATTGATCAGTGCGGCTTTGCTGGGCCCGTAAACGCTGGCACCGGGCAGGCCGACATAACCGGCTATGCTGGCGACCAGGGCAAGGCCACCGCTACGGCGTGCCATCAAGTCCGGCAGCATGGTTTCCAGGCCAAAGTACACGCCTGCCAGATTGGTGTTCAGGGTTTGCCGAACCTGTTCTGCATGTAGTTGCCAGCTTTGTTCGGGCCGGTAATCGGCCGCGCAGAAGATAACCAGATCCGGCAGGCGGTGTTGTGCGTGCAGCTGTGCCCAGCATTCACGCCAGGATGCGGGGTCGGCAACATCATGCACCAGCACCTGGGCTTGTGCATGACCAGCAGCCACCTGCTGCAATACCGCTTCCCGGCGCGCAGACAGCACGACATCGGCACCCTTTTCTAGCAGGTGACGTGCCAGCGCGGCACCGATACCACTGGATGCGCCGATCAGCCACACGCGTTGGCCAGGCCAGGCGCGGATGGGAGCGTTGGGGGGGGCAAATGGCATGGCCTTACTCCTTGCGGAAAAACAGGCTGACTTCACCCAGCCCGATGCTGAATTTGCTCATGCGCGCACTATTGAGCAGCGTCTGTTTGTCCTGCAGAAACATCCAGTCATCAAAGTCCACATTCCATTCCTGCCCGTCTACCGGCAGGCGCAGGCTGTAGCGCCAGTGCAGTGCGTTGCCAGCCACTTCACCCTCGGCCTCGCCGATCACATCTGCCGCCGTGCCGCGCCACTTGCCTTCACCATTGGGCTGCAAGCGCCAGCTGCGTTGCTGGTGTGTGCCGTCGGCATAAACAAAGCGTTCATCCAGAATCAGCACATCACCCGCGCGGTGGCCGTTGATGTCCACGCTAAAGCGCTTGATCAGTTTGCTGTTTCGGTCGCGGAACATGCCCCAGGCCTGGGTGTGGCCGGTGAAAAACTGGTACAGATCCAGCTTGGGCGTATTGTCACGGTAGCTTTGTATGTCAGGCGTACTGCAAGACGCCAATAGCGGCAGCCCGGTCAGCAGCAAGCAGCACAGGCGTTTCATGGTTGTGCTTCCTGCAGCAAAAATTGGGATACGCCTATGCTGTTCTCGTCAAACCCGGCCTCGCAATAACACAGGTAAAGCCGCCAGATGCGGATGAAGGCATCGTCGAAGCCGAGTTTGTGTACGGCGTCGAGCGCGTGTTCAAAACCATGCCGCCACCGGCGCAGGGTTTCTGCGTAGTCGTGGCCAAAATCCAGCCGGTCGCAGGTGTGCAAACCGGCACGGGCAGCCTGCTGCTGGAACGCATGCCGGCTGGGCAGCATGCCGCCAGGAAAAATGAAGGCCTGAATAAAGTCACTGCCGCTGCGATAACGTTCAAAACGGCTATCGGCAATGGTGATGCTTTGCACCAATGCCTTGCCGCCTGGTTTGAGCAGCTTGCGTAGTTGGCAGAAGTAGCCTTGCCAATAAGCTTCGCCCACGGCTTCAAACATTTCGATGGAAACAATGGCATCGTACTGGCCGTGCAGGTCGCGGTAATCACACCATTCCAGTTCTGCCAGTGGCTTGTTGGCCAGCCGCCGCTGTGCGAACTCCAGTTGGGCGTTGGAAATGGTGACGCCATGCACGGCAATGCCTTGCTGGCTTGCATGTTCGGCAAAGCCGCCCCAGCCGCAGCCTATCTCCAGTACCCGCATGCCAGGCTTCAGTCCCAGGACATCGCAGATGCGCTGGTATTTGGCTGACTGTGCTTGCGCCAGGGGCAAATCGTAATGGCCATCAAACCAGGCGCTGGAGTAAGTCCAGCTAGGGTCGAGCCATAGCTGGTAAAAGTCGTTGCCCAGGTCGTAGTGTGCATGGATGTTGCGCTTGCTACCGGCTTTGCTGTTGCGGCGCAGCTTGTGTTTCAGCCAGTACCAGGCACGCGCCGGCAGGCTGCCACTAGCGGCAGAACCCAGTACTTCTTGATTGCGCAGTGCCAGCCTTAGCAGGGCAACCAGATCGGGAGCGTCAAGCAGGCCATCTCGATACGCTTCGGCAAAACCGATATCACCGGCCAGCAGCAGCTTGCTGCAGGCTGCCCAGTCGCGTAGGTGCAATTCGGCATCCGGAATTTCCCCCGTCGTACCGAACCAGTGTGCGGCACCATCCGGTGTAATCAGGCGCAAGCTGCCATGACAAAGCCGGCTCAGCCTGGATAACAGTAATTTTCCGGCAAAAGGAGGTGTGCTGCATGGAATGTCTAGGGCGCGGGAAAGGCTCATGGGTGGAGCTCCTGTCCGTGAGTCAGATTACTGGATGGGGGTTGCGGTTTGCCGAACAACGGCACTTTCTTGCACAGCAGGCGCAGGGCCTGCCAATGAATGCGCAGGATGATGGACACGGTCAGCAAGGGTTGCTGCAGCAGGGCTGACACTGTGCTGGCTGAGGTCAACGGTGTCATGTCACCGGACACACTGGTATTGAGCAGCACACCGTCCGCATCGTGGTAATCGATACGCATCAGCATGCGATCGCTTTTTTCTGCCAGCCGGAACTGGTAATGCCCGGCTACCTGGCAGAAGGGGGATACATGCAGCTGTTTCACGCAGCTAAGGGCAAGGCCATTGCGAATAGGCTGGCCATTTTTGTTGGCCAACAGGTAGGCATGGTGTTCACCAAAGGTGTTGTTGACATCGGCCAGCACCGCCACCAGCTGGCGATTGGCATCGTGGCAGTACCAGAAGCTGACCGGATTGAATGCGTAGCCGAACACGCGGGGGAAGGTTTGCAGCCAAACCTCGCCATCGTCTGGCAAACCGGCCTTGGCCAATTGACTGCGAATCCAGGGCAGGAGCGGGCTGCCATCGCGCGGGCCATAGTCGCGGCTACGTACCGTCATCAAACGGAAGCGATTGACCCCGAACCAGGCATTGCCAATTTCATCCAGCGCAGACAGGCGCAAGCGCACGGCAAACACCGGATAGCGAAAGCGGTGATGGGCAGGGCGCAGCCGTTGGTGCATGACCACGCCCTTAACGAGATAGGCATCAGTCATCAGTCCAGCCTCGCCCAGCTTGGCAGTGGGGTAAAGTCCTGCGCTACCCGCAATGCCGATTTCAGACCATCCTCGTGAAATCCGTAACCGGTCCAGGCACCGGCAAACCAGGTGTGACGCTTGCCCTGCAAGGCAGGTAGCCGGGTTTGCGCCTGAATTGCAGCTTGATCAAACAAGGGGTGCTCATAGATGAAGCGGGCATACTCCAGTGATCGCTCTGGCTCCCGTAGCGGATTCAGGGTGACGATGACCGGTGAAGCAACCGGCACCGGTTGCAGTGTATTCAGCAAATAGCTGACGCACACGGCGCGCTGTGCGGCTTGCCGGCTGTCGGCAAGAAAGTTCCAGGCAGACCACACCTTGCGCCGCTTGGGCAATAAAGCCGGATCGCCGTGCAATATGGCCGTATTGGCTTGATAGCGTACCGCGCCCAGCACCGCCCGTTCTTCTGCATTGGCATCGGCCAGCATGGCAAGGGTTTGTGGGGCGTGAGTGGCAAAAATCACGCTGTCGAAGCGCTCTTGCCCATGGCGGCTATGCACGATTACCCCAGTCTCATCGCGCTGCACCGACAGCACGGGCGAGGACAGGCGCAGATCGGGAATTTGCTCCAGCAGTTTCTTGACGTACTGACGCGCACCGCCCGGCACGGTAAACCAGCGGGGACGCTGACTGATCTGCAACAGACCGTGATTCATGCAAAAGCGCAAGAAACTGGCGGCCGGAAACGCCAGAATTTCACCACTGGGGCTGGACCAGATGGCGGCGGCCATTGGCACCAGGTAATGGTCGCGAAAGCGTTCACCAAAGCCTTTCTGTTGCAAAAGCGCGCCCAGCGACAGCTGCTGTTTGAGCGCAGTTTCCAGCAAGCGCGGCGCTGCCTTGTTGAAACGCAGAATGTCGGACAGCATGCGGTAGAAACCGGGGGACAGCAGTTTGCTGCGCTGGGCAAACACGGTATCCAGATTGCTGCCCGCCCATTCGTCACGCCCTTGGTCCAGGGAAACGCTAAACGACATCTCGGTTGCGCAAGACGGCACGTCCAGCGCATTGAATAGCGCAATCAGATTAGGGTAGGTGCGCTCGTTGAATACCAGAAAACCGGTATCAACCGCGAAAGCGTGGCCTTGCAGTTCCAGATCCACCGTGTTGGTATGCCCGCCAGCGTAATCTGCCGCCTCGAACAGCGTGACGTGATGACTGGCGGAAAGTAGCCATGCGCTGCCAAGCCCGGCAATGCCGGCGCCGATAACGGCTACGCGTTGACCTTGGACTGGATTTGCTTTCACCATCACTCCCGAAAAAAGACACCGCTAGGTGTTGTTGGTCTGCAGGGGCGGTACGCAAGGGCCTTTGCAACAGGCCCGTATGCATTCTCTGCGATCAATCCATTCAAATCACTTGGCACCAGGCGACGCAGTGCTTATATTCAGCATATAACCGCTTTGTAAAAAAAGCTACTGATTAGTAAAAGGTCGTACTCATGAGTATTTTAAGCAAGCTCAGTTTCAAGGATCAGGCGTTCAAGTTGCGCGAGCAGGCCGTGCTGGATGCAACCACCCATTTGTTGGCAAGCAAGGGATTCGACCTGATGACCATGGACGATGTCGCCGAAGGTGCCGGCATCTCCAAACCCAGCTTGTACAAGCATTTCAAGTCGAAGGAAGATCTTGCGACAGAGGTGATGATCCGGCTGCTGGATGGCGCGCTTGACTATCTGGAGGGTCTGGATGAGGCACTGAGCGGCAAAGCCCGCTTGGGCAGCCTGCTGGAATGGGCACTGCGGGTAAGGCTGGAAGGCGGGCTGCCGTTTTTGCCGTCTACCAGTCCGCAGGTGAGGGAAATGCTGACACGCAGCATCCGCTATGTAACGCGTGTTTATAAACTGCACAAGCAATTGCAGGCCATTGTGGAGCAAGCAAAACTGGCTGGAGAAATCCGTTCCGATCTGCCGACGGATGTACTGCTTTACGCCTACTATTCACGCACTTGCGATCCAGCTGTTGATTACATGAAAGACTTTGGACGCTATAGCAATGATGAAATCGTCTCGCACATGCAAGCGATGATTTTTACCGGTATGGCGGCTTCTCCTACGGCGCATTAGCGCCGCGTATTTGTAGACGGATCGGTCTTCAGTTTAAACACATAATTAAGAGAAATTCATATAAAAAGCGGCTACTATAAACAGATCGTAAATTATGGCCTCAAGATGTCCCGCCTCCTCGACTCATGCGATTCCTTCACTGGCTGCTGATACTGCCGCTGTTATCCCAGGTCTGCCATGCCACCCCGATACGGCTGGTGACATTCGACTATCCACCCTATGTCGTCGATAGCGATCATGGCCCCCAGGGCCTTGCCACCAGTATCGTGAGCGAAGTATTTACCCGGATCGGCAAGCAGGCGCAGATCACACTCTATCCCATGAACCGTGGGCTTAGCCTTATCGCCAACCACCAGGTTGATGGTTTGTTTCCGTTAAAAAAGACCCCGGAGCGGGACTTGGCCATGGTCTATCCCACTCAGCCGCTGCTGGTTCAGGACTACGTGTTTTTTGTACGCAAGGACTCGCGGTGGAGGTTCAACGGCAAACTGGAGTCCATTGCCGGGGCCCGCATTGGCATTACCCGCAATGTGTTCTACAGCCCCCGGCTGGACAAGGCATTAAAAGCCGGGCTATTTGCCAACGTGGATAGCACCGATAGCCATGAATTGAACTTGCGTAAGTTGTTGGCCGGCAGGGTAGACATCGTGCCCTGCAGCCGTGTTGTCGGGCTTCATCTGCTGCAAACCATGCCGGGTGGAGATAAAGCCGTCCAGACCGGGCCTAGCATAGAAAAGGTAGCCAGCTATTTGGTCTTTTCACCTGGCCCTGATGCAGCCAAACTTGCCGCCCTCTTTGACCAGGTGATGACCCGCATGACCAAGGATGGAAGCCTGAACCGCCTGATCATGAAGGATCCGTAGGAACAGCAGAACCGGCCAGCTCGCCCCCATTAGTACCGGCACTTTCCATTACCTGGTCATACGTGGCCTGACATTTATACACTTGATGCCGTCGTATCAATCAGAAGCGGCTTTCTTTGGTGCGCATGGCTAAGCGGCCCGTTTCTGCCCGGATTTCAGCCTTATGCGGTTTGCAAGAATGCTTTCACCGCAGCCAAACCATCTTGATGCGGCGCGCGCAGACGCAGATTCGATGCACCATCCGCGCTTTGCACCACCACTGCCTTGGCGTGGCTAAAGCGGTTGAAACCGTGAATGCCGTGATAGGCCCCCATGCCGGAGGCACCTACGCCACCAAAGGGCAAGCTGTCGATGGCCGCATGCGTCATCACGTCATTGATCACCACGGCACCCGAGGTGGTGTGTTGGCTAAAGGCCTGCTGTCTGTTTTGGTTATCGCCAAAGTAATAGGCAGCAAGTGGGCGCGGGTGGGCATTGATATATTGCAGCGCGGCATCGAAGCTGGAAATCACCATGACCGGCAGCAGCGGCCCGAAAATTTCTTCTTGCATGATGGCCATGTCGTCGGTGGCATCCAGAACCAGATGCGGAGCCATCTTTCTGCCGTGCGGGTCTGCATCTACTTCGCCCGCTGCCGCCAGGCTGATGATGGTTGCGCCTTTTGCCCGTGCGTCATCCAGCAAGCCTTGTAACCGGGCAAAATGCTGCGGGCTGATGATGGCGGTGTAGTCCGGGTTGTCCTGAAAGCTGCGGTAGCTGTTGGCCACAAACTGGCGTGCAGCGCTTACCAGTCCGGGCAGATGCTGCGGTGTGAGCAGCAGGTAATCCGGCGACAGGCAGATTTGGCCGGCATTGAAGGTTTTGATGGTGAGCGTGCGGGCGATGGCCGTGTCCAGGTCCGCATCTTCGTCAATCAGCACTGGCGATTTGCCACCCAGCTCCAGGGTAACTGGCACCAGATTTTCTGCCGCCGCCCGCATGACATGCTTGCCCACAGCCGTGCTGCCGGTAAACACCAGATGATCGAAGGGCAGGGCACTGAATGCCCGGCCAATGTCGGCATCACCTTGCACCACCACCAGTTCATCCGGCGCAAAGTACTGCCCCACCAGCTCGGCCAGCAGGTCCGAGGTGCGCGGTGTCAGTTCCGATGGTTTCAGCATGGCGGTATTTCCGGCAGCAAATACCCCGGCTAGCGGCCCGAATGCCAGGTTGATGGGGAAATTCCATGGGCTGATGATGCCCACTACGCCCAGGGCTTGCGGTTCGATCCGCGCATGGATGCCAGGGGATCCCGCTTCCACAACTTGCGCTTGCATCCATTCACCAAGGTGGTCGGCGGCATGCTGCAAGCCCTTGATGGTGGTAACCATATCGACAAGCAGTGTTTGATATTGACTGCGGTGCGCAAAATCGGCGCTGATGGCATCAGCCAGGGCCTGATGGTTTTCTTGAATCAGCCGCACGCTGCGCTGCAATCGATCACGACGCAGCGCCATGCTGGCCGGGCCTGCCGCCAGTTGTGCTTTTTTTATTGCCTGCAGAATGTTGCGCAGGTCTTGTTGTGCTTGAGTGTCCATATCCGGTTTCTCTATGTTGGGCCAGCAGGAGCGGGTTGATCAGATGACGTGCAAAGCCACGTCGATATTGCCGCGTACTGCGTTTGAGTAAGGGCAGGTGGCATGCGCGGCGGCGACCAGCGCTTCGGCCTGGTTACGCTCGATGGCGGGCAGCTCGATACTCAGGCTGATGGCCAGGCCATAACCGCCTTCGCTGCGCGGACCAATTCCCACCTGGGCGGTGACGCTGGCGTTGTCCGGTACCTTGGGATGTGCGCCCTTGCTCAGTGCCGACACTGTTTTCATGGCGCTGAGAAAACAGGCGGCATAGCCCGCTGCAAACAGCTGCTCTGGATTATTGCCAACATCCTTGCCGCCGAGTTCACGCGGCAGGCCCAGCCAGATATTCAGTGAGCCATCTTTGGTGCGGGCATAGCCATCACGGCCACCGGTTGCAGTGGCTTCGGTTTGGTACAGGACAGAACTCAACATGCTTATCTCCTTGTTTGATGTGCATTTCTGCGATGGAGAAATCATAAGGGGGACTGGTATCTGGCCGCCAACAAGGGTATTTTTGCAGGGGTATAATTATTTTTATGGGCAACGCATGTCGCTAGTTCGTCTCAGAACATTTGTCGAGGTGTACCGCCAGCACTCGATCAGCGGTGCCGCCAGAAGCCTTAACCTCACCCAACCGGCCGTTTCACAGCATATTGCCGGTCTGGAAGTGGCCATCGGGCGGCCCTTATTCGAAAGACAGAGCCAGGGCGTGTTGCCCACTGCCGCTGCTGATGAGCTGGCAGCAGATATCGGCGACAAGCTGGATGCCGCAGAAGCAGCCTTGTCTACGGCACGGGCACGTTCGGCGGATATCGCGGGCAATCTGCATATCATCGGTCATGCAGACTTCATGGCAGAAAAGCTGGCCCCGGCACTGGTGCCTTTGCTGAAAGAGGAAATCCGCGTGCGACTGCATGCCGGTGACGGGCCGATGGTGACGCAGATGCTGCTGGAGGAGTACTACGACCTGGGATTCTCCGCGCACCCGGTCACGGATGCCCGGCTGAAAGGGGAGCTGATTCTGAGCGACCGGATCGTGCTGGTGGCTGCGCCTGCCGTGGCGCAGCGGCTGAAGACAGCCAGCAA
Organism: Aquitalea sp. FG25; assembly: GCF_057809375.1. Taxonomy (NCBI): domain Bacteria; kingdom Pseudomonadati; phylum Pseudomonadota; class Betaproteobacteria; order Neisseriales; family Chromobacteriaceae; genus Aquitalea; species Aquitalea sp. FG25. The sequence continues at coordinate 31,988 of NZ_JBMDJV010000007.1, forward strand.
TCTGGGGGATGCGCTGCAGGCAGAGCCTTTGCTGGCCTACAATCTGGAGCGATCACTGATTGATCACTGGCTGGAAAAAAACCGTATCCATGCCCCCGGGCTTATCCCTGCGCTTACCGGCCAGGATTTACGAGGCTTGCGCAGCTTGTTGAGCCAGGGCTTCGGCTGGACGCTGTTGCCGTATTATCTGTGCGAATCCCAGTTGCATAGCGGGGTGCTGGAAGAGATTCCACCACCACTTGGCCATACTGAAATCCGCTATTACCTGATCTGGCTGCCAAGCAAGCTGCGTCAGCCACGCATTGCGCATGCCAGGCAAACGCTACTTTGGCAATTGGGAAAATAACAGGCATAGCGCGTGTAATTGGCTACTTACGTCAATGCGCTCACCAAGACCGAACCATCCATACACCAGAAATGTACTATTTAAAGCATGAGTGAAACTATCCAACTAGCTGATAAATCCCACGCTGCCGAAATTGCGGCGTTGGTCAATAAGGCATACCGGCCAGATGCCAATTCGCGTGGCTGGACACATGAATCGGATTTGGTGACTGGCGACAGAACATCACCAGAGCAAGTAATCCAGCAGATCAGCACCGGTTCAACAGTACTGATCGCCGTTCGCAACCATGAAATTGTTGCCTGCGTCCAGCTTACGCCTGATGCAGCAGATTGCTGGATAGGAATGCTTGCAACGCTTCCCTCCGCGCAAAATTCAGGGATGGGGAAAAAAATGCTGATAGCGGCTGAAGCTTACGCGATCAAATGTTTTAACCCGCAACGGCTGATGATGTCTGTGCTGTCTTCACGTATGGAATTACTCAGCTTCTATCAGCGAAGAGGATACCAACTTACCGGGAAAACAACGGCCTACCCAATTGATGCCGGAGTTGGAATACCGCTATTGCAAGACCTGCAGGTTTTGGAGTTGAGCAAGGCAGCCTGACCCGGTTGGCTGGGCTGAAATACCACTGCGCTCAAGCGTATGCGGGAATATTGAAACAAATTAGTCAGCCAAAGCAGGGCAGCACAAATACGGGCAAGTGTGTTTCTTCTGCTTTGGCTATTGGCACACGATCTTAGCAAATAGCGCGATTTACCCTGCTCACGCTACCGTAAGCGCACGATTGCCATTATCTCGGGAAATCGGTTTTCTGGCGCTCATGGACGCATCCAGGCTGCTGACGGTATCAAGACGTTGAATCTGTTCTGCCGAAAGCGTCAGCGCCAGCGCATCAAGGTTGTCCTTAAGCTGGGTTTGCGAGCGCGGCCCGATAATGGGAACGGCACCATGTGTCCCGGCCCAGGCAATGGCAACCTGACTGGCACTCACCCCTAGCTCAGCGGCAATTGCCAGTACCGTGTCAAGAATCTGCGTGCGCTGGATTGAGTTTTCTGCTTGAAAAACACGCCCGCCGAAACCTTCAGCCCGCCCTTTTTCACCTTGCCGATATTTGCCGGTGAGCATGCCGCCCCCCAGTGGTGACCAGGTTACAATCCCCAGGCCCAGCGCCAGTGATGCCGGGAACAAATCTGCCTCTGGCTCGCGATGTACCAGGCTGTGTTCAAACTGAGCCGCTGCAATGGGAACCGCATGCGTTAATTCTGCGTAGGTGACTGCCCGGGAAAGCCGCCAGGCCGGGAAGTTCGACAGGCCGGCATACAGAATCTTGCCGGCACGGGCCAAGTCCTCAAAGCCACGCACCATTTCTTCAATGGGGGTGATGCCGTCTGGATGATGTGCCCAGTAGATATCGATTCTATCGGTCTTGAGCCGTTTAAGACTGGCTTCCACCGAGGCAATCATTGCCTTGCGGCTATTACCGGTAACTAGCCGGTTGGCGTTGGGCGCGGAGCCGTTGGTAAACTTGGTTGCCAAAACAAAATCTTCACGCCGTCCTTCCAGCAGATCTCCCAGCAATGCTTCCGCCTGTCCAAACTGATAACTGTCTGCGGCATCGATAAAGTTACCACCTGCCTCGGCATAGGCGTTGAAAATACCAGCAGCAACGTCCGGATCGGCTCCATAGCCCCAGCCAGTGCCAAAGTTGCCGGTACCCAAAGCCACTTGCGATACCTGCAAGCCAGTGTTGCCAAAAATGGTGTAGTTCATACTTTGCTCCGTAAATGGAAGTATTCGTGTGCTGAATCAGCTGATGCTGCTGCGCGCATCAGTTTGCGTACTGGGCAAGGCCGCTGCCGAATGACCAGTTTTCTTTTTTAACCTCGACCAGACTGATGAAGACATCCTCCAGCCGAACACCCGCTTCTTTATTGAGCCCCTCCGCAATCGTCTGGTAGAGCAGCTTCTTTTGCTCTGTCGAGCGTCCTTCATTCAGCGTGATCTGGATAAACACCACGCCATCAGTCCGCTGGATTCCGAGATACGCGGGGTCGTAGACGAAATGATTGTCGTCGTGCTCCGTCAGGACCTGAAAGTTATCCTTGTCTGGAACATTGATCGCCTGCTTCATTGACGCGTAAACCACCTTGCCCAGCTTTTGGGCAAAGGTCGCATCAGGATTCTTTTTGATGTCGATACGCACCAGGGGCATGTTGCTCTCCTTGAATTTGCTTAAGCGCCTGCCCGGGCTGCGCAGGCCACAAGGGGGTGACCGCAAGCGCAACCCGGCTGAGGCTTCGATCAATAGTCGGTGTAGCCCTGTTCGCCAGGCGTGTAGAAGGTAGCGAAATCCGGCTCTGCCAATGGCTGCCCGGTCTGCAACTTGGTGACGAGATCGGGATTGGAGATAAACGGGCGACCAAATGCCACCAGATCGCCACGCTGCGCGTCGAGATCGGCCTCGGCGCGTGCGGCATCGTAGCCACCAGACAGAATGTACTGTCCGTTGAATGTGCTACGGATTTTGGCCTTCAATGCAGGGCTGACTTCCGGTGCACCCATGGCACTGTGATCAACAACATGGATATACAGCAGACCAAGGGTATTTAATTCCTCGATCAAGCGCAGATACAGCGTGTCCATTTCTGCATCTGGTACTTGCGCGTTGAAAACACCATACGGCGAGATACGCATGCCCACACGTTTAGAACCAATGGCAGCAACGGTGACTCGCGCTACTTCCACCGCAAAGCGGATGCGGTTTTCAACCGAACCTCCCCAGCGATCATGGCGCTGATTGGAGGCGGTATTAAGAAACTGGTCGATCAGATAGCCGTTGGCGGCATGCAATTCGACACCGTCGAAGCCCGCCTGCAGGGCTAGTGTGGCCGACGTGGCATATTCAGCAATGCTCTGGGCAATGTCCGCTTCATTCATTTCACCCGGCACCGGATACGGCTGCATACCAGCCGTGTCCGTCCAGGTTTCACCAGGAACCGCAATGGGCGAGGGCGCCAATACGCGGGCACCTTCCGGCATATTGGCCGGATGGCTGACGCGTCCGGTATGCATCAATTGCACAAAAATCCTGCTCCCGGCCTGATGCACGCCATCGGTTACCCGTTGCCAGCCCTGTACTTGCTCTGCATTGAATAATCCGGGAATGCGCGGATAACCCAGGCCATTTGGCGATGGGGACGTTCCCTCGGTAATGATCAGTCCTGCGCCCGCCCGTTGGCCGTAGTATTGCGCCATCAGTGCATTGGGCGTGTTGCCAAGCGCGCGGCTGCGCGTCAGCGGTGCCATCACGATGCGATTTTTCAGCGGCAGGCTGCCAAGCTGGGTAGGGCTAAATAAGAGATTGGGCATTGCAATGGCCTTGATGTTAGATTCACGTTTAGATGGATGGGCTGAGCTGCTCAGTGCTGTTGCTGATAGTGTTCTGCAGCATGGGCTTGCCGGATGTCTGACAGCAGCCCTTGACGCGCGCCATCCAGTGCATCCCAGCGTTCGGCCACATGCAGCGGGGGAATCGTTACCGGCTCGCGACGGTCGAAGCCGACCAGTGCCGCATCAACCAGTTCGCCTACTTCCATCACCTCCGGGAAGGTGTTGACGTCAATGCCGGCGTGCTGCCAGATTTCGGTGCGGGTGGCGGCTGGCAGTACCGCTTGTACGTAAACGCCTTTGGAGGACAGTTCCAGGCTCAAGCCCTGTGACAAATACAGCACAAAGGCTTTGGTGGCTCCGTAGATCGACATGGCGAACTCCGGGGCGAACCCCACCACCGAGCCAATATTGACGATGGCACCAGTACCGGACTGGGCAAGGCGCGGTGCAATCGCCGCAGCAAGCCGTGTCAGTGCGGTGGTGTTCAGCGTGATCTGGCGTTCAATCGCTTCGCCGGATTGCTGCAGGAATCCACCGGCTTGCGGCATGCCTGCGTTATTGATCAAGATGCCGATACTTGCGTCATCACGCAGCCGCGCTTCCAGTGCTGGCAGTTCTGCAGCGCGGGTCAGGTCGGCTTGCAGCACTTCAACGGCGACCTGGTACTCGGTATGCAGGCGCAGTGCCAAGGTATCCAGACGTGATTTGTCGCGCGCAACAATAATGAGATTGTGGCCGCGCCGTGCAAAGCGCTCGGCATAGGTGGCGCCAATGCCGCTGGAGGCACCGGTAATGAAAACGGTCGGAAGGGTAGTCATGGCTTTTCTCTGGATCAGTTGAATGGGTGGGAAGGGGAAGTAGGGCGGGCCTTACATCTTGACTACGACCTTGCCCTTGGATCGTCCCCGGGCCAGGTACTCAAGTGCGTTTTCTGCTTCCTGGAACGGAAACACCTTGTCGATCACCGGCTTGATCTGCTCTGTTTCCAGCAGCTTGCTGATGGCGGTGAGTTGCGTGCCATCCGGACGGACGAACAGAAAGGAATACGAGACGCTCCGCTGCTGCGCCAGGCGCCTGATCTTGCGGCTCATCAGGCCGAACACGAAGCGCAGCACAAAATTCAAGCCTTTTCTGCGCGCAAATGCCGCGTCCAGTGGGCCAACCAGCGAGACGATCCGGCTGCCCGGTTTGAGAATGGCAAGTGACTTTTCAATGCTGTCACCGCGCGTGGTGCCCAGCACGGCATCATAGTTACGCAGTACGGTTTCGAATTCCTGCTTTTTGTAGTCGACAACCTCATCAGCCCCCAGGCTGCGCACCAGGTCAACATTGCCCGTACTCGTGGTGGTGCCTACCTTTGCGCCCAGGTACTTGGCCAGCTGGATGGCAAACGTGCCAATCCCGCCGGACCCAGCCGGAATGAATACCTTCTGCCCAGCCTGCAGATTGGCCCGCTCTTTCAGCGCCTGCCATGCGGTGAGAGCCACCATCGGAATGGAGGCGGCTTGCACGAAGTCCAGATTGGCCGGTTTCAGTGCAGCAGCATGCTCCGGCACAGCGGCATATTCAGCAATCGACCCGGTACCCAGGTCGAAAATGCTCGCAAACACGGCATCGCCCGGCTTGAAGCGGGTTACGTTACTACCCACCTCGGTGACAACACCGGCCAGATCACTCCCCATTACGGCGGGCAGCTGGAAATGCAGCACCGGTTTGAACATCCCGGTCGGAATCATATTGTCGATCGGGTTAAGCCCGGCGGCGTGAACCTTCACCAGCAGTTCATCGGCTTTGAGTGCCGGGCGGGGTACTTCGGTAATGCCAATCTCTGGCGACTTGCCATAGCGTTTGAAGGTGAGTGCTTTCATGGTCTTCAATTTCGATCCTTAGTGTTGTCTTGTCAGTTCAATCTGCGAGGAAGTCCAACACGGCTGGCACAAACGTCCGGTAGTGCTGAAACACACCGCCGTGTCCTGAGTCGGGATAGATCGTGAGCTGTGCATTGGGCAAGCGGCGCGCCATGTCTGCGGAATGGCTGCTGTCCACCATCAGGTCCCGGTCACCGTTGGCGACAAAAACCGGCTGCGTGATGACCGAGAGATCGTCTGGCGCACTCAGCCCTGCAGTCTTGATGGCATTCAATTGGGCAAGCCGGGCTTGCAGGGAAATGCCCTTGTCGCGATTTGTGCTGCGCATTTTCAGGGCGGTGAAGTAATCCCGCGCCGCGCGCTTGCCTTCCGGGGTGCGAGGGAAAAACAGAAAATGTCGGGCATCGCTCCAGGTTAACGCTGCCTTGATGTAGGCCATGACGGCCACTTTGGTTACCTTTTCAATGCCGCCACCACCACGCGGCCCGGTGCCGGCCAGCACGATGCGTCGCACCAGGTCTGGCGCTTGCAATGCCACCATTTGGGCTACACCGCCGCCCAAGGAGAAGCCGAGCAAGTCCACCTGTGTGAAGCCCATGGCCCGGATAAAGGCAATGGCATCGCGCCCCATCTCTTCCACCGTATCGGGCACACGGCCGGTCGAGGCACCCACTCCGCGATTGTCAAAGGCGATGACGCGACGCTTGGCGGCAATGCCATCGATAACGCGCGGGTCCCAATCGTCCAGTACCGCCATCAGATGATGCAGAAAAATAACGGGCACTCCGGAGTCGGGGCCAAGATCGCGATAGGCAAAGGCCACGCCACCAACGTCAATGGTGCGGGTTGGCACATCCTGCCATTTCTCTTTGCGTACCGGCTGCATGACATGCGTGGCATGCCGGTCTGCGGCGGTCTTGGCAAACGATTGAGTGCTTGTATTGTGCGTGCTCATCAATGAAATCTCCCGACGAGTGGATTGCTAGTCCGTGAAGTGTTAGTATCAAAGTGATACGAACAATACTACCAATTTACCGATAAGTCACTATCAAAATAGTATGGACACTGAAAATAGTTGTGAGAACCCTTGCCCGATCTCCCGCAGCCTGAGCGTTGCCGGTGATGCCTGGAGCATTTTGATCCTGCGTGATGCCCATGCCGGACTGACCCGTTTCGACCAATTCCGCAAGAGCATGGGTATTGCACCCACGATGCTGACCCGTCGTCTGGCGACGCTGACTGACGAGGGTCTACTGGAAAAGCGGCGCTACTCCGAGCACCCGCCGCGTGAGGAATATCTATTGACGGCTGCCGGGCGGGATTTTTTGCCGGTGCTGTTCATGATCGGGGCGTGGGGCCGCAAGTACCGGGGTGGTGGCAAGCTGACGCAGTTTTTCGACGCCGAAACGGGGACGGAAATTAAAGCGATTGCGGTGGATGAAGTGACCGGAGCAAAGATTGGAACGCGGCCGATGCGCGTTGTTGTGCCGGATGAGCGCTGAGCGCACGGTGAATGCACAGTCTGCCAGCGCCAGGGGGATTCAGATTTCAGTCCTGCCTATTTGCATCCCTCTGCAGAGTTAGCAAGCAAGTTGCTGTTTTTAATGGAGCGATGGGCAGGTACTTGATGGCAGATCGTGCTGCCATCAACCGAATCAGGGAAATCCGGCTTCAGCGCGCGGCTTACTGCCATAGGGGGGATGGGCGCCCCATCTTTCGGGGCCGCCAGGTCTGAATACTCGCCAGCCCCCGCGTATGGATGGCCCCCGCCTTGCATGGAAAGGGGGCAGATCGTCGGCCAACGCAGCCAGGTATAGCCACAATCTCGACCTTCGCTTCTATATTGATTGCCGTCGTAAACGTATCTACAGAAGCAGGGCGCTTCACCCCCTGCTAACGCATGGGGCTAGACTGACGTTCGTGCAGTTTCTGCTCCAGCGCCGCCACGCGCAGCGCCAAGGCGTGCTCGGTGGTGACATCGGAAATGATGCCGTACCAGGCCAGTACCTCGCCTTGCTCGTTTTGGGCGGGAAAGGCACGGCTGCGCATCCAGCGCCAGCTGCCATCCGGCCACAAAATGCGAAACTCTATAAGAAACGGCTGCTTGCTGGGCAGATGTTTCAGCCAGGTTTCGCGTACCCGTACGCGGTCATCGGGATTCATGCGTGCCAGCCAGCAGGCATGACGCTCCTGATAACTGGAGTCTGCCGGGCAATCGACGAATTCACCCATATAGTCAACCAGCCCATCAGGACCGGCTCGCCAGGTGACATTGGGGCCTAGTTCCAGCACGGTGCGGAAGTGGGTTTCGCTTTCCCGCAGCTGCTTCTCTGCCTCGATACGGCTGGTAATGTCGACTAATACCAAGGACACGCCCAGCGGTAGTTGCTGGGCATCGGTAATCCGTTGATGGGTAATCAGGAAGGTGGTGCCACTGGGCTGATGGCAGTACTCGGTGGTTTCGCAGACTTCACCCGCCATCACCCGCACCAGCACCGCCATGAGGTTGGGGGTCATTTCATGGCCGAATATCTGGCTGACTGGTTTACGCAGGATGTAGTCCAGCTCCACACCCAGATAGCGGGCCAGCAGCTGGTTGGCACTGACAATGCGCATCTGGCAATCGATGAAGCACAAGCCCACTGGTGCATCCTGATACAGTGCTTCCAGCTGATGCAGGCGCTGGAACGGCGATAGGTCCAGCGTGGTCTGGGGTGCCTCTCCACCCCATGTCTGCAGGAGCTGCAAGGCTTGTGCAGCAGGCACGGCAGGTGACCACAGAAAGCCCTGGCCCGCATTGCAGCCCAGCTTGCGCAGTACGGCAGCCTGTGACGTGCTTTCTACACCTTCGGCCACAACGGTTAGCCCCAGACTTTGGCCAAGCCCCAGTACGGCAGTCACGATTCGCAGCGACTGTGTATCACTGTCTAATGCCGCAACGAAACTGGCATCAATCTTAAGTTCGTCGAACGGCAGTGAATACAGCCGGGTTAGGCTGGAATAGCCGGTGCCGAAATCATCCAGCGACAGCGCCATGCCGTGTTGTTTGAGGTCGCCCAGCACCTGCTGCACAGCGGCGCTATCGTGGAATAGCTCGCTTTCGGTAATTTCAATGACCACTCGTGACAGGGGAAAACCACTGCTGCATACGGTATCGAGCAGGTCGGTAACCAGCGTTGGCAACAGAAACTGGCTGGGTGCCAGGTTGAATGCCAGCGAGAACTGCCCCGGCCATGTTGCGACCACGCGGCAAGCTTCACCCATGAGTTTCAACAGCAAGGCATGCAACATGCCGCTGCGTTCGGCCAGGGGAATAAAGGTGGCCGGGGAGACACGACCATGCTGTGGGGAATCCCAGCGCGCCAGCACTTCAAAGCCGCAAACGTGGCCGCTGACCAGATTCAACTGGGGCTGAAAGGCCGGCCAGAACTCATCTCCCGCCAAGCCATGCCGTAAGGCGGCCTCCGATATGTGTTCGATCACATTATCTCCTTGTTGTCGCACCGCGCCGTAAGGGCGACAGACACCGCATCCTGACTAAGGGATTTCATGGCCATTAACGGCTCCATGGTAGCGCGATTGATCGATCCACGGCGTTGTCTTGGGACAAGCCCATCATCACCGTCAAATATAGCGCTGCCAGGTGCGGATGTGAGGCCAGTTTTTCCGGGGCTTGAGGTTGGCTAGGACTGCTATTCCTCGATTCAGCGGCATGCCCCATTGCGGCAGAGCGGCAACAAATGCCCCGCGCTACTGTGGCAGGCGAGAATGGCGCTGCTTGGCTAAGATGTAAAAGCAAAGGCCCGGTTTCCATCGCCTTGTGGATACCCATCCTTACCCGGTACTACCCAAACTGGTTGGATGTGCTCTGGCTCAGCAAAATGCAGGCTTGTTCAGACCTTCCCTTGTGTAATCGCTTCGCAAATTGTGATCGGTCATGACGCCACCGTTTGCGTGCATGCGCACTCGCCCGCGTCTTGGCGGAAGGATTGTATGCCGCTCATACCGGCATTGCATCAATGCCTTGTCGCAGCTGGCAGTGTATGGGCGATGAAATCCAGTTCAAGCCAAAAAAGTGCGATCCTTACAACAATTTACATGGCATTTGTTTGCGGTATATCAATAGATATCCTGTGTCGGATGTGCATTGGCAGACAAGGCATAGGCTTGCATTAGGTAGTTCTCCTTAGAACAATTACGGGAGCTGGACATGAAAAATCTCTACCGCCTCGCTTGCTTGTCTGTTTTTTATCCCTTGTTGATGTTGATCTTCCAACAGCAGGCTCTTGCCTTACCCAGCTATGCACGACAAACCGGAGAAGCATGTGTGGCCTGTCATGTCAGCTTCCCCGAGCTGACGCCTTATGGTCGGCTGTTCAAATTATCCGGATATACATTAGGTACGACACAGCTCTTTCCCGTTGCTGTAATGGCAGTGGGCTCAGTCAGCAAGGTATCCAATACGCAGGGCAATGACAGCAGCTACCCGCGTAATAATCAATTGCAGCTGGAGGGCGGCAGCCTGTTTATTGCGGGCAAGGTGGGTGATCACGCTGGCATGTTTTCCCAATGGACTTACAACAATCTCAATAGCACAACCCAGTCTGATGGCAGCACGGCCTTTAATGGCAAAACCACGGTCGACAATAATGATTGGCGGCTGAGCTGGCATATTGCCAAGGCCGACCTGGATTTGATCTACGGCCTGACGTTGAATAACAATCCGACGGTGCAGGATGTATGGAATTCCACCCCGGCATTCGGCTATCCCTACCAGTCATCGCGACTAGCCAGTGTCTGGGGAATCGGGCCACAGGCAACCCTGATTGAAGGCGGGCTGGCCCAGCAAGTAGCCGGGCTCAGTGCCTATGCTTTTCTCAACAAGAACTGGTATGCCGAAATAGGCAGCTATCGCGTGGCGGATGGCCCGTTCTCCTTCCTCAGCCATGGTGTAGACCTGAGCAACCGTCTGAGTGGCAATAATCCCTACTTGCGCTTTGCCTATAACCGGGACTGGGGCATGCATTCCCTGGCTGTCGGCGTGTTCGGTATGGATGCCAAAGTCCATACCGATGGCACCGATACCAATTCACCGCTCGATCATTACCACGACCGTGGCATTGACATGCAGTACCAGTATTTGTCCGATCCGCATATCTTCACCACCCAGCTTTCCTATATCCATGAAAGTACCGACTGGGATGCCTCGCATATCGGCAATGACCGGGCAGCTGCCAATAGCAAATTGAATAGTTTTCGCGCCAAGGCAAGCTATTGGTATCAACACACCTACGGGCTGAGCATCGGCTATTTTGGCGAGCATGGTACAACCGACTGGACCGCCTGGAGCAATACCGGCAGTCCGGATACCACCGGTTATATCCTGGAATTCAACTACATGATCAAGCCCAACTGGCGGGTTGGCTTGCAATATACCGGCTACACCAAATATCAGGGAGCCAGTCTCAACTACGATGGCAATGGGCGTAATGCGCGGGACAACAACACGACCTATCTTTATACGTGGATAGCTTTCTAGGAGCGATGGCCATGAAAATTACCAGAATTGCGCTGTTTGGGATGATTTCCCTGCTCCCCCTGCAAGTCATCGCGGCCGGTAGTGCAGAAGATCTGGCGCGGCAATGGTGTGCCAATTGCCATACCGCAGATGGCAATAGCAGCTCTCCCTTGTTCCCGCGCCTGGCCGGGCAGCAGGCAGGCTATATCGTCAATCAGCTGCAGGCGCTCAAGAACCACAGCCGCAGTGATGAATCTGCCCATGACTATATGTGGGGCATAGCCGCCACGCTGGATGACAAGACCATTGCCGACATTGCGGAGTATTTCTCCAGCCAGAAACCCCTGCCGAATACGGCTGCCGTGGAGCCGGAACTTGCCAAACAGGGCGAGCAGTTGTTCCGCAACGGCAATGAAGCCAAGGGCACACCGCCCTGCATGGCCTGCCATGGTCCCAACGGTGAGGGGAGTGAAGTCGGACCGCGCCTGGCTGGCCAACATGCGCCCTATGTCGAAAAACAGTTACATGTATTTGCCAGTACGCAACGACCATCCGCTGTAGAGATGCAGGCGATTGTCAAAACACTGGATGACAAGCAAATCCAGGCACTGGCGGCCTATATCCAGTCAATGCATTAGGATGCACACGGTGTATTTAAGGTATCAGACTTGATCTATCAACAAGGTGCATCGCCCCCGGTTTGCTAAACCGCGATGGCTGCATTTCCACTGCGACAGTGGCCATTGGTTATTTAAGGGGCGAATGGCCGCTTCGACCGAACTGCCGCCGACCAGGCTGACGCACCCTCAGTTGGTCGGCCAGAGCAGACGACTTAGTGACCCATGAAAAATGGCCACTTTCCCATAGGAAGCGGCCACAAATGTATCTAGTCGTCAACAGGGCAGCGGCGGCGCTGGATGCCGCCTGCGGCGGCCTTGGCCTTACTCGTGTGCTGTTTTACCAGTGCAAACCGGCAAGGCGCGCAGGCCGGGTGCAGATTGTGCTGGCGGATTTCGAGCCGGCGGCATGGCCGGTGAGCCTGGTGTATGCGGCGCAAGGCAGGTTGCCCATCAAACTGCGCGCTTTTCTGGACTTTGCCGCCCCGCGTTGGCGCGCGCAGTTGGCCGGGGGGTGAGGGCTGGTGCTGGTTTGTTTGTCGACTGGTAAACAGTACTTCAAAACAGCTGTGCTAGCATGACGGGCAATGCACGATGAATGGATTGGATCAAGAGAACTGGCATGCCCGCTCGCCAACCGTGAAGTGAGTCATCAAGGGCGAGTTTATGAGCAATTCCATTACCATGCTGATGCTGGATCTGCCAACGGTGCTGTTTTTGTATTCGACATCGTTGATTGCTGGTACCTGCGCCGTATTGAATGCATGGCGTCACCAGCGCAATGAAACCGGGCTTGGGCGGATTGCGCTGGCGCTGGCGGTGCTGGCGGTCGGGGGTGGGCTGGCGGGGCTGAGCGAGCTTGCGCTGCTGCCCTGGCCGTTCTTGTGGCGGTATGTGCATTTTTTGCTTGGCGTCGGCGGCTATGTTGCCCTGTGGAGCGGTTTGGCCGAGCTGAGCAGCCCGCGTTGGTGCGCCTGGAGGCTGCGGGTGGCCCTGGTGCCGCTGCTGTGGCTGCTTGTCGGCATGCTTACAGGTTTTATCGCGCACAATGAGCAGCGTGCGGCGGTGTTTCATTTCAATGCGTTTTTCTTCCTGTTGGCGGCGGCATTCTGCATGTGGCATGACCGTCATGCAGAGCCGCTGGCTTCCCGATTGCTGCTTAGCCTGACGCTGTTGCTCAGTGCCCTGCTGTATGGCAGCGAGTGTTACTGGATAGTGAGCAGTGCCTGGTCCCGGCAGTTGCTGTCCTGGGCTTTCTTCGCGCAGATCATCTGCAATTTCACCCTGGTGTTGCTGGTGCTGACCTTTCTGTCCGAGCGGGCCGCAATCAGGCTGCGTCAGGCCAGCGAACGGGACGAACTGACGGGCGTGGGTAATCGCCGTTACCTGTTTGCGCGCTTGCCTGCGCAGGCAGAGGCGGGCAACGCCATCATCATGGCGGATGTCGACCACTTCAAGCGCGTGAACGATTGCTTTGGCCATCTGGGTGGGGATCGGGTGTTGGCGGTGGCTGCGCAGGCGCTGCAAGCCACATTGCGAGAGCAAGACCTGATTGCCCGCTTTGGCGGCGAGGAGTTTGTGATTTTCCTGGCGCAGGTGAGTCAGGCCGAGGCCCGTAGCCTGGCAGAGCGGCTACGCTTGCAGCTGGCTGCGCAGGAAATCGACATGGCGGGTGAAAAATGCAAGGTCACCGTGAGTATTGGTCTGGTCTGGCTGGATGGCCCCGGCCGCAGCTGGGATGAGTGGCTGAATCTGGCGGATGCTGCCTGTTATCAGGCCAAGCAGCAGGGGCGGAATCGGGTATGCGAACATGCACTGTAAATGAATGGCGAGCGGGCATGAAAGCCTGCCGCGCTGCCAGCAGCGGTCTTCAGCAGGTTGTAGGCGATATACAACTGGTTATGTTGCGCATTGATGCTGGCTATTCACTGGTGCCCAGGCCCCAACTGCTGCGCTAGCGACCAGTTTCGCCAAATGCCATTACCTGGCTGCTCAGCAGCAGACCCGGACACAGTCCCAATACATGTTTCATGGTGTTTTCTCCAAGCAATAACAGTGATATCAAGCGTGAGCTTGTCCGAAATTCGGTGTAAAGCGGTCGTTATTACCAGCTAATCTCACCGATCGCTTTGGCCGACTTGTGACCTTAACACCGGCAGCTCTGACAGGCGGTTTGCCAAGACAGTGATCCGCAGAGACGTCCAGTAGACTTGGGCAACGAGTTCCACGCAAAGCGACTGAAAATGACTTCACTAGCAGAATCCATTGTGCTGATGGTCGACAGAGATAGTGTCTGCGCAGGAGATGACTGTGCATCGCATGCCTGCTCGTTTTCCGTACCCCCTGCGGCGTCTCTTTCAGAGCTGCTCTACCAGGCGAAAAAAGCGTGCAGGCTTGCAAGCATATCAGGTGGTAAAGCCACCTGGATTGTCGAAGTGGGAGGCTACGATGGCATGCCAATTGCAGTGGTGGCTCAGCAATGGGATGAAGCGCGCGCACTGATTCCAAGCGCAACAACGGTTGAAAGCCTGTTTGCCAATCAGCAGAAGCAGCTGTACTTCAAGTATTGGTGCCAAGCAAACCCGGAGACAGTGTTCGATGCCTTAGTGTCAAACAGCCCGCTGCCAAGTCGGTATGCTTCATAGCAAACTTGTTGCAGCGGCTAAAGCGTGTTTATAGAAGCCGGGGCGATTCAGAAGCACTTGTCGGTGCTGTCAATGACGGGTGACTCAAGGGGGACTCAGTGAGTACGTGCTGAATGCCCCACAGCGCAGATCGCCTCATCCGCATATCCTGCAGCATCTTGCTTGCATCCATATTTGATTTGGTAACTGTGACGCGCTCTAGTGGCGGGCGTTACAGGGACTGGCAGTACCATTCCAAAGCCAAGCAATGTCAGCGCGCGGCACCTGGGACAGCCTACCTGCCACACCTTGGCACGGCCCGTTGCTCTCCGGGAATACGCCCCAGGCTGAACCCGTCACAGAATTTGCCAAAACCGGCGCGATGACGACGCCCCCATTTATGCCAAATCACTGACAGAAAATCAGGTAAATTACTCACGCAGGCTAAAACCACACTCTGAGAAATGCGGCAAGAGTACGTCCAGGCCCGAATCCCGCCTCCAAAGGATATGCCATGATCAAGATCCGCCGATATTTTCAGTACCAGATGGGGGGACTTGTCCTCCTGATTGGCCTGGCATTTACGCTGGGTGCTTATGCCTTGATGAGCAAGGTAGCGGAGGACGAGGCAGAAGCGACGTTAAGGTTGATCACCAATGAGTCCGGTGCCGCCATGAATCATTTGTTGCTCCCGGCTACCACCTTGCTGAAACTGCTTTCCAATGTGCCCGACCTGAAAACGGGACAGGAAAAAGACTGGTTGGACCGCCTTTCCGCGCAAACATCGATATTGCGCGATCAACCCATGCTCAACAGTGTCTATGTTGGCGGCCCGCAAGGTCAGCTTCTATTGCTGCGCGCACTCAGGGATAAATGGGACCACACCAAATTCAAGGCGACCCCGGAGGCGCGCTGGCTTGTCCAACTACAAAGGGTTGACAAGAGCCGGGGCGAAACCCAGGACTGGGTTTATCTGGATGACAAGCTGCGTATTCTGCAGCGTAAGCAGATGCCGGGCACTGAAAGCTATGACCCGCGTAGCAGGCCCTGGTATCAGGCTAGTCGTCAAAATAGTGGGGTATTGCGCACCGAAACCTACAAGTTTTATTCCTCAGGGAAAATCGGTATCACTCTTGCCAACGACATGCACGATGGCTGGGTGATCGCGATGGATATCAGCCTCGAATCCCTGCAAGAAGAGTTGGCCAGAATGGCAACCGCCTATGCTGGCTATATTGGTCTGTTCGAGCAAACCGGCGCAATCATTTCCGCCAATCTTAACGAAAGCAGCGCCAACGTCTTCTTCAAGGGCTTGGTTGAAAAAGGGGGCATTGCGGATGGCAAAGACCTGAAATGGATGGTCGATCCGAACGGTCAGTCCTGGTGGATGGGCACGGCTAATGTCAAGCTGCAGAAATATGATGACATTTTCCTCCACGTTGCCGTTCCACGTGACCGCCTGTTGGCGAAGGCCCAGAAGCTGCGCAACTTTTTGCTGGCCCTCACCTTGCTGATAACGCTTCTTACCCTGCTGCTTGCGCAACGCAATGCAGACCGGATCGCTTTGGTATTCCAGACACTGGCAGACCGAGCCAACGCACTGGTCAATTTTGATTTCCGGCAGTTTGATCAATCCAAAACCCGTATTGCCGAAATTGCCCAACTGGAAACCGGGCTTGAGCGCGCGCGGACGAGCACCGAAAATTTTTTACACTTGCTAGGAAAAGTTTCGCGCGAAGCGGACCTCGACAAATTACTGCCGATGGTCGTGGAAGAAACAAGCGAAGCTGCACAAGGCGAGTTTGCCTGGCTCTACATTCAGGACGGCACGAACTGGACTTTGCGTGCACAGCGCGGGGATCGCAACGGCAATGATTGGTTAGCGAAGTACCAGCGGCAACGCGAGGAAAATGGCGATGCCCACTTTCGTCTGGATGAGCCGATTGATGGGCGCTATGCACTGATGCTGCCCCTGTCCGGCCGACGGGGCCAACTTCTGGGTCTGCTCATTATTGAGCGCCAGCAAGCATTCAGCGAACATCACCGCAGTTTTGTCGAAGCGCTTTCCGGTTTTGCTGCCTTGACGCTGGAATCACGAGAATTGGTTGTTCAGCAAAAGCGGCTGTTTGAATCTTTCATCCAGTTGCTGGCAGAAGCAGTGGATGCCAAAAGCCCGCATACGGGCGGCCACTGTCACCGTGTTCCCATCCTGACGGAATGGTTGGTTGAACTGGCCGGCAACAGCGATGCCCCCTGCGTTGCCAACTTCAACATCGACGACGAGATGCGCGAAGCCGTGCACATTGCGGCATGGTTGCACGACTGCGGCAAGGTGGTCACCCCCGAATATGTTGTCGACAAGGCAACCAAACTGGAAACGCTGTACGACCGGATTCACGAAATCCGGACGCGTTTCGAGGTATGTAAACGCGAGGCGGAGCTGAGTCACTGGAAAGCGGCATACCCGCAAGGACTGCCTGCCATGGAAGCCGAGCAACTCGCCGTCGAATTGAAAGCCCTGGATGAGGATTTTGCGTTTGTCGCCGAGTGTAATCTGGGCAGTGAATATATGTCAGAGGATGCAATCGCACGCATCAGGCAGATCGCGGCAAGAACCTGGACACGGACCATCGACGACAGCCTCGGCCTGTCGCACGATGAAATGCGCCGCCGTTGCGGCAGAAGCAGCGAATCATTGCCAGCCCGGGAATATCTGCTCAGCGACAAACCCGAGCATCGAATTGCGCGTCCGCAGGGGCAATCTTTTGCCGATGACAACCCGTGGGGATTCCGGATGCAAGTGCCAGAACTGCTCTACGACCGTGGCGAAATCAAGAACCTATCTATCCAACGAGGTACATTGACCGACGAAGAACGTTACAAGATCAACGAGCACATCGTACTGACCATCAAGATGCTGGAAGCCATGCCTTTTCCCCGACACTTGAAGGCCGTGCCGGAAATAGCCGGCGGTCACCACGAGCGGATTGATAGCAAGGGTTATCCCAAATCCATCCCGGCCGCGTCCATGAGCATCCCCGCGCGCATGATGGCCATTGCCGACGTATTTGAAGCACTGACGGCAACCGACCGCCCCTATAAACAGGGGAAAAGCGCAGATGAATCCCTGGACATCATGCGGCATATGGCAAGAGGAGGGCACCTTGACGTCGAGCTGTTTGAGTTGTTCGCCCAGTCGGATATTCCGGCCCGCTATGCGTCGCGATTCCTGGCGGCGACGCAGGCTGGTCCGGCCTAGCAAAACCGGGCCTGTCCGATTGCGCCCCCGCCAGCAGGCCGCTGCGACCGTCCCCCTGGGGCGCACTTTCAGTGAGCGACAGGGAGCCGCTTGCTGAGAAAACGCCCCCGCAGGCGTCCTGCCTAAGCCGGCAGTTGCTGGACGCTACGAGTTAAAACCGCGTGGCACCGGTTTGCGCTACCTTCCTGAGCGACCGCTGTCCAAATCTGGCTAGGTCCGCAAAGAGTGCAAAGCGAAAGCAGCTAGAGGCCGAAGCATATTCGGCCCGATCATCCAGATACGAATGGCTGTTTAGATTGGTGAAATGGGTGAAACAGCCGTTTTCATTGAACTAGCCATGGGCTGGCTTGGCCAGACTATCTGGCGTAGGGCTAACTTCGGCGGTCGTTCGGCCTGAGCGGACATCTACCCAGTTTTCGGATAGAGGTCCGGTTTTTCATTTTTCAGAGGCTGGAATCGGCCAGTGCCATGCGCGACCTCATGCTTCGCCCTCGTAAAGCAGACCGTAGCTTCCGCGCATTTGCTTTATTCGTGCGAAGCCAAGTTCCCCCAAATGCATGCCGGCGATCAAAAGCCCCTCAGAACTCACCAGGTCCAGAAGCCGTGATCGGGTAATGGCGGCCAGGGATGGATCCTGATCGAATGCAATCGATACCTCTGGCCGCTCAATCTGGATGTGAGGGAAATGAACAATATCTCCCCAGACAAGCACGCCTTGATCATGAGATTCGAGAAGATATCCGGCGTGCCCATCGGTGTGTCCCGGTAGCGGCATTGCTTTGATACCAGGTAGCACGTCGCCGCCATCGAAAGGACGGAGCTGGTCGCGGTAGCCGTCGAACACTTGACGCGCGATCAGGAAGTTACCGCGCGCACGCGCGCTGGAGCGGCTTAGATTGCCATCATCCTGCCAAAATTCGAGCTCTCGCTGATGAACAACAAGTTCCGCATTCGGAAAGGTAATGTGTCCGCTGGTGTCCACGAGTCCTCCAACGTGGTCGGGATGCGCATGCGTCAGCAGGATGGTGTCGATCCCGGCGGGCTCAACGCCTGCCAGCGATAAATTGGTTCTCAGCTGCCCACCCCATTGCTTGATGCCTCCAGCCCCACCGTCAATGAGAATTGTGCGACCCGCGCCGCGTACCAAGTAGCAATTGATGTGCACGGCGGAAGGTTCCTGCTGTCCGGCATCGCTTTGCATTCTGGAGGCCTCTGACGGGGCGATATTCGAGAGAAAGTCCAGGCTGGCGCTGAGGTAGCCGTCGCTGATTGCGGTAATCGTGAAATCCCCGATTCGCTGACTTGGAAAGGTAAAGATGGACACAATTTTTCTCCAGAAAACTTGCTAATTTCGGGCGTGAATGTCCGATGCGGCATACCCAAAGCAACGGATGCGCGCCGTGAGACCGGTGTGGCGCGCGATGGCGTCGTCCAGGGCTTGCGTAAACTGATTCATTAATGGGGGCGTGCGAAATGTCTCAAGGCGATATTGGATTTCCGCAAAGACAGCTTGTCCGTACCCATGCCGAACCGCGACATGGATGACATGAACGTTTTCCAGTGCAGCGCCAAGAATGCGCGTACAGAGTTCAACACAGTCGCTGGAAAGCTCGGCAAGCCTTGTATCAGGTGGCATTTGTCCCGTAGGAAGATAGAAAGTGACATTTGGCATCGCGGGCCTATTCTTCCTGTTCGGTGGAAACGGTGCAGGAGCGCGTCAGTTGTTCCGTCATTGGCGCGTAGAGATGGACGCCTTCTGGCAGGCTCTCGACAAGTAGTGTGTTTTGCCGAGGCAGTCTTGCGAGCCAACGGCGTTCCGGAAACTTCTCCAGCGCAACAGCGCGCATGGCCAAGGGCGTGAGGCCTATCTGGATCAGCGGTTCGGGGCCGCCAGCACACAGCACGAGAAGTTCGTCTGCATTAACCGCAGGCGCAAGGCCAATATCGCTATAGAGATTTCGGTGCCAGTCGGTGATGTATTGCTGCCACCTTGCAAAATTGCCGCCGCCTTTCTGGCGATATTCCTCTCCAGTCAGCACGTCGAGATTTTCAATGGTGTGGACGGCCAGGTAGATCGGGCAATCCTTGCTTAAGGCCTTGAAGCGCTGCGATGTGTGAAAGCCTGTCACCGAGATGAGCGCGGGTAGTTTTTCAAGGCTGTAGAAGTTGTTCCATTCGGCTTCGCTGATGGGGTCGGTGAAGCTGCATTCCACGGTGTAGATCATCAGATTGTCCTTAGAGAAGGTGGGAACTTGCTGTAACGTAATGCTAAGCGGACAATCTGCGTTCATATAGCGATATAAAGTCAGCCTTTAGTGACATTTGCTCAAGCTGGCATTGAATACATACCCATTAGCGAGACTCGAATGCGACGTAAGATTCCAAGCAATTCCGCGCTCCAGGCTTTTGAGGCTGCGGCTCGACACGGCAGCTTCGCCCGCGCGGCTGAGGAATTAGCGCTGACCGAGGGTGCCGTCAGCCGTCAGATCGGTCGATTGGAGGCGTTTTTGGGTGTTGCGCTGTTCGAGCGCGTGGGAAATCGGGTCCGTCTTGCGCCTAACGGCAAGCGATACGCGGCGCAGGTTCGGGAAACTCTGGATCGGCTGGAACGGGATAGCCTCTATCTGATGGAGCAGCCCATCGAGGGCGGCAGCATTGATATTGCCGCAATTCCGACCTTTGCCACACGTTGGCTGATTCCTCGGCTGAAACGCTTTCAACATCAGCATCCAAACATTACCGTACATATTGCCGAGCGCATGGAGCCCTTCATTCTGGCGGGTAGTGGTTTCGATGCAGCAATCCATTTTGCGCATCCAGCGTGGGCGGGTATGCATCTACATCACCTGCTGGAGGAGGTGCTCGTGCCGGTTTGTAGTCCGGTGCTGCTTGCAGAAGCCGACGCGGGCATATCGCTAGATGAATTGCCACGCCTTCATCGGCGACAAAATCCGGACGCATGGCAGGCTTATGCGCAAGAGGTCGGCATCATGCTGACCAATTCGGCGGTGGGGGCGCGTTACGACCTCCACGCCATGCTGATTGAGGCGGCACTAGCCGGCTTGGGGGTGGCATTGGTGCCACGTCTTTACGTCATGGAAGAGCTTGAACAAGGCCGTTTGGTCGCGCCCTGGCCGGACGGCAAAACGATTAGCAAAAACTTCTGCCTCGTTCTTCCTGAGCCGATCGCGTTAAGTGGAGGGCCACTACAAGCGTTTGCGCAATGGATTCTTCACGAAGCTCGGGGCTTGGCGCCTGCCGTTGAAGCGTGAAAGCCGTCTGCGCAGTCCCGCTGTCTACGGAGAGCGGGACTGCGCTGCAGGCTGTACCTGAGTTGTTGGCAGCCATCAATCCACTAGGGCTTTGACAAGGAAATAGCCTGATTGAAACTGGGGATGCGTGAAAACACGTCCGCAATGAAGTCCATGAACACCGTCGCTCGTGTTGGCAGAAGTCTGTTTGCAACATAAACGATCTGGACGGGGACGGCCGGAGCAGAATATCCCGTTAGAATGAACTTCAAGCGACCGCTCTTTATTCCTTCATCAAACAGCCATGCCGGTCCATGCCCAACCCCCAGACCGGCGGTGACCGCTGTGCTAACCGCGTCTGGTGAGTTCACGCGAAACTTGCCGGAGACTGGAATTTCAATGTCACGAAAGCGCCAAATCGCACCGGAAGACAGTAGTGTGTAGATCACGCAGTCGTGGTTGCGCAGGTCTTCAGGTGTCTGCGGAACCCCGCGTTTCTCCAGATAATCTTCACTGGCAACAAAGACGCGGTCGTACGATCCTATGCGTCGGGCGCGTAGTGTACTGTCCTCCAGGTGTCCGATGCGGATGGCGAGTTCGGTCCCTTCATTGACGAGGTCTACATAGCGATCGTTGAGCTGAAGATCCAAGGTCAATTGGGGGTACCGTTCCAAAAACATCGGTACGTACGGCAATACAAACGCGTGGGCAAGCGCTGTCGGACAGGCTACCCGCAGCAGCCCCGATGGCTCAACGATGTTCCTGAAAGACGATTCGGACTCGTCCACCGCATCTAAAATTCGCCGAATATCTGCATAGTAACGTTCCCCTTCAGGCGTCAAAGACAGCTTGCGTGTTGATCGATGTAGCAGCCGCGTTTGCAGATGATCTTCCAGCGCTGCCACGTAGCGACTGACGTTTGGTTGCCCCAGGCCCAGATCGCGCGCTGCGGCAGAAAAGCTACCGGTCTCTACGGCGCGCGCAAAGCATGTCATCAAGAGAAATCGGTCCATGCGCCCCCTATTCATGCACTGGCAGCATGAAATATATTCAAAAGTGCCATCTTATCGTTTCATTCGCATGACTGCACACTTCTCCTCGTCAACCACGGTTGGTTGTCACTCACAGGAGAACTCCATGTCACGCTTGCAAGGTAAACGTACTCTCATCACTGGCGGCACCATCGGCATCGGTCTGGAAACCGCAAAGCAGTTTCTGGCTGAAGGTGCCCGCGTTATCGTCACGGGTGTGAGTCCCGATTCGATCGCAAAGGCCCAGGCCGAGCTGGGGTCTGAGGTTCTGGTTCTGCGCGCCGACTCGGCCAGCATCACGGCACAAAAGGAACTGGCACAAACCGTCAAGGACCACTATGGCAAGCTTGACGTCGCCTTCCTCAATGCCGGTGTATCTGTCTGGCTGCCCATCGAGGAATGGACGGAAGAGATGTTCGATCGCTCGTTCGATATCAACGTCAAGGGGCCGTATTTCCTGCTTCAGGCATTGCTTCCGGTTTTTGCAAATCCTGCCTCCGTCGTACTTACAACGTCTGTCAGTGCGCATACCGGCGCAGACCGCTCATCCGTCTATGCCGCCACGAAGGCTGCATTCCTGAACATGTCGAAGACGCTGTCGACTGAGTTGCTGGGGCGCGGCATCCGTGTCAACGCGGTAAGCCCTGGTCCGGTTGCTACGCCACTGTACGACAAGCTGGGTATTCCCGACGCCTATCGCGAGCAAGTGAACAAGGACATTGCCGCCACCATCCCACTCGGCCGTTTTGGTAGTGCCGACGAGGTGGCCAAGGCGGTGCTGTACCTGGCGTCCGACGAGTCCCAATGGACGGTTGGATCGGAAATCGTTGTTGATGGCGGCCGCCTGCTCAACCGTTGATTACGCAAGCTTGGAGTTGGTGCAGGCGTCTTGATGTCTGGTTAAGGCAACGAGGCGCTAAAGATCAGCTTCAGCATTGAGCGACAGCCCTCCTGTCCAAGCAGAGGAAACAGCGACACGCACCTCCCGTGTTCCCTGTTTCCTCCCCCACAATCCAGCCAGAGCTTTACATCACCATGACTGCACTAACCCTCATAAGCCATCCGCTGTGTCCCTTCGTCCAACGCGCTGCGATCGTACTTCTTGAGAAGGGCGTTGAATTCGATCGAATCAATATTGACCTCTCCGCCAAGCCAGACTGGTTCCTGGCACTTTCGCCAACCGGCAACGTTCCCTTACTCAAGGTGCCCCAGGCTAACGGGGAAGAAGCGATTCTCTTTGAAAGCGTGGTCATCTGCGAATACCTCAACGAAACGCAAGACGGCACGCCGATGTACCCCGTTGATGCGCTGTCTCGCGCCCGGCACCGGGCATGGATCGAGTTTGCTACCCAGACCTTCACCGAGGGTTGGCAATTCCTCCACGCACGCGACGCCATGACTGCAGACACCAAGCGCGCCACCTTCCGCGAACGGCTCGGCAAGCTGGAGTCAGAACTCGGCAGCGGGCCTTACTTCGCGGGTGCGGACTTTGGCATGGTCGATGCGGTGTACGCCCCACTGTTCCGCTACTTCGGAATCATTGACCCGGCGGTCGCTCAGCAAGTCTTCGATGGCCTTCCGCGTATCTCGGCCTGGCGCTCCGCGCTGGCTGCGCGCACTAGCGTCAGGGAGGCCGTGGGCGAAGACTATACCGATCGAATCCAGGCACATCTGCGCCAGCAGGGGGCACTCATCGCATCTACCCAAGCCTGTTGATCTATTAACCAATCCATCCCTTTCTAAACAGGAGTCACAACCATGACCACTCCACACTCGCGCCCAACGCGTGCGAAGAGGACACCAACCCGCGCCGCTGCGTGCTGATGCGAATAAAAACAGCGGCAGACCCCGTGGTGCTCGCTAGTTCAATGTCTGCTGTGACAGCGCGGATATCTGCGCTCGTAGCCAGATCAAGGCGGGGTCCTTGCCGCTACGGGCATGCCATGCCATCGAAATCGCAAATGCAGGCAAGTCAAAGGGCAGTGGGAACAGGTCAAGCTGGTCTGCAAAGCGATTGAGGAAGCGGATCGGCAGCGTGCATACATGATCGGTACAGGTCAGAAGACCGGGAACCAGACTGTAGTGCGGGATGGAGACGGCGACGCTGCGCCGGTGATTGGATTGCGCAAGCAGTGCGTCGATGAAGCTGCTGAAATTGCCCTTGCCCGACACCAGCACGTGCGACTGCGCGCAGTAGCTGGCAAGCGTCAGCTCCGCCGTCCCCCTTGGGTGCGCTTTGCGCTGAGCCATGACGTATTGCTCGGTACACAGCGGTACCGCCTTCAGCGCACCGGGTATCGTCCGCGTTGTAGCCAGCAGGAGGTCGATTTCGCCGCGCTCCATCTGGCCGACAATGTGATCGATCGTGGGTTCGTGAAATGCGATCCGCAAACCCGGGCCGCCGGATTGATCCATTCTCTTCACCATTTCCAGGCCCAGCATGATGATGGCGTTATCGTTGGCCGCGATGTGAAAAGTGCGCTCTGCGCGCAGCGGGTTGAAATCAGCAGGTGTCTCGACGACATCCCTAAGCTGGCGCAGCGCCTCGCGCAGTGGTTCGGCCAGGGCCAGGGCGCGCGGTGTCGGCACCATGCCGCGACCGCTTTCAGATGGAACCAGCAAGGCATCGTCGAACAGCGTGCGCAGCCGCGCCAACTGTGCCGACATGGCCGGTTGGCTCAGATGTAGCCGGCCCGCCGCGCGTGTCACATTGCACTCTTCAATCAGCGCGTTGAGCGAAACCAGCAGCGGCAGGTCGCCAGGATTCATATCCATGGTGTGGATACCTCGTATGTGAATAATCGATTTTATGTATAGCTTGGTAAGCAACACAATGGCTGCGTTGATGACTACGCAGGAGGACCCCCACCATGAATCGCTTACCTACCATGCTGTCTTTGAGACTGTTAAGCCTGTGTTTCTTCGCACTGGGCTGTGCTTCGCTTTCCGTCGTTGGCGCGCTGCAGTCCATCTCAAGCGCATTGGGTTTGTCGCGTGCCCACGTCGCCCTGCTCGTGCCGGCATTTGCCGTCACGTTTGCTATTGGTGCGCCGGTACTGCAAGTGTTGTTCGGCCATGGGCGGCGGCGCACCCTGCTATTGATTGGTTTGCTTCTGATGGCTGCCGGCCTGTTGGGTTGTGCCGCAGCACCCGCTTACCCCTTGCTGATTGCGGCTCGTGTGCTTACCGGTTTCGGGGCGGCCCTGGTCAGCCCGATGGTGTCTGCACTGGGGGTGGCCTTGGTACCAACCGAGCGCCAGGGCCATGCACTGGCGGTAGTCTTCCTGGGCATGACCATGGCTTCCGTGGTCGGCGTTCCCTTGGCGTCGTGGTGCGCTGCCACGCTGGGTTGGCGCGCCATGTTCGGCGCCATTGCGTTGCTTGCTGTACTGGCTGCGATCCTGGTGGCCGTTTTGATCGACGACACATCGCATGGCCAAGCCGTGCAGGTGCGGCATATTGTCGAGGTATTCGCCCATCTGCCGACAGCCGGTGGCCTAGCCGTCACGGTCCTGGGGCTGGCTTCGCTGTTTACCACCTACACGATGATTACGCCTATCTTGCGCGACCAGTTCCATGCGGGCGCGCAGAGCATCTCGTTTGCCCTGTTCATCTATGGCCTGGCCGGCGTAGCCGGTAACCGAGTGGCGCAACACCTCGCTCTGCACTGGTCATCGATGCGGTCTGTGAAGTTTGCCTTGATCCTGCTGGTGCTTGGCTTCGCCACACTCTTTTTGGCGCCCGGCAGCTTAATCATGGCCCTGTTGGCGCTGCTGCCCTGGGCGGTTGCCGTCGACGTGCTATTGCCCGCGCAGCAGCGCCGCATCGTCGAACTACGCCCAGATATGCGCGGCCTGGTGCTGGCCTTGAATTCGTCGGCGCTCTTTGTCGGCATCGCCATGGGCGGCGCGCTCGCAGGCTACGTGTCGACGCACTGGGGCCTGGAAGCACTCCCCTTGGTATCGATCGGGCTTAGTGCGCTGGCCTGGGTGGTGTTGACACGCACTGCGCCGCGCGGGGTAGGCGGCGTGCTGGCGCCCACTTGCTAAGACAAGATTAGCCCCGACTGACGAGTCGCTTGCGCTGTTGTCAGCGTTCACTATCGATGTTGATGCTAAGTTGCGAGCGCTGGGTATTGTTTGATTTCATTTACCGTGAGTCGCTGTAATGCACCCGATGGGGAAATAAAAAATGACTTTGATTATGGGTGGGCTTAATTGAATATGACAAATGCCGTTACTGTTTTTGCAGGGCATGGTTCTTAAGCTTTGGTTAAGAAACTTCGCTTAGGATGGGCGTACCCTTTCAAGCGGAATATCCAATGTCTACCTTTATGAAAAAAGCATGTACTGTGCTCACCATGAGTGTGCTATCTCTTTCCTTGATGTCCATGGCTCAGGCCGGTGAGGTAAAGAAAGTAATGAAAGATATGAAAATTGCCATGCAGCAGGCGATGGACAGTAAGTCAATGCCTGAGTTTTCCCAGAAATTTTCACGACTTCAAAATGATGCAAAGCTAGCCAATGCGCAAGCGTGGAAAGCTGATCCTGCTTTGTATAAAGAGGGCATGCAAAAACTGCAGTTTCAACTTGATGCGGTTGATGCTCAGATTAAAGCGAATAATTTATCAGCTGCTAAATTGGCGTTGAGTAATGTCAATCCCATCAAGAAAAAGTATCACAATTATTTAAATTAATACTGGGGTAGGCGTCAATGGAGTCATCTGTTGCAGTAGGAGTTGCTATGAAAAATTCCGAGCGTTATCCATTTGCAATCATACTTATTCACTGGTTAATTGCAGCGGTAATCGGTGCCAATCTAATTATTGGGTGGATGCTGGATGATGCAACAGAGTTGCTTGATTTGCATCGCACGCTAGGGATGGTGATTCTTGTTCTGGCGGTGTTTAGATTGTTTTTCCGGTTTTTGAGTCGTAGAAAAATTCCTGCCTCGGTAAATGAGCCTGGGACGCTACAGTTCTTGGCGGAAAAGATAGTGCATTCTCTGCTGTATGTTGGAATGGTTATGGTTCCCTTGTTGGGCTGGCTGAAGACCAATGCTGCAGGGCATGATCTGGTGTTGTTTGATACCGTCAACTTCCCGACTTTAATCGAAAAAAATAGAGAGCTATCATCGATTTTTGGTTTGTCACATTCGATTGTGGCTTATTGTTTTGCGTTGTTAATTGGGCTGCATGTTGCCGGTGGTGTTGCGCACTACATGATGGAAAAGAAAAATATCTTTAAAAGAATGATTCCTTAGATTTTGGTGAGAATCGATAGTAGTGAGTTTTGTTGATTTTTAATAATGACGACGCTTCCCCCCCCCCCCACTTCCAGTAGTGGGGGGCTTGAGAGTCCAAGCTTAATTTAGCTGATTTCTCCGTCAGTGATTCGGCATGGGCTGCCGGTGTCAAACCCCCAGTGCCTTCTTCGGCCTTTCATTGTTGTATTCCCTTCGCCAGGCTTCGATAACAAGCTGGGCCTGGTGCCGGTTGAGTGCGCTGGAGAAACAGGTATGGGTGATGCCTGCTTAGCAAGCAAGATATAGACAGATAGGCCTTGCAAGTCTGATTTGGGTCGGGTGCGGCCCAAGCGGGTGAGGGAAGCTGCCAATGAGGCAGGGCGTATCCCTTCGGGTAGCAAGCCGACAGGTTTCAGACCTTGCGCGGGGTACTTCCCAGCGGCAGCTAAGGTCGATCTGCCGCCGACAAGGAGAGGACCAGGGGGAGGGGAATTACGAGACAACTCACACTGGGGCCGGAGTTAACCTCATGTCATGGACTCGTAATTGCATGTCATTGAATGACTGCTTGGTGACTGCAACTAGGGGCTAGTTAGATCAGGCTTATGCGATCATTTCTCTCAATAACATTGATCTGGTACTGGGCATCATTAAGCTGCTGATACACATCGCGCAGAAGGGTTTCCAGCAGTTCGAGCCTCATCTTTTCTGCGGAACTCGACGTCAATCCTGAGATTTCCTTAGCAAGGAGGATTGCAGCTTGCAGTTCTCCTTGTGCAATTTGGAGCACGTCCATCTTTTTACAATTCCAATACGTTTGGGTAGGCATTGATGCTTTGTGCATATTCTACCACCGATAGACATACACTTGTTTGATTGAGACTCCCAATCGTCCGGTAAATGGTTTCATCAGGTTGGGGGCTATCAAGTGCTGGGCAGCGCGTCTTGGCGCCACCCCGCAGATGATCATTCTGCACACTCAAGACTTCATCGCAACGTAGCCAATCTGATAGCAATCGCCGTGCATGGCCTGCGGTAGGTTGTTCTGCTCTTTACGCCATGTAGAAATACGCAGCATCTGCCATTGCTGTGGATCGTAAGCACTGACAACAGATAAAGCACCTTGCTGCTGCAGCCTGATGGCCAGCTCCTGTTCCTGCTGACGTAAGGCGTCAAGTGACTGGCCTTGTGGAATGGCTTGCGCGTGCCGGTAGCAAATGGTTGCTGAGGACATGGCGTCACCGCCTATGCAGTCCCATACCGACCAGATATCGATACGGGGTCTGCCGAAGTCCTCGCACAGTGCCCTGAACCCAGAACTCGACAGGAACTGATTGATTCCCTCGTTATCCTGCCAAAGATAAAACGGGGCATAGGCATTAATCGCGCCTGGGCGTTGGCTAGCCTTTTCCGACCAGAGGTATGCCTTCCATTCAAGATGGGGGAAGCCATCCAGCAGATAGCCCCGTTCACGAATTCGCTGCCTGATGATGGCCATGTCGTAATCGGCTGGCAGGACAAATCGGTATTGCATGGCAAGCATGGAGTTTCTCCTAGATACAGTTCTCTGGCAGGGCAGACTTGCCGTTGCCGAATGACCAGTCTTCCAGTCCGGTAGTGGTGATCACCACCATGATGTCTTGCTTGCGCAAGCCGGGGCTTGCCTCCAGGCACGCTGCCAGCTTTGCAAAAAATGTGCGTTTGCAGGCAGTGCTGCGTGCACGGCCAGCCGTAATGTGGAACAGGATGAAATCGTCACTGCGAGCGTCTGACAGGTACTCCCGATCAAAAACCAACTCACCAGCCTGACATTGCTGAAACACCTGAAAACAGTCGCCGACAGGTACTTCAAAACTTTCTTCCAGTGCTTTTTGCAGGCTGGCAGAGATGGCCCTCAGCCAGGATGAGGGCTTGCCTGCAGCTAGAGCGATACGGACATAGGGCATGATGAACTCACTTTCCATGTGGAATGCTGGCCAGCAGATCCACGGCAGATGCCGCAGCTGGCCATCCGGCGTAAAAGGCCAGATGGGTGATGAGTTCGCCCAGTTCGGCACGGTTGATGCCGTTGTCCATGGCCAGCTGTAAATGAAAAGGCAGCTGCTCTAGGCGGTATAGCGCGGTGAGTGCGGCCACCGTAGCAATGCTGCGCTCACGCGGGCTCAGTTCAGTGCGTTGCCAAATGTCGCCAAACAATAGCGATTGGGTAATTTCGGCTAGCTTTGCAGCCTCATTCCTCATGTTCTGCATGCT
Organism: Aquitalea sp. FG25; assembly: GCF_057809375.1. NCBI lineage: Bacteria > Pseudomonadati > Pseudomonadota > Betaproteobacteria > Neisseriales > Chromobacteriaceae > Aquitalea > Aquitalea sp. FG25. Next base: position 61,389 of record NZ_JBMDJV010000007.1, read on the forward strand.
TGTTGAAGTGGGGGTAGGCATGATTTCTCCATTACCTGTTTTGACAAAGCCCAGCTTATCCAGTCAGAATGGTTTTGATAATCAAAATGTTTTTTTCTTATTGTTCATTTTATCGGGATGGTTATTGTGAGTCGTACCAGTCTGGATCTGGAAGTACTGCGCAGCTTTGTAGCGGGAGTGGAGATGGGTAGCTTTGCCATGGCTGCCCAGCACATGAGCCGATCGACATCAGCCATCAGTGCTCAACTGAAAAAACTGGAAGAACAGGCTGGCCAGCCCTTGATGCGCAAGGCAGGTCGGGGGCTGGTACTGACACCGGCCGGGGAAGTCATGCTGGCCTATGCGCGCCGGCTGTTGGCACTGAATGATGAGGCGGTGCAGGCCGTTCAAGGCAGTGGGCTGGAGCACGGCTGGATACGTTTTGGTATGCAGGAAGATTTTGGTGAGTCACTGCTGCCAGCCATTCTTGGGCAATTTTCCCGTGCCCATCCGCAGTTCCGGCTGGATGTAAAAGTAGCACGCAATCAGCAACTGCTGGATGGATTGACCAAAGGTGAACTGGACCTGGTATTAGCCTGGGATGGCGGACAGTCATGGCCGTATCAGGAAGAGATGGGGACACTACCGCTGTGCTGGATAGACAGCAAAGCTAATCCGGTTGAGTACCCGCCGGTCAGCACCATTCCATTGGTGGCATTTGAAGCGCCATGTTTGATGCGCGCGGCGGCTTGTGCCGCGTTGGAGCAGGCTAATCTTGCTTGGCGGCAGGCGTTTTGTAGCAGTAGCCTGAGTGGGATCTGGGCCGCCGTTGCTGCAGGACTGGGGGTGACGGTGCGTACCCCCGCTGGTTTGCCGGATACGCTGCAGCTGCGTAAAGATCTGCCTGCACTGCCAGATATCCGACTCATGCTTTATCGTGCTGAGTCATCCGTTTCTACTGGCAGTGAACGCTTGTCAAAGATTATCAGCCAAGCCTTGCATGAATATCTGCATGGTCTGCAGCCGTAGTGACTCTCTTCTCGTTTTTAGAAGGATGGCAGGAGCGGCTGAGGCATTCTGTACGAGCCGGAACATACGTCGGTCGGCCAAACCGGTCTGTCAGCACGCAAGGTAGTCAAGACCGGTTTACACAGAATTTCGCACACGCCCGATCGTCAGGGCCAGTTTGCAATTGTGTTTGAAGCTATCTGTGACCACGCCGCAAGGCTTCAGGTACTTGCCGTATTGAATCAGGTGAAACTGGTTTAATACAGGTCATCATCGTCAGTCATGTCTTGTATTACGCTGCCACGGTTCCCCCCTCTCAATAAGGATTTCAATGCGCATTTTACTTATCGAAGACGACTCTTTGATTGGGGATGGTCTCAAGGCCGGGCTTGAACACATGGGGTTTGCCGTGGATTGGCTGAGCGATGGCAAGCTGGGGCGGACGGCGTTGGCCTCCGCCCCGTTTGATGCAGCAATTCTGGACCTGGGGTTACCCGGAGTGGACGGCATGTCTGTGCTAGCTGCTTGGCGACGACAAGGGGACACTGTGCCGGTTCTGATTTTGACCGCAAGAGATGGCATGGCGGACCGGATATCTGGGCTCGACATGGGCGCGGACGACTATATGGTCAAACCTTTCGTGCTCGAGGAGGTTGCCGCTCGACTGCGTGCGCTGATACGCCGTCGCCATGGATGGATGCAACCGATGCTTTCACATGGCGGCGTGGTATTGGATCCGGTGGCCCGTTGTGCGTGGTTGGGTGATCATCCACTTGACCTGACCGCTAGCGAGCTTGCGCTGCTGGAACTTCTGCTCAGCAATAAGGGACGCATTTTGCCCCGTGAACTGATCGAACAAAAGCTCTATGCCTGGGATCAGGAGCCGGAAAGCAATTCCATCGCCGTGTTCGTGCATCACTTGCGCAAGAAACTGGGGAGCGATTTCATCCGCACTCTGCGTGGCATTGGTTATACCTTAGGAGTTGCGCCGTGAAGTCGCAAACTGGTTTACGGCGGCGGCTGATCATTTTCCTGCTGCCTGTAGTCCTGCTGACCTGGTTGTCCGCCAGTGTCATGGCTGTCCTGATGACGCGTCACGAGGTGGATGAACTTTATGATACGCAGATGGCCGACTTCTCCCGTCAGGTCATGCGTATGAGCCAGTCAAATGCAGCCGCGCCCGCCAGTCCGGCTATCCAAGACCGCTTGCTGCTGGGCAACGGCAATAACGGCACAGTCAATGTGAGCGAACTGGGTTTTGCCGTTTGGGGCAGCCGGCATCAACGTATATTCAGTGACGAACAGGGCAAGAACCTACCGTTCGAGCCGGGGCTGGAAGGTTTTGCCAATCGTATCGTCCCCGGTTCTGGTCAGGAATGGCGTGTCTATTACCGCTCCGCACCGGATGGTGCCACCAGGGTGGCGATCGTTCAGCGCCTAGATGAACGCTGGTTTGTCACTTCCAAAATCGTGTTGACGCAGGCATTACCCTGGTTACTTGCCTTGCCCTTCATGCTATTGCTCATTCTCTGGGCGCTTGGCAAGGCACTGTCCCCGTTAGGACATTTGACCCGCTCGCTTGTGAATAGAGACGGAGATGACATGACGCCCTTACCGTTGCAAGTGCCTACCGAGGTATTACCACTTGTAGAAACCCTCAATGCGCTGTTTGTACGGATATCCCGGAGCATGGCGCGAGAGCGTCGCTTTACGGCCGATGCCGCACACGAGCTGCGATCGCCATTGGCTGCGCTCAAAGTCCAGGCCCAAGTGCTGAAGATGATTCGCGATGAGGGCGCGCAACAACATGCCCTTTCCCAATTGATGTGCGGCATCGAGCGTGCCGAGCACCTGGTCACCCAGATGCTGGTCTTGTCGAGGCTCGATGCGCAGGACTCTCCACCGCAGTGTGAGCCCGTAGACTGGGAGCGCGTAGTTCAGTCGGCCCTGCATGAAGTGGCGTGGTTAGCCGAGCAGCGCGATAGTTTCCTGAGCCTGCGTGTAGAAGACGGCCAGACCTTACCGGTCAATGGGGATGAAACACTGCTGGGGCTGCTGCTGCGCAACTTGCTGGACAATGCGCTGCGATACGGCCCCGAGGGAGTGGAAATCACGCTGCGGCTGACGCCAACCGAGGTGACGGTGCTGGATAATGGGCCAGGTATTGATCCCGCTTGGTTATCACAAGTTGGAGAGAGATTTCTTCGTCCTCCCGGCCAAGCTGTGACAGGCAGCGGACTGGGATTGTCGATTGCTAAACGTGTGGCGCAATTGCACGGCTTGCAGCTTGAGTTCAACGCGCGTCCAACGGGGGGACTTGCGGTGCGTCTGATCAAACAACTACCTGATTCCGATCGTTCTTCGGGGGGCGAAATTACTGGTTAATTTTCGATTAAAACTTGCACGGGAAAATGCATTTGTGGGTGTATCCGGTCCCCGGCAAGAGACCGTATGTATTGTTGCAATTTTAATCGAACACCGTTCTCGCCAGTACGCAAAATCAGGAAAACAATGATGAACAAAGAAAAAAGTACGATCAATCTTTCCGCTGTCAAATGGGGTTTGGCGCTAGCCATGTTGACACTTTTGATCAATATTGCCTTTGGTGCTCTGTTCGGACTGAACGAGGACATGTTTCAAAATTACATTCAGGCCGGGATTTCGGCTCACCCGGCATTATTCAAACCTAACGACGCTGAAATTATTTGGCGCATGGTCCAGCGTGCGCACTTCCATGCTGGTGGGATCGGTGCTTATTCACTGGGTTTGGTCATTGTGACCGCGCTGACCAGTATGTCTGAAAAGCGCAAGCAGATTACTGCGCTGCTGATAGGCCTGTCCATTTTCTATCCACTGGCCTGGTTTGCCATGTTTCTGGTCGCACCTGATATTGGCCGCTCCGCGTCACATCATGCGTTTTTACCCGAATTGTTTACGCGTATCGGCGTAGGTGGCTTGTGCCTGGGCATGCTATCGCTGATTGTCGGCGTATACCAGGAGTGCTTTCAGGGCAAGAAGGCCTGATCTTTCGGGACCGGTGCCAACGGTACCTTGCTCACGCCGCCTGCCTAGGACGTGTCCGACGTTCTGTGTAAACCGGTTGTTATGCCCAGCCACTCTCATTGGCCACCTGGTTAGCGGCAGTTAGGCCAAAGCCGCTATTCGATTGAATAGCGGTCTATGGCTGCTTTACGCACATGTTCAGACTGATGCATTTCAGGGCTGGTGATATACCAGGCTATCTATCAACGGGGGCCTGTCCTCTATCAAGCAGACCATAATCCCGTTTGACTGCAGCCACCCGTAATCGGTAATCCGCAAAGATACCTGTCCGACCCCATTGTTGTGCGCTGCGGTGCTGCGCTAACTGAGGCCATTGTTGAACAGCGGCTTCGTCGCGCCAAAACGATAAGGACAGAAGCTTGCCTGGCTGATTCAGGCTTGCAAAGCGTTCAATCGAGATGAATCCATCCATTTCTTGCAGCAATGGGTTGAGTTCAGCAGCCAAAGACAAGTAGCGCGGTTGTGCATCAGCACTCAGTTCAACTTCAAAAATGACAGCAATCATTCTGACTCCTTGTTAATTGAACTCGGGAACGCGCGCATTTGGGGAAGGGCGCCAGGATTGTTGTGCCAGGGTCTGTGCACTTACCCCATGCTGCAACAGGTGTTCAATTCCCGCAGAAGCAATACCGCATCACCTGCATGCAGTGGACAGCCAGACAGCTGGGTATCGGCTGAAACAAAGCGGCGTGTATTCTGGATAGGTGGCAAATCGTTTAGGACATGCGCCACCCACTCAGCCCCTTGCTACCAGCCAAGCTCCCCACTTGGGATGGCAGCTTTGAATGGGAAAAAGAGTGGAAGGAAAATACACCACCAGCCAAGCCTGATGAAAAGCTGGTGATTGCCCTGGCCAAAGCAAAAAAGCTGGATCCAGCCACTGGCTTACCCAGGACTGAACTGCCAAAACCCAAACAACCACCCCAAATCAAATTGGGATACGCAGGCCACAGTCATCCTTATCCAGATGCAACAATCGCTGCAACGACTTGACCGGCTCCAGCTCAAGCCGTTAGCCCCGCAGTAAGGTTACGCCACGGCCAGGCGGTGGTTTTTGGATTCCATATCGGCCCAAAGCCGGGTCATTTGCGGGCATGGCCAGCCTGCGGCTTTATCAGCCCATGTCCTCTTCCATCTCGCGCGCGCTTTCTAGCAGCACCTGGCGCAACCATTCTATGCCTGGGTCATTGGTGCGATAGCGATGCCATTGCATCATCTGGTGCATCTGCGCCAGCGGCAGCGGGCTTTCCTTCAATACCACCGGCAGTTGCGGTGCCAGCTTGCGCGCCAGACGACTGTGCACGGTGGCGATGCGGTCCGTTCCCTGCACCAGTTCCACGCAAGAGGCGAAGTTGAAACTGGTCACCTCCACGCGTCGCGCAAAACCCAGTTTGTTGGCCATCCATGCTTCCACCGAGCTGGAATTGGTGCCGGGCGGCACCATCACCACGTGGCCGGCGTTCATGTAGCGCTCCAGCGTGAGCTCGCCTTCAGCCAAGGCACTGTCGCGCCACACCACGCACACATGGCGTTCGAGGAAGACTTCTTCGGCAGGGTGGTCGGGCGTGCAGAATTCCTGTGGCAGTACCAGCAAATCCACCTCTGCGCGGTCCAGCGCGCGGGTCGGGTCCTGCACCTGTGGTATCAGCGCAAAGCGGATGCGCGGCCCCTGGGCATGGGCGCGCGCGATCACGCGCGGGATCAGCACGCTCAGGCTGAAATCCGAAACCGAGATGCGGAATTCCCGGTTCGATTCGCTTGGAACAAAGGCCGGCTTGGCCGAGATCGAGCCTTCGATACGCCGCAGCACATCGTTGACCGCATCGCGCAGCACCTCGGCGCGCAGCGTGGGTTGCATCCGGCGTCCGACCTGGATCAGCAATTCGTCATCGAAGTATTCGCGCAGGCGGGCCAAGGCATTGCTCATGGCTGACTGGCTGAGATTGGTCTTCTCGGCGGCGCGGCTGATATTGAGTTCGGTCAGCAGGGCATCCAGAGCGACCAGCAGATTCAGGTCGAGCTTGTTGAAGCGCATGGATAAGTCTCCCCGGTAGGGTGCCAGCGCTGCTTGCGCAGGCTTGCTGGGTGCGGTCAGGTATTGATGCCGTCCATAGCATGAATCAAAACAATCCATTTGATCAATATCAAACCCGATCTTAATGTTGACTCATCCGCTGCACGGCCTCGCAGAGAAACACGAGAAAAGGCCGGCACGGTAAATCGGTGGTGCTGGAGGCACTGCTGTTCTACCTGGCTTACATAACACGCCGCAACGGCGAAACAACAAGCCAGGGAAGGTAGGAGACTAGGAGACAGAAATGAAAACAACACACGTACCAGCCCGGCGGCTGGCCGCTTATGCTGCCCTGACCGTTTTGGGTGCTGGCAGCATGCAATCCGCGCTAGCCTTTGAAGGTGGCATTTCGCCATTCCCCACCGGATCTTCCACCGAATACATCGCCGCCTTGCCGCCCATTCCGGGGGTATTCGCGGTGGAACAGTTCAACTACAGCAGTGCAAACGGTCTGTACGACAACCAGGGCAATAAGCGGCCCATCCCCTTCAAGTCCAACGTCTCCAGTTTGACCACGCGTCTGCTGGCTTCCTATGGCGTGGAATTTCTGGGTGCCAAGGTGTATTCGCAACTGGTGCTGCCCGTTGTTTCGCTGCATACCGAAGTGGCGGGGCAGGGCGAAACCCATAACGGCCTCTCCAACGTCACCGTCACACCGCTGTTTCTGCGCTGGGACGTGGCTGCCAACACCAATGTCACGTGGGGATTGGACTTCGCCCTCAAGAGTGGTGCCTACGATCCTGCCCGCACCAGCGTGGCGGTGGGCTACAACTCCTACCAGCCGGTGCTGGCCATCCGCCACAACGACCCGAACGGCCTGGACCTGGGCATCTCCAACCGCCTGCTCTTCAATGACAAGAACAGCGATACCCACTACCGCTCTGGCTCCGCCTATGTGGCTGAATTTATCGGTGGCTGGAACTTTGGCAAGTGGAAGATCGGCGCCACCGGTGCCTATCTGAACCAGTTCACCGACGACAGCCAGAACGGCAGCAGCATCACCGGCAACCGCGCGCGCAGCTTCGCCATCGGGCCGACCGTGGCCTACAACGCCGGCAGATTCAGCATCAACATGAACTACCAGCAAGGCCTGTATGCCGCCAACACGGCCAAGAGCAATGCCGTCTGGATCAACTTTGCCATGCCACTGTGGCTGGGCGGGCAGCACTGAGGCGGTATCAACACGGCATTCGCCAGCATTACTCATTATTAAAGGAGTCAAACCATGTTCCGTTACTTCCCGACGAACTATGTCTGGAATCTTTCCGTCGATCTCGCCATCGAGATGGGCGCGCGTATCGGAGAAATCGAGGCCATGTGCGCGCCTTTGCAAGAGGCAGCCAGGCAGCCGGACGCTGAGGGCACTGCCGCCTTCCGTGCCACCTGGGCCGACATGGCGGAAAAATTGTGCAGCCTGGCCGCCGAGGACGAAGGGCGCGGGCGGCTGCTCTCGGCCGGTGCCAAGTACAAGCGCGCCGCCAGTTATCTGCTGACCTGTGAGCGCCTGCAGGGTCACGGCGCACCGGGGCGGCTGGAACTGTACCGGCGCTTCCTGGAAGTGTTTCAGCGCGGCATTGCCTTGTCAGGCGAGAACTGCGAGCGGGTGGAAATTCCTTATGAGGGCAAGGTCATTTCCGGGCTGTATGTCCGCGCCAGCAAGGTCGAAGGCCCTGCGCCGGTGCTGGTTCAGCTCAATGGACTGGATTCGACCAAGGAAATGAAATACATGGTCGGCTTGCCCGGCTGGCTGGCCGAGCGTGGCGTCTCCTCGCTGGTGATTGACCAGCCAGGCACCGGCGAAGCCCTGCGCCTGCACGGCCTGACCGCGCGCTTCGATGCCGAGCACTGGGCGCGCCACGTGGTGGATTGGCTGGAGCAGCGCGACGACGTGGACCCGGCACGCATCGGCTGCGAAGGGGTGTCGCTGGGCGGTTACTACTGCCCGCGCGTGGTGGCCATGGAGCCGCGCTTTGCCTGCGGCGTGGTGTGGGGAGCCAATCACGACTGGCGCGACGTGCAGAAGCGCCGACTGGAAAAGGAGGGCGACTTCCCGGTGCCGCATTACTGGCAGCACGTGTGCTGGGTGTGGGGCGCCAAGGACATCGACGACTTCATGCGCATTGCCCAGGACGTGCACCTGGATGGCGTGGTCGAGAAAATCCGCGTGCCTTTTCTGGTTACCCACGGCGAGAAGGACAGCCAGATTCCGCTCAAGTGGGCGCAGCGCACCTACGAACAACTGGTCAACAGCCCCAAGCGTGAATTGAAGATTTTCACCGAGCGCGAAGGTGGCGTACAGCACGCCAGTTTCGACAACTCCATCAATGCCGGTCACGTTATCGCCGACTGGGTGGCCGAAACCCTGGGCGGGCGTACCAAGGCCTGATGTCTACCGCACAACGCAATACGAAAACACTCAGTCAATCAAAGGAAATACCGATGAACATCATTGGCCCCGATGCCCTGGTCTTCGGCGTGGATGATCTGCCCGCCTGCCGCCAGTACCTGCTCGACTACGGCTTGCAAGATGCAGGCGACGACCGCTTCGAAGCCCTCGATGGTACCGCCATCGTATTGCGCGCCAAGGACGACGCCACCCTGCCACCGGCCATGGATACCGCCAGCCTGCTGCGCGAAACCGTCTATGGCGTGGCCGATGCCGCCACGCTGGACGCCATCGAAGCCGAACTGCGCCGCGACCGCGAAGTCAGCCGTCGCGATGGCGTGGTGCGCTGCGTCGATGACATGGGCTTTGCGCTGGCTTTCCAGCAGACGGTGCGGCGCGAGCTGACACTGCCTTCCGAGCGCGTCAACAGCCCCGGCGACGCCCAGCGCGCACCCAACCAATTGGGCTTGCCTGCGGACTTGCCAGCCCTGCCGCGCACGCTGTCGCACGTGGTGTATTTCGTGCCTGATGTCGCCAAGGCCGAGGCTTTTTATCAACGCCTGGGTTTCATCTGCACCGACCGTTTCATTGGTGTGGGGCCCTTCCTGCGCCCGGCCGGTACGCAAGATCACCACACTCTGTTCATGATCCAGACGCCACCCTTCATGAAAGGCTGCGAACACTTTACCTTCCACATGGGCGGCCCCACTGAAATGCTGCTGGCCGGGACCCGCTTTGTCGAGAAGGGTTACCAGAGCTTCTGGGGGCCGGGACGCCATCGCTTTGGCAGCAATTGGTTCTGGTATTTCAATTCGCCGCTGGGCTGCCATGTTGAATACGACGCCGATATGGACCTGCACGATGAACAGTGGGCCGCGCGTGAAGCGCCCATGGGCGCGGATGCCTCGCAACTGTTCTTGTTCCAGTACCGTGAAAAGTGGGCGCCGGGCAGCCCGCCGCCGCCTGGCGCGGCACATTGACCCTGGCAGTGCGGAGACGGCCATGTACCTGTGCCATATCAGCCAATTACCCGAGGACGGCGCGCGCGGTTTCGATACCGAAGGCGCAGGGCTGGCCACCATCTTTTTGCTGCGCAAGGGCGATCAGGTGCGCGCCTGGCGCGACGCCTGCCCTCACCACGGCACACCACTGCCGTGGCGGCGCGATGCCTACCTCGACATGAGCGGCCAGCATGTAGTCTGTGCCGCGCATGGCGCGCTGTTTGATCCGCTCAGCGGGCTGTGCACGCTCGGCCCTTGCTTGGGCGACAGACTTACCCCGGTGCCATTGCGCATTGATGACGCAGGCGGCCTGCATGTGGCAGGGGGTGAGCAGATTTAAATCGTGCAAGAAAAATTCAACAAGAAAATAAAGGAGACACATCATGACACTAGCAGCGCAACGCATCCTCATCATCGGCGGCGGTTTTTCCGGCATGTCGGCCGCCATCGACCTGCGCCGTCGTGGCGCACACGTCGAATTGGTAGAACTGGACGCCCAGTGGCGTAATTATGGCGCCGGCATCAGCCTGGGGCCGGCCACCCTGCGCGCCTTGAAACAACTGGGCGTGCTCGACGCCTTCCTGCGTGAAGGCGCAGCCGGTGACGGCGTACGCCTGTGCCTGCCGCACGGTCCGCAGGTTGCCGAACTGCCCACGCCGCGTCTGGCCGCACCCGATGTGCCGGGCGGCGGCGCAATCCTGCGACCGGTACTGGCCCGCATCCTGGCCGATGCCACCCGCGCAGCGGGAACCGACGTGCGCCTGGGCTGTACCTTCACCGCACTGCGCGAAGTCGGTGAGCAAGTCGAGGTGGACTTCACCGATGGCCAGACCCGCCGCTACGACCTGGTGATCGGTGCTGACGGCCTTTATTCCAAGCTGCGCGCCCAGATTTTCCCCAACGCTCCCAAGCCCCGCTACAGCGGCCAGGCGGTGTGGCGCGCGGTGCTGCCGCGTCCGCCAGAGATCGTCACGACCACCATGTGGCTGGGGCCGCGCATCAAGCCGGGCGTCAATCCGGTTTCCCAGGACGAGATGTATCTCTTCGTTACCGAGCCGCGCCCGGTGAATGACCACGTTGACCCGGCGACCTTCGTCAGCCATCTGCGCGGCTTGCTGGAAGACTTCAGCGCACCGGTGTTGCAGACCATTCGCGAACAGCTCGATGACAAGGCCCGCATTATCTTCCGTCCGCTGGAGGGCCTGCTGTTGCCGCGTCCGTGGTACCAGGGCAGGGTGGTGCTCATCGGTGACGCCGTGCATGCCACTACCCCGCACCTGGCTTCTGGTGCCTGCATCGGTATTGAAGACGCGCTGGTGCTGGCCGAGGAACTGGCACGCCATAGCCAGGTGGGGCAGGCCCTGTCGGCCTTCGAAGAGCGCCGCTGGGAGCGCTGCCGCATGGTGGTGGAGAACTCGGCGCGGCTGGGCGAGATCGAGGTCGAGGGCGGCGACAAGGACGAGCACTCCCGCATCATGCGCGAGTCGCATGCCGCGCTGGCGCTGCCGATCTGACTGTCCAGACGACCTGAACGATTAGTGTTTCTCAATTTGCGCACAGCGCAAGGAGACAAAATGATCACAAGCAATTCCAAGCGCGCGCTGGCTGCGCTGATGCTGGCGCACTGCGCCGGCATGATAGACCTGGTGGCGCTGCCGGTCTGGGTCGGCACGCTGGTGGCGCATTACCACTTCGACCCCATGCAGGCCGGTTTGCTGGCTTCGCTGTTCCTGGGCGGGGCCGTGCTGGCCAGCGCCGTGCTGGCACCGTATTTCAATCCGGATACGGCGCGCTGGCAGGCCGCCATCGGCTTCAGCCTGTCGGCTGTGCTGTTTGCCGTGGCGGCGCAAACCAACCACTACCTGCTGCTGGCCGCGCTGCATGCGCTATGCGGTATCACCACCGGGATGTCGCTGAGCGTGACGCACGGCACCATCGCCAGGGGCAGCAACCCGCATCGCGGCTTCGCGCTGGTGGGCATCGCGCTGGGTGTGTTTGCCATCCTGTTTCTCGGTGCTGCGCCGCCTGTCGTCGCCAGCCTGGGCGGCCCGGTGCTGTTCTATCTGTTTGCCGGGGTGATGGCCGTGGGTGCCTTGGCCTGCGCCTTGGCCTTTCCGCGTCCAGAGGGCGACGGTCTGCCACGGGTGACCCAGCCGCGCCAGCCGCTGCCGCGCCAGGTTTGGTACGGCATTGTCGGCATCGCCTGCATGGGGCTGGTGCAATCGATGACCTTCAGTTTTCTGGAGCGCGTCGGCAGTGATCGTGGCTTCGGCCTGCACGCGGTAACCGGCGTACTCATCGCGCTGGGCTTCGTCAATCTGCTACCTGCCCCCCTGGCCGCGCTGCTGGAAAAACGCCTGCCCGCCCGCAGTGTGCTGATGGTTGGTCCGCTGGTACAGGCCCTGCTGGTGGTGGTGATCATGTCCTCTGTGCGTTTTGCGCCTTATGCGGCGGCGGCGTCGGTGTTTGCCGCCGTGATGATCTTCACCCACACCTTTGCCTTCGGCCTGATGGCCCGGCTGGACCGCAGTGGCCGTGCCATGGCGGCTACCCCCGCCATGCTGATGACCGGTGCGGCCATCGGCCCCATCCTCGGTGGCACGCTGGTGCAGGGCTGGGGCTATGCCAGCCTGGGGCCGGTGACGCTGGTACTGGGCGTGGCTGCAGCGTTCTGTTTCTCGCGGCTGCCGCGCAGCACCGCTATTCAATCCCTGGAGGCCCTGGCATGACCGCATCTTTGCAAGCCCGTCGGCATCATCGTTTCGTCGATTTGTCCATCTATCTTGAAAACGACGTGCTCTCCGACCCGCCGCCACTGGCACCGAAGATCACCTACCAGACCCATGCCGACACCCTGCCAGAATTCATGGCCATGCTGCCCGGCACCCAGCCTGAGGATTATCCCGACGGCGAGGCCGCAGCAGCCGAATGGGTGACGCTGACCACGCATAACGGCACCCATCTGGATGCACCCTGGCATTTTCATTCCACCCAGGATGCCAAGAACGGCGGTGCGCGACCCTCCATCACCATCGACCAAGTGCCGCTGGAGTGGTGCTTCCAGCCCGGTGTGAAGCTGGACTTCCGCCATTTCCCCGATGGTTACGTCGCTACCGCCGCTGATGTGGAAGCCGAACTCAAGCGCATCGGTCACGAGCTGCAGCCGCTGGATATTGTGGTGGTCAACACCCGTGCCGGTTCGCGTTACGGTCAGCGCGACTATCTTGGTGCCGGTTGTGGCATGGGGTACGAAGCCACCATGTATTTGCTGGAACGCGGGGTACGCCTGACCGGTACCGATGCCTGGAGCTGGGACGCGCCGTTTTCCTACACCGCCCAACGTGTGGCCGAAACCGGCAACAAGGCGCTGATCTGGGAGGGCCACAAGGCAGGCCGCGACATTGGCTACTGCCACCTGGAAAAACTGCACAACCTCGAAGCCTTGCCCGGCCATGGCTTCACCATCAGTTGCTTCCCGCACAAGATCCGTGGTGCCAGCGCTGGCTGGACGCGGGCGGTGGCAATCTTCGACGAACCCTGAATGCCTGCTTTGCCAGCAGCAGTTTTCGCTCAAGCAAGCCATTCACAGGAGCCCATGATGTCCTTTCCCCCCATTCACCGCGTCGTCACCGGCCACGACGCGCAAGGCCGGTCCATCGTCAGCAGCGACGGCCCACTGCCCACCATCGTGGAGGTGGCGGCCATTCCCGGCACGCTCTTCCATGAGGTATGGAGCACCAGCACCACTCCGGCGTGCGTGGACAACGGCGCCGATCCTACCCTGGGTGCACTGGTGCTCTCGCCACCGGAGCACGGCACGCGCATACGCTTTGTCGATATTCCGCCCGATACCGCAGAGTTTCTTGCCAGCGCCAACAGCAAGATGCACGAAGCCTTCAGCCAGATCGGTGAAGCTGCCGCTTCCACCGTGCAGGCCGACTCCCCGCACCCCTTGATGCACCGCACCGAATCGGTGGACTACGGCATCGTCATCGAAGGTGAGATGACGCTGGTGCTGGAGCGCGGCGAAGTCGCCCTGAAACCCGGCAGCGTGGTGGTGCAGCGTGGCACCAACCATGCCTGGGCCAATCGTTCGGGCCAGCCTTGCCGCATGCTGTTCATCCTGGTTGATGGCAAATACGATCCGGCAATTGCCGCCCAACTGGCCAAGGAGAATGCAGCATGAAGTTTGCCACGCTGCGTGACGGCACCCCTGATGGCGCGCTGGTGCTGGTGTCCCGCGATGCCCGCAGTGCCTTGCCGGTGCCACAGGTCGCCCGCACCCTGATCGATGCCATGGTGCGCTGGGACGAGGTGCTGGCACCTTTGGCGGCGCAGGATCAGGCGCTTAACGAAGGTCGCGCCGAGGGCATCATCGCCTTCGATCCGCAGCAGTGCATGGCACCGCTGCCGCGTGCGCCGCAGTGGCTGGACGCCTCGGCCTTTCTGAATCATGGCCGTCTGATGGAAGAGGCTTTCAAGACGCCGCCGATTCCGCACTTCGACACGGTTCCGGTGATGTACCAGGGTGCCAGTGATGACTTCCTCGGCCCGTATCAGGACGTGCCGCTGCGCTCCGAGCAGGAGAGCATCGATTTCGAAGGCGAGTTCGGCGTCGTCATCGGCCCGGTCGCCATGGGTGCTACGCCGGAAGACGCATTGCGCGCCGTGCGCCTGGTGGTGCAGCTCAATGACTGGAGCCTGCGCGCACTCGGCCCGCATGAAATGAAGACCGGCTTCGGCTTTCTGCAAGCCAAACCGTCCACCGCCTTTGCCCCCATTGCCGTCACGCCGGATGAACTGGGCGAGGCCTGGCGCGATGGGCGCGTGCAGATGCCCTTGCATGTGCAGTGGAATGGCGAGCGTTTTGGTCAGCCGCACGCTGGCGAGATGAACTTCTCTTTCGGCCAGCTGATCGCGCACGCCGCGCACAGCCGCCGCCTCACTGCCGGTTGCATCATCGGTTCGGGGACGGTGTCCAATGTGGCGCGCACGGCGGGTTCAGCCTGCATCGCGGAACGGCGGGTGATCGAAAAGATCGACTTGGGCGAAATCCGCACCGGCTTCATGCGCTTTGGCGATGAGGTACGCATGCAGGCCTGCTACGAGGATGGCCGCGCAGGCCCCTTCGGCGTGGTGCAGCAGCGCGTGGTGGAGGCGTCATGAGGGTTCTGGTTACCGGCGCAGGCGGCTTCATCGGCACCGTGCTGTTGCAGTTGCTGCAGCAGGCAGGGCAGGTGGGCAGTCAGCGCATCACTAGCCTGGCGGCGATGGATCGGCAATTGCCACCGCTGCCCGGCGCGGTTGAGCGCATCGAAGGCGAATTGCAGGATGCGCAAGTGCAGGCGCGTATCGCCCGCTTTAATGCCGATCTGTGCTTTCATCTGGCCGCCCTGCCTGGGGGCGCGGCTGAAGCCGATCCGGCCCTGAGCCGCCGCGTCAACCTGGATGCCACCCTGGACCTGTTTACATCGCTGCTTGCCGAGCGCGCGGCATCGGCCAGGCCGCCAGTGGTGGTGTATGCCAGCACCATTGCGGTTTATGGCACGCCCTTGCCAGACCCGGTGACACCGGCCACGCCCACACGACCGGCGCTGATCTATGGCGCGCACAAGCGTGCCTGCGAAATCCTGCTGGCCGACGCAACGCGCCGTGGACAGCTGGATGGCCGATCGCTGCGGCTGCCGGGTATTGTGGCGCGTCCGCGCGTGGCCTCGGGACTGGTCTCGGCCTTCATGAGCGAACTCATGCATGCCCTGGCCGCTGGCGAAGCGGTGACGCTGCCGGTCGGCCCGCAGGCAACCGCCTGGTGGATGTCAGCCCGGCGCTGCGCCGAGAATTTGCTGCATGCCGTAAGCATGAACCCGGCGCTGGACACCGATGGTCACACCGAGCGCACCTGGGCGATGCCGGTGCTCAGGCTGTCCATGCTGCAAGTGGTGGAGACCCTCTCTGCCATGTATGGCGTCGATGGCCGGGCCCTGGTGCACTATGCCCCGCAAGAACAGGTGGAAGCGGTTTTTGGCCGCTATCCTGTCCTTGACGACGCCATTGCACGCCGTCTTGGGCTGCGCGATGACGGCTCAGCCGAGGAACTGGTACGGCGCGCATTATTTCCCTTCTCCTGTGCTTCCCGGACACGCAACTTTGTAGCATGACCGGGAAGTTGGGGTGGATACGGCATGCTGTCGCATCTGCCCCTCTTTTTATTTTCACGACGGATAGGGAATAAACCAGTGCCACGATATTGAGTGGCACCTGACTTTAGCGCCGATTCAGACCGCCATGGAGATTAAACATGAAAAGCCGATTCATGGCGGGACAGAAAAGAATTGTGGGTTTAATGGCAAGTGTTGCACACCATTAAACCCACATTATCAGTTACCACGCGCTAGAACGGTAATCCAACATAGTTTTCCGCCAGCGCTCCCTGTGCCATCTCGGAGGAAAACAGGTATTCAAGATCGGTTTGTTGCAATTTCTGATCGTAAAAATTACTTTCCGGAAAGGTATGCAGCATTGTCGTCATCCACCAGGAGAATCGCTGCGCCTTCCATACCCGTGCCAGTGCTTTCTCGGAATAAGTATCCAGACCGGTATTGTCATTGTCTTGGTAGTGTGCAAGCAGCGCGTGATAAAGGTAGTAAATATCTGATGCAGCACTATTCAGGCCGCGTGCACCTGTCGGTGGCACGATATGCGCAGCATCGCCAGCAAGGAACAGGCTGCCATAACGCATGGGTTCCGCCACATAAGAGCGCAGCGGAGCGATTGATTTTTCTATCGAAGGGCCGGTAATCAGACTAGCTGCTATCTCCTCCGGTAAACGTCGTTTTAATTCATCCCAGAATTTATCGTCGGACCAGTCCTCAACCTTGTCACTCAATGGTACCTGAATATAGTAACGACTAAGCACCTGCGAGCGAAGTGAACAGAGGGCAAAGCCACGGTCATGTTTGGCGTAAATCAACTCCGGCGAAACTGGCTTGGTACGGGACAGCACGCCCAGCCAACCAAAGGGATAAACCTTTTCGTATTCTTTAAGTACTGTGTGGGGAATAGACTTGCGGCTTACGCCATGAAAACCGTCTGCACCGATGATGTAGTCACAATCAATACGTGTAACTTCGTCACCTATTCGATAAGTAAGGTGCGGGTTGGTGGACAGCAAATCATGAAGTTGAACATCTTCGGCATTATGGATGACGATACCATTCATGCGATCACGCGCTTCGTACAAGTCTCGGGTCAGCTCAGTCTGGCCATAAACAACAACCGAGCTACCGTGACTATATTTGTGCAAATCAACGCGGCGCTGCGTGCCGTTGTGCGCAATGATAAAGCCATCGTGAATTTCACCCTCGCGGTCCATGCGCTCACCACACCGGGCTTCACGCATCAGCTCCGCAAAACCGTGCTCGAGAACCCCGGCGCGAATGCGGCGCAGCACATATTCCCGGCTTTGCCGCTCAAGGACAATCGTGTCGATCCCCTTAAGATGCAAAAGTTGTGAAAGCATAAGGCCGGATGGGCCTCCACCAATAATGCAAACGCTTGTTCTCACTTCATGTCTCCTTTTTGAAATCGCTGCATTCCCTACTCAAATACATAGGGAATGATCACGGGATCAATTCGCCGTGATGCCAGCGCCTGGCAATTGAGAGACTAGTCTTCATAGGCCGATGCACCAATGGACAATCAGTGCAAAGACTTGTACTTTTTTTATACAGACAAGCTTGATTGAGGTTGTATTTATTCTTTTCCTGGTATTTTTTTAATATGAATATTCTTGTACCTACATTTTCCTTGTATGGAGAAGAGCCCACCAGCATCTGCCGGGAATATCTCCATATCGAAGAAATATCGACACGCAGTGCCGCGCGAAACTGGCAGATAGACACCCACACCCACGAGGGCATGTTGCAACTATTATTTGTTTTCTCGGGCAGTGCGCGGGTGCAACTGGATAGTGATGAAGGTGAGTATGTATCTCCAATTGCGGTGATTATTCCACCAGGCGTGATTCATGCTTTCAAGTTTGAATCACAGACCAGGGGTTATGTCCTTACGCTTGACGCTTCAGGTCTGGCAGCTGAAGCCGAGGATGGAACACAAATGTTTTCTATTCTTAAGGGAAGGGCCGATGTAATTGTTTTGGCAAATGAAGGCAACTGCAGTACCTCACGTATCCGAGCCCTGCTAGAACAAATTGAAGCGGAGTTTAATGATCCTGGTCCTGCGAGCATTCGCTTGCAAGTATGGCAGGTGAGGGCACTGCTGCTTTTGTTAGTGCGAGTGCAGCTACAGACCGAAATGAACGCCGATGAAAAGACCGTTGGCTTGATGGTAAGATTTCGAGAGCTTGTTGAAACACACTATGCCGAGCACTGGGCTGTCGAACGCTATGCTGCAGAACTCAATTTAACTGAAAGCAGACTCAATCGCTTGAGTCAGAAGAGTTTCAGCAAGTCTGCCTTTAGCTTCATCCAAGAACGCTTACTTCTCGAGGCTAGACGAAAACTTATTTATACGAGTACATCAATATCTCAACTGGCTTATGAGCTAGGATTTTCAGACCCTGCTTATTTCTGTCGATTCTTCAAGAAACAAGCAGGGATGGCACCTAGCACATTCCGGAGCAGTAGTCTGCGTTAGCGCAATGAATGAATAGCTTTTAACCGCAAGGCCATGTGTGATATGACGTGGGCCGAGGCTTAATGTTTTAGCCGGTTTGGGTATTGCCATTGTCTGGATTTGATCATTGAATTGCCCCGGCTTCTTTCCATGCATTAACAACGGCAATCAATACAGAAGCGCACCCTGTTGTTCTTGCCCGTGACTGTCCGCAAAGGCCGAACTGCCGCCGAACTAGTCGGCTTGCATCCTGACGTAAGCCTGCGGACTCACTCCAAGCGTTTTGCGGAACAGGGCCGTGAATGCGGACGGGCTGCCATAGCCCAGCTCCAGCGCCACGGACGTAACACTTTGCCCTGCCTCAAGCCGCCTGATGGCGGCCAGCAAGCAAGCCTGCTGCCGCCATTGCATGTAACTGATACCAGTTTCCTTTCTGAAAAAGCGGGTAAAAGTGCTACGGCTCATGGCCAGGCGCGCGGCCATGGCATCGGTATCCATCAGCAAAGTCGGCGCTGCCAGTAGTGACTTGCACAGCTCGGCAAGGCCTGCATGCACTGGCAGTGGGGCATGCAAGGGCAACACGGTGGCCATCGATATTTCGGTAAGCAGCAAGCCCATCAGGTGATGGCTACGTCCCTCCAACGGGTACACCAGGGGGAGTTCAACCGCCTGCAGCAATAGCTGGTGCAGCAATGGGCTGACCGCACACACCTGGCAGTGCGTGGCCAGGCCAACCCTGTCCGCCGCATCCACACGCACAAAGGTGTTGAGCATGACAACCGGCCCCAGCATCTGCATTTCGTGTTCGACCCCCGCAGGCACCCACACAGCTCGCCCCGGCGGCACCAGCCAATGCCCGAAGCGGGTCATCACGCTGATGGAACCCTGCCGGGCAAAAGCCAGCTGCCCGCGCTGGTGGCGGTGAGCCGGATAGTGGCTTCCTGCCGCAAACGCGCGCTCAATCACCACAACCTCGCGGGGCACATCACCCAATAATTCAAGTTCGGCATCTCTCATGCCCAAACTCTATGATATTTGACCCGGCAGCGAAAGCAGGTCAAACGCCATGCGCTTACCCTGTGTGCTTTACATCATGCACTTTACACCGGGGGAATAATGCCGAACTCGCATCATCGCGTGGGGAATGGGCCGCACCATGTCATCGTTCTGCATGGCTGGTTTGGTGACCGCCATTCATTTGCACCACTGGAGGACATGCTGGATCAACAGGCATTCAGCTATCTGTTCATGGACTATTGCGGTTATGGCGACATGCAAGACAGCAAAGGCAACTTCACGATTGATGAAATTGCTCAAGATGCCTTGGCGCTGGCCGACACACTGCAACTTGACCGATTCAGCCTGGTAGGTCACTCAATGGGGGGAATGGCAATCGAGCGGATCGCCAGCCTGCAAGCGCAACGGGTGATATCGATGGTGGGGATTGCCCCGGTCCCCTGTGGCGGCGTCATGCTGGACGAGTTGGCCATCAGCCAGCTGCACGCCGCAGTAAGCAATATGGATAAACGAATCGCCATCATTGACCGCAGCACGGGGCATCGCTTACCCCGGAAGTGGCTGGAATGGAAAGCGGCATACTCATGGCAGCACGCTACCCAGCAGGCCTTCGCGGCATACCTGGCAGCCTGGCTGCACACCGACTTCAGCCATGAAATAACAGGCAAGGCCATCCCATTCAAACTGATTACCGGGGCGCACGACCCGGTGTTCAACAGTGCTCTGATGCAAGCCAGCACCATGCAGCGCTACCCAAACGCCAGTCACGAAGCGTTAGCCAATGCAGGCCACTACCCAATGAATGAAACACCGCTAGCCCTGCTGGCCAGCATGGAAGCGTTCTTGCATCGGGCATGAAATCTAGATGCCAAACGTACTGACCAACGGGCCGTCATGTTCTCGCCATCTTCGTCGAACTTGCTATCCAGCACATGTGCGATCACCGGCCCGTAGCAGTCAGGGTTATGGGGCAGTGAGTCGTTCGCTACATGAGGCTTGGTCATGCGCTCTCCAGTAAAAAAGCCCGCAAGGCGCGGGCTGGTGGAATTTGGGACAAATTTGGGACAGAGAGTGCTACGCACTCCCACACAAAACGGCGCTATCCAGCCGCAAAAAGGCAATAAAAAAGCCACCAATTCTGTCTGGAATCCTTGCTTTTCAAGGGTTTTCGTCAAAATTGATGGCTAGATAGGTGGCGGAGGCTGTGGGATTCGAACCCACGGACGGTTTCCCGTCGGCAGTTTTCAAGACTGCTGGTTTAAACCACTCACCCAAACCTCCGCAGTTTCTTGCCGCTGGCTGTTGTTTGATGCCATGGCGAGAGAGGACGCAATCATAACCGCCCCAAGCCGTTTTGCCTAGGGGGTGGCATGGTTCATTTTCAGCATTTCTGCAGCATGCTGTCGGGTGGTTTGGGTGAGTTCGGCGCCGCCCAGCATGCGGGCGATTTCCAGTACGCGCTGCTCGGCATCCAGCGGGGTGATGCGGCTGACCACGCGTTTCTTTTCTTCGCGCTTGCTGACTTGCCAATGCTGCTCGCCGCAGGAGGCCACCTGCGGCAGGTGGGTGATGCACAGCACCTGATAGCGTTGACCCAGTTGCTTAAGCATGTGGCCGATGACTTCCGCCACGCGCCCGCCAATGCCGACGTCCACTTCGTCAAAAATCAGCGTGGGGACGCTGGCCACCTGGCTGATCACTACTTGCATGGCCAGGCTGATGCGGGAGAGTTCGCCACCGGAGGCCACCTTGGCCAGCGGGCGCAGGCTGGTGCCGGCATTGGCAGCCACCAGGTATTCGATGGATTCCAGGCCATGGGCACCGGGTTCGGCCAGGGCGGCCAGTTCGATGGCGAAGCGGGCGCTGCTCATCGCCAGTTGTTGCATTTCCTTGCTGATGCGGGCGGATAGTTCGCTGGCGGCCTGACGACGTTTGCCGGACAGGGCTTCGGCCAGGGTGCGGTAGCGCGACAGGCTGGCGGTTTCGGCCAGCGCCAGGGCTTCGCTGTCGGTGGAGGCTTCCAGTGTGGCCAGCTGGGCTTGCCAGTCTTCCAGTTTGAGCGGCAGTTCCTGCGGCTGGACGCGGTATTTGCGCGCCATGCTCATCAGGCTGTCGATGCGGCTTTCCACTTGTTGCAGCTGGCCGGGGTCTTCGTCGATGTCGCTGGCGTAGTCGCGCAGGCTGTACACCACTTCGCGCAGCTCGGCATCCACCGAATCCAGCAGGGACAGGGTGTCGGCCAGGCGCGGGTCGAGGTTGGCCAGCTTGCTCAGGCGGGTTTGAACCTGGGTGAGTACGGACAGGCAGTTGCCCTCCATCTCGGACAAGGTGTCGACGGCGTACTGGGCGCTTTGCACCAGCTCGGCGGCATTGGCCAGGCGGGAGTGGCTTTGGTTGAGGCCGGCCCATTCGTCTTGTTGCAGGCCCAGTTCGGTCAGTTCGTTGATCTGCCATGTGAGCCGTTCGCGTTCCACTTCGGATTCGCGCGACAGTTTGTCGGCATCGCTGCGTGCCTTGCGGGCGGCTTGCCATTCCTGCCAGGCCTGATGCACTTCGCGCGCCAGCGAGCTGCAACCGGCGTAGGCATCCAGCAGTTCGCGCTGGGCTTCGGCTTTTACCAGGGACTGGTGGGCGTGCTGACCGTGAATATCCACCAGAAACTCACCCAGCAGCTTGAGCTGGGCCAGCGTGGCCGGCTGGCCGTTGATAAAGCTGCGCGAGCGGCCGGATTTGTCCAGTACGCGGCGGATCAGCACGATGTCGTCGTCGCCGGACAGGGCGTTTTCTTGCAGCCAGGCCTTGATTTCCGGGCGTTGGCGGCTGTCGAATTCGGCGCTGATTTCGGCGCGTTCGGCCCCTTCGCGCACCAGCGAGCCTTCGGCGCGATCGCCCAGCAGCAGGCCCAGCGCATCCAGCAAAATGGATTTACCGGCACCGGTTTCGCCGGTGAGCACGGTAAAACCGGTGGCGAAGTCCAGCGCAATGCTGTCAACGATGACGAAGTCTTTGACCAGAAGTGATAGCAGCATGGTGTTTGCGTGTCAGAGCAGACGCTCGCCCCAGTGGAGCTTGTGGCGCAGCATGTCGTAGTAGTTGTAGCCCACCGGGTGCAGGATGCGCAGCGGGTTGCGGTAGCGGCGAATCAGCACACGGTCCATTTCCATCAGATCGCAGTGCGACTGGCCGTCAAAGTGGACACGGGCATCCAGGCCGCGTGTCAGCATGAATTCAACCTCGCAGGAGTCATTCACTGCAATCGGGCGGTTGTTGAGTGACTGCGGGCAGATGGGCACCAGTGCAATCGCTTGCAGCGTGGGGTGCAGGATAGGGCCGCCAGCGGCCAGTGAGTAGGCGGTGGAGCCGGTGGGGGTGGCAACGATCAGACCGTCCGAGCGCTGGCTGTAGACAAACTGATTGTCGATGAAGACTTCGAATTCGATCATCGAACCCACCGCGCCACGGCTGAACACGATGTCGTTGAAGGCCAGGGCATTGGCCACTTCGGCGTCTTCGCGAATCACCGATGCCTGCAGCAGGATGCGGTTTTCCGGGACAAAGTTGCCAGCCAGAATGGCGTCGATGGCCTCCAGCATTTCATGACGCGGAATGTCGGTCATGAAGCCTAGCCGGCCCTGGTTGATGCCCACCAGTGGCACACGATAGGGCGCCAGCTGGCGGGCAATGGACAGCATGGTGCCATCCCCGCCCAGCACGATGACCAGGTCAGCCAGCTTGCCCATGTCGCTGCGTTCAATCAGCTGATGCGGCCCGGCTTCAGCCTGGGTGGCACTTTCTTTATCAACGAATACGGTGACGCCGGCGGCGGCCAGATGGTCGGCCAGAGTGCGCAGCGATTCCACCACTTGCGGTTTGCTGTGTCTTGCCACTAGGCAGACATGTTTGAACAGTCGTTCCATAGGGGCCGATTCTACTGCTTTGCGGTCGTTTCGTTCAAAAAAGACTCGTCATTACGTTTTTTCCCGGTGGCTTCCAGTGCTTTCAGGTAAAAGCGGATCAGGTCGGCCAGCGAATCGACGCCAAGCTTGCTGAACAGGTTGGCACGATGGACTTCGATAGTACGGGGGGAAAGATCCAGCTGGCGGGCGATTTCCTTGCTGGACAGCCCGTCGGCCACCAGTTCCAGTACTTCACGTTCGCGGCCGCTGATGCGGTCCAGCTGCAGCATGACTTCCTGTGTTTCTTCGTCCTGTTGCAACTGGTCGATGCTCATGCGGATGCCTTTGCGCAGGCTGTCGATCAGGCGGTTCTGGTCAATCGGCTTGGTCAGGAAGTCGATGGCACCAGACTGGAAGGCACGGCGGCATTGTTCGATATCGCCATGACCGGTAATGAAGACAATGGGAATGCTCAGGCCGCGTTCCACCAGCTTTTCCTGCAGGGCAAGGCCGGTAATCTGCGGCATGCGGATATCCAGCACCAGGCAGCCAACTTCGCCTTCGGTATAGCCTTCGAGAAACTCCATGGCATTGGCGAAAGTTACCGTGCGCATGCCCTGGGCCATGATCAGCAGGGCCAGTGAGTCGCGTACGGCGGGGTCATCATCCACGATGAAAACGGTGGGCATCATGTACTTCATGAGCGGTATTCTCCTGCAACAGCATGTGCTGTCTGTGTGCCAAATGCGGGAAGGCCGGGGGCATATGCCCGGCTGCCATGCAGCCTGCGGTGTAGCGGCCTTCCTGTGGATTGTCTGCTAGCTGGTATTCCAGCTTTTTGGTGTTGCCTGCTTGTCCGGCCATCATGATACCCGTCTGGCGTTGGTCTGACCGGGGTTTGCACAGGATAAGCGACCGGCTTGGGCCTGGTTTGCAATGCCGTATGCCTGTTATTGCAGGCTGAATGTTATCAGCATAAAAGCAGGCTGGCATGCCGACTTGTCATTCTGCCGCGCGAAT
This sequence comes from Aquitalea sp. FG25, assembly GCF_057809375.1. Lineage (NCBI taxonomy): Bacteria > Pseudomonadati > Pseudomonadota > Betaproteobacteria > Neisseriales > Chromobacteriaceae > Aquitalea > Aquitalea sp. FG25. The sequence continues at coordinate 85,467 of NZ_JBMDJV010000007.1, forward strand.
CAAACGCTGATGATGGCCTTGCCAGGGCGCGGTGCGCTTGCCGTTGGTGCATGTAGCGGGGCCTTAGTCCTGCTTCAGCCATGCGGCGAACGCCCGTCGCAGCTTGTGCTGTTTGGGCAGAATGACTGCCTGGCAGTAGGGTTCGTCTCCGTGCAGGGCAAAATACTGCTGGTGGTAGCCTTCGGCCGGATAAAACCGGCTGGCGGCTTCCAGCGTGGTGACAATGGGGGAGGGGAAAACCTGCTGTTGTTCCAGTTCGGCAATGACTGCCAGTGCGGCATCGTGCTGGGTGGCATCCAGATAAAAGATGGCAGAGCGGTATTGGCTGCCCACATCGTAGCCCTGACGGTTAAGGGTGGTGGGGTCGTGCGTGGCAAAGAAGACTTGCAGCAATTGGCGGAAGCTGATGATGTCGGGATCGAAAGCAATTTCAACTGCTTCGGCATGCCCGGTCTGGCCACTGCATACACTGCGGTAGTCCGGATCTGCCGTGTGGCCGCCGATATAGCCGGATACCACTTTTTCGACACCGTTCAGTGCCAGGAAAATACTTTCGGTACACCAAAAACAACCGCCAGCAAGAATGGCCTTATGCATTGTGTTCGCTCCGGATGGACGTGGTGGCCTGCATGGGTGTTGTGTCCGTATACAGCTGCCATGCAGCGTGGATGGTATTGGTCTGGATGTTGACCGTGTCGGTGATATCGCTGGCATAGCCACCGGCCATGGTGATGACCAGGGCGGCACCCGCCTGGCGGACTTGCTGCATCACCAGTTGATCGCGCTGTAGCAAACCTGCCTTGCTTAATGCCAGCTTGCCCAGTCGGTCTCCCTTATAGGGGTCGGCACCAGCCAGATAAAACACGATATCCGGCTGGTGTTGCAATAGCAGGGCAGGCAGATGCTGTTGCAGCAGGGCAAGGTAGTCTGCATCGCCGGTGTGATCGGGCAGGTCGATATCCAGTGAACTGACTTCCTTGCGGAAAGGGAAGTTTTTTTCGCCATGCATGGAAAAGGTAAACACGCGTGGCTCATCACGAAAGATGGCAGCGGTGCCATTGCCCTGATGCACATCGAGATCAACCACCAGAATGCGCCGTACCAAGCCTTCTTGCAGCAACAGACGGGACGCTACGGCAACATCGTTGAATACGCAAAATCCACTGCCCTTTTCGTGATAGGCATGGTGGGTTCCCCCGGCCAGATTGACGCCACAACCATCCAGCAGTGCGCTGCGTGCGGCAGCAATGGTGGCACCAACAGAACGACGCGAGCGTTCCACCAGTTGGGGTGACCATGGGAAGCCAATTTCTCGCCAGGCACGGGGTGGCAGGCTGCCATCCATCACCTGCGCAACATAGTCTGCTGCGTGGGCTTGCTGTAGTTCCCAGGCCGTGGCCGCCGGCGCGGTTTCCATTGCATGGCTGGCAAAACCTGCAACAGCGTCAGCCAGCCGCTGGTATTTTTCCGCCGGGAAACGATGGCTGTCAGGCAGTGGCAAGGAAAACTGATCAGTACGGTAGATGCGCATGGCTGTGCGGCTAAAACAGCTTGACCGGGGAGAAGCGTGGCCGGCTTTCGCCTTCGTGAATCACGGTTTCCAGAAACATGCCGGCAGGGCGTACCCATAGCTGGTAATCACCATACAGGGCGCGATAGGCCACCATGGGTTCATGCGTTTCAGAGTGCAGGCCCAGTCCAAGCACTTCATATAAATTACCCCGGTAATGGCGGTAAATGCCGCGTGGAATGTTCATGATAGGGTCCTTGCTGTCAAAAACGGTCGCCAGCATGGCGCGAAGGCCGGGCGTGGTCAAGCACCCTTGCCGTCCCAGTAGTACACCCGGAATGCCTTGTCCTGCACAAAGCCGTTGCCTTCGTACAGGCGCTGGGCGCGGGTATTGTCGTGGGCGGTCTGCAGCATGATGTCACCGCCGCCCTGGTTGAGGACATGAGCCTGACAGGCTTGCAGCAGCTGGCGGCTGACCCCGCTGCCACGATACGCCGGTGCGACATAAAGATCATGCAGCAGCCAGTTGGGCTTAAGGGTAAGCGAATTAAAACCGGGGTACATCAGGGCAAAGCCAACCGCCACGCCCGCATCTTCGGCCAGCCATAGCCGCGCTTCGTGATGATGCAAGCGGGCCTGCAGGAAGGCCAGGCAGTCGGCATCGGACTGTTCTACGGCATAGAAAGCCAGATACGCCTGAAACAGTGGCAGGCAGTGTTGCAGTTGATGGGTAGTGACAGGGCTGATTTTCAGGGTCATGCATTCGCTCCCGGGCAGTGATTCCGCTACAATAGCGCCCTTTTTTCAGCAGGTTAAGTCATGAATCTGATGCTGGCACCGATGGAGGGCCTGGTCGACCCCATCATGCGGGATGTACTGACCCGTTTGGGCGGTATCGACTTGTGCGTCACCGAGTTTGTCCGTGTCACCAATGTGCTGCTACCTACCCGTGCCTTTCATCGTCTGGCACCAGAACTGCTGCATGGCGGCAAGACCCGTGCGGGGACAACGGTACGCGTGCAGTTGCTGGGTTCTGATCCGGTTTGCCTGGCTGAGAATGCGGCTAAGGTGGCCAGCCTGGGCGCGCCGGGTGTCGATTTGAATTTTGGCTGTCCGGCCCCCACGGTCAACCGCCATCGCGGCGGTGCAGTACTGCTGACCGAGCCGGAGTTGCTGCACGCCATTGTCAGGCAGGTGCGTGCGGCTGTACCAGCCCATATTCCGGTAACGGCCAAGATGCGGCTGGGCTACGCAGACAAGAGCCTGGCACTGGAGTGTGCGGCCGCGCTGGCCAGTGCGGGTGCTGCCGAGCTGGTGGTGCATGCGCGTACCAAGGTGGAAGGGTATAAGCCGCCAGCCCACTGGGACTGGATTGCCCGCATCCGCGAGCATGTGGCAGTGCCGGTAATTGCCAATGGCGAGGTATGGACGGTGGCCGATTATCATGCCATTCGCCAGCAAAGCGGTTGCGAACGGGTGATGATAGGGCGGGGCCTGATTGCTGCGCCTGATCTGGCACAGCGCATTGCCGGCAATCAGTCTGCGGTGCCAATGGCTTGGCCGGTACTGATGGAATGGTTGCTAGACTTCTATCAGCAGTGTTTTGCCGAGGCCGGGGAGTCGCGCTATCCGCCGGCACGGCTTAAGCAGTGGGTGGGGCAATTGAAGAAAACCTATCCCGAAGCAGAGCATTTTTTCGAAGTGATACGTCGTGAAACGTCAGCTGAGAATATTCTTAATATAATGCGAGATATGTCTGCTAAGTAAATTCCACCATAGTCAATGCCAGGTGCAAGCGCTACGATGCACATGTGCTTGGCTCTTGGTATGGAGTCAGGTGCTGTATGACCGGCTGCCCTCAGCTTCCGGTCGTTACACTTCCCCGATACCCTGTTAATCCCTCCCCTCGTGGGAGGGTTTTTTTATGCCTGCTTTGTTCTGGCCGGTGAGGCCAAAGCCAATCTGTCCAGTGACGCAAGTCGGGCCGATGAGAGCGGGGCTGTCGCGGGGAGTAGGCCGTAGGCCAAATGAAATCAGACCAGGCATGCTGGTCTGATGGTGTTGGTGCGAAAGGTGGAATTTGCCCGACGCGCGGACTAGACGAACTGCACCGGCACAAAGTAGCTGCGACCGGTACGGGATACCAGCACTTGCGGTTGTCCGGCGCGGACTTCACGAAAAGCACGCGGCAGACGGCGCCAGTCCATGAATTTCATCTTGATCAGGCTCTCATCGATTTGCATCATGTGCTCCTTTACGAGACCGGGTGAATGACGTTGGTCACCACACCCCAGATAAACAATGCCGCTTCTTCCGGCACTTCGATTGGCGAGTAGGCTGGGTTTTCTGGCATCAGAAACAATCCGCTTGCCGTTTTTTCCAGCCGCTTTACCGTCAGTTCGCCATTGATGACGGCCACCACCACCTTGCCGCTGCGGGCTTGCAGGGCGCGGTCCACAATCAGCAGATCGCCATCGTGAATGCCGGCGTTGATCATCGAGTCGCCTTTCACCGTTACCATGAAGGTGCTGGCGGGGTGGCTGACCAGATGGGCATTCAGATCGATGTCGGCTTCTTTCAGGTCATCAGCTGCCACGGGCGAGCCGGCAGGTACCCGGCTGGCAAACAGCGGCAGCGACAACTGGCTGAGGGTGTCGGACAGGGTGCGGATGTCCTGGGTGTCAGCAGTGCGCACCGTGCGCAGCTGGCGGTACTCGGCCAGCCAGCTTTCCAGCAGTGGACGCAACGGTTCCGGAACCCGCATGGCGACGGTCTTGTCGCCACCAAATGCCGATTTGCGTCCGGCGCCGTCTCGTTTGCCTCCTTGTGCCATCTTGGCTTTTCCCTGATTCGCTTGCGGTGAATTGATTGTGTACAAATTCAAATGACTTGGCAATGCCAATATGAAAATTGGCGGCTGCAGTGTGGCATTCTTGCTGCGATTTTTATCTTGTTTTGAGCTAACTGATTGATATTTAAAAGGTATCAATCGGTTAGCTTGTGCGTGCCGGGCCGGGTGCGCCATCCGGTGCAGCAAACAACAGAAACAGGCCGGCTTGCTGGCTGACGCCTAGCTTGGCGTACAGATTGCGCCGGTGCACCTTGGCAGTGTCCAGTGAAATGCCTAGTTCGCGGGCAATGGCCTTGGTGGAGTGCCCGGCCAGAATCAGCAGGGCGACTTGCACTTCACGTTCGGTCAGCTGCGGATTGCCGCGCTGGCGTAGTGCATCTTCCAGCCTGAGCTGGCGTTCGGCCGGGTTGTTCTGCTGCTGTTCGATCAGGCAGGCATCAAATTGTAGTGTCTTGCGCATCAGCGGCAGCAGCCAGGGGCTGAACAGCTGGCAGCTGCCGATTTCGCCAGCGCTGAAGCGCTGGCGGCTGGCCAGGGATAAGGACAGTACGCCCAGTCCGGCAACCGGCAGCAGGAATTGCAGTTCATCCGCGCCCACATTGCGGCTGAAATACTGGCGGTAGTATTCCGTGTCACGGAAAGAATCCGGCGCTACATCATCCAGACGGTACAGGCCGGGCATCGGGTTTTGCTGGCTGAAGGCATAGAAGGGGTCGATGCGGTACAGCCCGGCACGGTAGTGGGCAAACAAATCATCTGCTGCCAGATTGGCAGCATGATCAGCCAGAATCAGCGGTGGCTGGTCGGCCTGAAACAGCAGCACCACCCAGGTATCAAAAGCTGCAATTTCCCCCAGAAAGCTGGCCAGCACCGGCCAGAAGCGTGGCTCTCCCAGTTGTTCCAGTAATTTCCCCAGCCGGTGATGAAAGGCCAGGTCACTCACGGCGATCTGCATGTCTATTTTTGCTCCTGTGTCGGTATTGGCCATGGCTTTGCATGATGCCGCAAGCGTTCTGCCCCGGCGCTACCCCCAAGGGGTGAGTGTACTCACCCATCAAGGCGATGGGCGGGGCGGAGTGGCCTGCCTAGACTGTGGCCATTGCATGCCAGTCGGTTGTTGTACTGCGACTGGCCAAACCCGACAGGAGAGTAGCATGTTGTCATCGAAAGATCTGTCATTCTGGACGGCTTGCGCCAGCACTTTGCAGCCCACCGCGCAGGCTTATATTGATGGCCGCCTGCAAGACGCCGTGGATGGCCGCCAGTTTGCCAGTACCTGTCCCCATACCGGTCAAACCATTGCCATGGTGGCGCGTTGTGCGCAGGCAGATGTTGATCTGGCAGTGAGCGCTGCGCGGCGCAGTTTTGAGGCCGGGGACTGGTCGCGCTGTCATCCGCGTGAGCGCAAACCGGTGCTGCAAAAGCTGGCGCAACTGCTGCGCGACAATGCCGACGAGCTGGCCTTGCTCGATTGCCTGGACATGGGCAAGCCCATCTCGGATGCGCTGAATATCGACGTGCCGGCCACGGCAGCGCTGTTCGACTGGTATGCCGAGGCCTGCGACAAGCTGTATGACGAAGTGGCCCCCAGCGGCCCGGACGCATTGGCGCTGGTGACGCGCGAACCGGTGGGTGTGGTGGCGGCGGTGATTCCGTGGAATTTCCCGCTGGACATGGCGGCCTGGAAAGTGGCCCCGGCGCTGGCGGCAGGCAATAGCGTGCTGCTGAAACCGGCTGAGCAATCGCCGTTATCTGCCATTCGTCTGGCGCAGTTGGCCAGCGAGGCCGGTCTGCCGGATGGGGTGCTGAATGTACTGCCCGGTTATGGCGAGGAAGCCGGGCAGGCGCTGGGTCTGCATCCGGACATCGACTGCCTGTCGTTTACCGGCAGCACCGAAATCGGCAAGCGCTTTCTGGCCTACTCCGCCGCTTCCAATATGAAGATGGTGTGGCTGGAGTGTGGTGGCAAGAGCCCGAATCTGGTGTTTGCCGACTGTGCCGACCTGGATGCGGCGGCGCGCAAGGCGGCCTTCGGCATCTGCTTCAATCAGGGCCAGGTGTGTTCCGCCAGCTCGCGCTTGCTGGTGGAAAGCAGCATTCACGACTGTTTTGTTGAAAAGGTGCTGGCCGAAATGGCGCACTACCAGCCGGGCAATCCGCTGGACCCGGCCACACGGCTGGGTACGCTGGTGGATGCCGGGCATACCCGCCGGGTGCACGGTTTTATCGAGGACGGCGTGCAGCAGGGCGCGCGCTTGCTGGCCGGTGGCGAGCGGCTGCGCATTGGCGACAGCGACTGTTATTTGCAACCCACCCTGTTTGCCGGGGTGACGCCGCAGATGCGCATTGCCCGCGAAGAAATCTTCGGCCCAGTGTTGTCGGTGCTGCGTTTTGACAGCGAAGCCGAGGCGATTGCCATGGCCAATGACAGCATCTACGGCCTGGCGGCGGCGGTATGGACCGACCAGCTGCAGCGTGCCCACCGCGTGGCACGTGCCTTGCGCGCCGGTACTGTTTCAGTCAACACCGTGGACGCACTGGACCCCGGCGTGCCGTTTGGCGGTTGCAAGCAGTCCGGCTTTGGCCGCGACCTCTCACTGCATGCACTGGACAAGTTCAGCCAGCTCAAAACCACCTGGATCAGCCTGTAAGCCGTTGTCACCGGCATGGAGACTTCAATGCACAATCATCAAGCCAAACGCAGCACCGCCGACTATCAGGCCATGGATGCCGCCCACCATATTCATGCTTTTCTGGACCAGAAAGCTTTGAACGAAGAGGGCGCACGCGTCATCACCCGTGGCGAAGGGCTGTATGTGTGGGACAGCGAGGGCAAGCAGTATCTGGACGGCATGTCCGGTCTGTGGTGTACCAATGTCGGTTATGGCAGACAGGAATTGATTGATGCCGCCACCCGGCAGCTCAAGGAACTGAGTTACTACAATATGTTTTTCCACACCACCCACCCGGCGGTGGTGGAGTTGTCCGAGCGGCTGTTTTCCTTGCTGCCCGGCAGTTACAGCCATGTGATTTATACCAATTCCGGCTCCGAAGCCAATGAGGTGCTGATCCGCACCGTGCGCCGCTTCTGGGATGTGATGGGCCAGCCGGACAAGAAAATCTTCATTGGCCGCCAGAATGGCTATCACGGCTCCACCGTGGGCAGTGCCTCGCTGGGCGGCATGGCCTTCATGCACGAGATGGGCAATCTGCCGATTCCGGGGGTTGAGCACATTGACGAGCCAGACTGGTATCGCCATGGCGGCAGCCTCAGTCCGGCGGAATTCGGCCTGCAGTGCGCCCGTGCACTGGAGCAGAAAATCCTGCAACTGGGCGCGGACAAGGTGGCGGCTTTTGTCGCCGAACCGTTCCAGGGTGCCGGTGGCATGATTTTTCCGCCGGAAAGCTACTGGCCGGAAATCCAGCGCATTTGCCGTCAGTACGATGTGCTGCTGTGTGCTGATGAGGTGATTGGCGGCTTTGGCCGTACCGGCGAATGGTTTGCCCACCAGCATTTCGACTTCCAGCCGGACACCTTGAGCATTGCCAAAGGGCTGACCTCCGGCTACATCCCGATGGGCGGGCTGGTGCTGTCGCGGCGCATGGCCGAAGCATTAATCGACAAGGGCGGGGTGTTTGCCCACGGCCTGACTTATTCCGGTCACCCGGTGGCTGCCGCAGTGGCGCTGGCCAACCTGGATGTGTTGCAGGGTGAAAGCATGGTGGCTGCCGTCAAGCAGGACACCGGCCCTTATCTGCAACGCTGTCTGCGTGAAGTGTTTGCCGACCACCCGCTGGTGGGCGACATCCAGGGCACGGGCATGGTGGCGGCCTTGCAGCTGTGCGAAGACAAGGCCAGCCGCAAGCTGTTTGCCAATGAAGACGATATTGGCTGGCGCTGCCGCAGCCATGGCTTTGACGAGGGCCTGATCATCCGCTCCACCCATGGCCGCATGATCATGGCACCGGCACTGGCCATTAGCCGCAGCCAGATTGACGAGCTGCTCACCAAAACCAAGCGGGCAGTTGATCGCACCGCCCGCGAGCTGGGCATGTTGTAAGCCCTGCCACCGGCACTATCTCAGAGCCGTTCAGCGGCCAGCCCTTGCCGGGACCACTCCTTCAGCACAGCGCCATTGTTCCCGCCACCGGTCAGCCTGGCCGGTGGACGGGTGTTGCCCGTTAGCACTACAGGAGTTTCACCATCATGCGCTTCACACCCACCCTGCGCCGTCTTGCCTCTGTCTCGCTCTGTTGCCTTGGCGTCACCGCCCAGGCGGCGGAACTGCATGTTTATAACTGGTCCGATTACATCGGTGAGCAAACCATTGCCAGCTTCGAAAAACAGACCGGCATCAAGGTGAAATACGATGTCTACGACAGCGATGACACCTTGCAGGCCAAGATGTTGACTGGCCGTGCCGGTTACGATGTGGTGGTACCCACTTCCAACTACATGGCACGCCAGGCGGCTGCCGGTATTTATCAGCCGCTGAACAAGGCGCTGCTGCCCAATCTGGCCAATCTGGACCCGCAGTTGATGAAAATGGTGGCCAGCGCCGACCCCGGCAACAAATACGGCGTGCCCTATGCCTGGTTTACCGATGGCCTGGGCTTGAACCTGACCAAGGTAAAAGCCGCGCTGGGCAATGAGGCAGCACTGGATAGCTGGGACCTGCTGTTTGATCCGGCCAGAGTAGGCAAACTCAAGGGCTGCGGGGTGTCGATGCTGGATCAGGCCAGCGATGTGTTTGCCATCACCCTGCATTACCTGTATAAAGACCCAAACAGCAAGAACCCGGCCGATTATCAGGCGGCGTTTGAAACCCTGAAGAAAATCCGCCCCTATATCACCCAGTTCAACTCTTCCGGCTATATCAACGATCTGGCCAATGGTGATGTCTGCATGGCGGTGGGCTGGTCGGGTGATATCGGCATTGCCCGGCGCCGGGCAGCGGATGCCGGCAAGCATTACCAGATTGCCTATGTCATCCCCAAAAGCGGCGCACCGTTTTCCGTGGACATGATGACCATTCCGAAAGATGCGCCCAACCCGGCAGCCGCGCACCAGTGGATCAACCACATCTTGCAGCCCGATGTGGCGGCTGGCATTACCAATAAGGTGTTCTACCCCACGCCCAATATTCCGGCGCGCAAACTGGTGAAACCGGCTATTGCCAGCGATGCTGGCATCTATCCGCCACCAGCCGTAATGCAGACGCTGTTCCTGTTGCAGCCATTGCCTACGGATATCCTGCGCTTGCAAAACCGCTTGTGGACACAATTGAAAACCGGGCGCTGACGAAGCGGGCTGCTGCTGGGCCAGTGGATGGGCGGTGCTGCGTGTCGTTGGTCAGTGTTGAAATGTGACCGCAAGCGGGTTAGTCTCTGCTCCGCGCCGGATTGCTGCTGTATTCGCAGTGGCTGCCGGTGGCGGATTCAAGGGGAGACAAGTATGCGCGTACAGGCAAATCCGGCTGATATTGGCCGTTGTGGATGTGGACGCAGGGATTACTGCGATGGCAGCCATGGTCTGACTGAAGAACAGTGGCAGGCAAAACTGGCCGAGGAACAAAAACAGGCGGCAGAGCAGGCGGCTGCGGCAGATTTTGGTGACGACTGAAATCGTGCCACCGTGGGCATGGCCCCATTGTGATGGCTGAAACAGTACAGCCCGCACATCCGGCAGGATGGCGGGCTGTATGTTGATGGGCGGTTTATTTCTTGTGACTGGTTTCTGCGGTGGGCTGCTGCAGATAACTCGTCAGGCCCTGTAGGGATTGCTGCATGCTGGATAAGTGCTCCAGCGCCAAACCTTGCAGCTCTTCCTGGGTTTTGGACAGGATGTCGCAGAATTCGCCAGAGCTTTCCATGGCCTTATTGGCATTGGCCCGGGCCAGGTCACTGATCTGGCTGAGTGCCTCCTGCGGGGTGCTGGCCTGGCTTAGTGCATGGATAGATCTTGCGTAGTTGTCCAGATGTTCCCGGCTGGTGCTGATCTGAAAATTCACCAGCTGCTCAATATTGTTGATTGAAACCTGCAGAAACTTCAGGGTGATGTCCAGATTGGGTTGTTGCGGAGTCCGTGCATTGTTCGAGCTGGATGACATGGCGCTTCTCCTTGCGTGACGGGGCTGAATCGGTAAGGCAGGGCATGTTGCATCAGTTGCAACAGCAGCTTGGAGCCGGGCTGCTGGCAATCGTTCAGCATGTTGCCTGTCCAAGAGGCGTATCGTGCACAAGAAACCATGCAGGCCAGGCGCTTTCGCCAACCTGGCCTTTGTAGACTGCAATCAGCTTCAGCCCAGGGCGCGGGCAATGAAATTACGCGGTACGCGTGGCTTGGGCACCTTGCCAGCAAACCAGTTGCGCACGTCCTGATCCAGCCCGATGCCGTGCATGAAGTTGTACAAAGCCTTGTTCAGCGCCTTGCCCATGGCGTCGTGGTCGGTGCCGGTGGGGTCGATGAAGCCGACATCATTCTTGGCAAAGCTGACCGGGGGCAGTGGCCGCAGCGTAACGCCGTATTCTTCCGGGTTTTGGCCCACTGGCGAGTGCACGGTGCAGGCAAAACGGTGGAAAAAACCGGACTGGATGCAGCCGGTGTCAAACAACTGGCGTACGTATTCCAGTGCGTCCACGGTGTCCTGCACCGTTTGGGTGGGAAAGCCGTACATCAGGTAGGCATGCACCAGCACGCCCGCTTCGGTAAACCCCTGCGTCACCCGCGCTACCTGTTCTACCGACACCCCTTTTTTCATCAGCTTGAGCAGACGGTCCGAGGCCACTTCCAGCCCGCCGGAAATAGCGATGCAGCCGCTTTCCGCCAGCAACTGGCATAGCTCGGGCGTGAAGGATTTCTCGAAGCGGATATTGCCCCACCAGGAAATGGACACATTGCGGCGCAGCAGTTCTTCGGCCAGCGCGCGCAGCATCTTGGGTGGTGCGGCCTCGTCGACAAAATGGAAGCCGGTCTGGCCGGTTTCGGCAATGATGGCTTCGATACGGTCCACCAGCGTGCTGGCAGAGGCGGTTTCGTAGCGCGAGATATAGTCCAGTGTCACGTCACAGAAGCTGCACTTTTTCCAGTAACAGCCATGCGCCACGGTCAGCTTGTTCCAGCGCCCGTCGCTCCATAGCCGGTGCATGGGGTTGAGCATGTCCAGCAGCGACAGGTAACGGTCGATGGGCAGGCCGTCCCAGGTGGGGGTGCCTACCTCTTCGAAGGGGATGTCGGCTTCCATCATATTGATGTAGCGCACCTGGCCGTCTTCGCGCACAAAGCTGCGCACCAGCCGCGCTACCGAGCGCTTGCCTTGCAAGTGCTCCAGCAAGGCCAGGATGGGCTTTTCGCCATCGTCCAGCGTGATGAAGTCAAAGTAGTCGAATACCCGTGGTTCTTTCAGTTCGCGCAGCTCGGTATTGACGAAACCGCCGCCCAGCACGGTGCGGATGGCAGGCCAGCGTGCCTTGATGGTCTGGGCAATGCGAAAGGCGGCATACACCGAACCGGGGAAGGGCACCGACAGCAGCACGATATCCGGCTGATGACGGGCAATGGCTTCTTCCACCAGTTGCTGCAACATGTCATCCACTAGCGTGGGCTTGCCAGCCAGCGCGCGCGCCAGTGGGTCGAAGGTGGGCTGGCTCATGGCCAGCGATTCGGCATAGCGCACAAATTCAAAACGCTCATCCACCGCTTCGCGCAGCACATCGGCAATATCGTTCAGGTACAGCGTGGCCAGATGGCGGGCGCGGTCCTGCTGACCCAGTGCGCCAAAGGCCCAGGCCAGCGGGTCGCCGCCGTAAGGATCGTCCGGGTCGACATACACTTCCAGCGCGGCAAAGCGCTCGCCTTCGGGCAGGAAGCTGCGGCTGCAGATGCGATGGGCCACGGTGGAGTCGCGGCCTTGCAAAAAGGCAATGGCCGGGCCGATGGTGGCCAGGTAGCGCTCAAACTGGCCGACAAAGCCGTGTAGTTGCGCACTGCGTTTTTTGGGCGGAATGGCGTCAATCTGCTGGCGCACCGCTTGCAGGCCGGTGACGGAAAACAGCCGCAATACCAGTTGCAAAGCCAGGTCTTCCTGCATGGCGGTAATCTGACGGCTACGCAGAAAGCCGGTGATGTAGGCCGTGGAGGGATAGGGCGTATTGAGCTGCGTCATCGGCGGGATGAGCGACAGCACGCGCGGGGACGCGTTGGGTGTGGACGTCTGCATGGGGGTGGTATTCAACTGCATGGCTTTCATTGATTGCTGCGGCCCGCCGGAGCGGCCAGGGTCAGCGGCGACGGGCGGTATTCATGATGTGCGTGCTGCGGCGGGCAGGCTGGCCAGTAATTGCTCGACCGCCTGCGGGCTGTCGGGCCGCACCAGCCGGGCAATTTCCTGCCCGTCTTGCAACAGCACCAGCGTGGGCCACAGCTTGACCCTGAAGCTGCGACCCAGGCGACGGCCTTTGCCGTCCTCTATCTTGATGTGCGGCAAGTCGGGCTGCTGCTGCATGGCGGTGGCCAGCAAGGGCTGTGCAGCCTGGCAATAACTACACCAGGGTGCGCCAAACTCCAGCAACAAGTTGCCTGGCATGGCCTGCAGCTGTTCGGCAGACGGTTCCTGATCTTGCGGCGTAAAGGTGCGGTTGAAGGGCATGGTGCTTCCTGTCGGCAAAGGCTGCAGGAGGATACCATTCCTGGGCACAACCGGCCCGGCTTCCTTGTGCAGAAAGGCGGGCTGGTTGCTGGCGTGCGACAGGATCAGCTATTGGCCAGCTGGGCGCTCAGGCGCGACAGGAAGGTGTCGCAGGCAGCCAGTTGCTCCAGGGCCAGCCATTCGTCCGGCTGATGCGCCTGGGCGATATCGCCGGGGCCGCACACCACGGTGGGAATGCCGCAGCGTTCGGCAAACAGCCCGCCTTCGGTGCCAAAAGCGATCTTGCGCGGCGGGGTGTGGTCGTTCAGCAAGCCCTGCACAAAGCGCACCACGCTGGCATCCGGCGGGGTAAGTAAGCCCGGATAGCTGGTTTTTTCCGTGAAGCTAAAGCCACAGTCGGGATCAACCGCCTGCATTTCCGGCTGCAGTACTTGCAGGGCATGGTTGCGGATGGCATCCAGCAGGCTTTGCGGCGGGTCTTCCGGCAAGTGGCGGATTTCAAAGTCGAACTGGCAGTGCGCCGGGATGATATTGAGCGCAGTGCCGCCTTGCATGGTGCCCACGTGCAGGGTGCTGTACGGCACTTCGTATAGCGGATCGAACGGGCCGTGCTGGCGTCGCTGCCGGGCCAGGCTGCGGATGAAGCTGACCAGCTCGGCGGCGTATTCCACCGCGTTTACCCCGGCCGTCGGGTTGCTGGAATGGCCTTCGTGACCACGCGCCGTCACCCGCCAGGCGGTTTTGCCCTTGTGAGCGGCCACCAGCTTCATTTGCGTCGGCTCGCCAATAATGCCCATGGCTGGCAACACCGGCAGCCCGCCCAGCACTTCCAGCAGGCGGCGCACGCCGATGCAGCCGATTTCCTCGTCATAGGTAAAGGCCAGATGCACCGGGGTGTGCAGCTGACTTTGCGCCAGTTGTGGTACCTGGGCCAGCACGCTGGCCAGAAAGCCCTTCATGTCGGCGCTGCCACGGCCATAGGCCCGCTCATCACGGATATCCAATACAAACGGGTCACTGCTCCAGCGCTGGCCATCTACCGGCACCACATCGGTGTGGCCGGCCAGCATCACGCCGGGACGGTCGGTGGGGCCGATGGTGGCGTACAGGTTAGCCTTGCTGCCGTCTTCGTTTTCCACGATATGGCTGCTGATGCCGTAGCCGGCCAGGTAGTTTTTGACAAAGCGGATCAGCTGCAGATTGCTGAGGCGGCTGGTGGTGTCAAAACCGATCAGCGTGTTGAGCAGGGTAAGGGATTCCATCATGTTTCTTTCGGTGGCATGCGCGGTGCGACGGTTGGGCTTGCTGTGCTGGCAGCGGCTTATTTTACCTCCTGGCGCAGCTATGCCTGGGTATTGTTCTTGCTTTGTAAGCAGCAGGCCGGCCAGTCCGGTGCAGGCAAGGCTGTTGTTGATTGACAAGGCGAGTGTAGGCAGCCACATTAAATACCGAAAATATTATTATTTTTTCATCTGGATAGATAAAAAATATGCAATACACCCTACGGCAGCTGGCTTATCTGGTGGCAGTGGCAGATCACGGCAGCGTCACGGCGGCGGCCAATGCGCTGTATACCTCGCAGCCGGGGATTTCCAGCGCCATCGCCCAGCTGGAGGAGCAGTTTGGCCTGCAGTTTTTCATTCGCCATCATGCCAAGGGTGTGTCGCTAACCCCGGCTGGGCAAAGTTTTGTTGCGGCGGCGCGCAATCTGCTGGCGCATGCGGACGACCTCAGCCTGCATGCCAGCGCATTGAGCCAGTCCTTGCAGGGTGAGTTGCAGCTGGGCTGCTTCACCACCATTGCGCCCTTGTTTTTGCCTGGTTTACTGGCGGCCATGCGCGAGTCCTACCCGGATATCACGGTGCAGTTGCACGAGGGCGATACCGGCCAATTGCAGCAGGCGCTGCTGAGCGGCCAGACCGAGCTGGCCTTGCTGTACGACCTGGATTTGGCACCCAGCCTGTACCGGCAAACTTTGCAAACCGTATTGCCTTACGCCGTGCTGCCTGCCAATCACCCCTTGGCCTCGCGGGCGGCGGTATCGCTGCAGGATCTGGCTGAACTGCCCATGGTGCTGCTGGATTTGCCGCATAGCCGCGAGTATTTTCTGTCGGTGTTTCGCCTGCACAATCTGGGGGCGCGTGTGCGCCACAAAACCGTTAATTTTGAACTGGTGCGTGGCCTGGTGGCAGCGGGCAACGGCTATGCCTTGCTGAACTTGCGCCCGCAAACCCTGCACTCCTACGCCGGAGATCCCTTGGTATACCTACCCATCGTGGAGGATGTGCCCGCCTTGAATATCGTGCTGGCCTGGCCGCAGGAGCTACGACTGACCCGCCGGGCAGAGGCTTTTGTCACCCTGTGCGAGCAGCGCATCAGCCGACTGGGCTGAGCCTGCTGTTGCTGTATCGCAAAAACCAATGCAGTTGACAAGGTAAAGCTATTTTACCGATTGACCGTGCTGTCCCTACAGTGTGTTTGCAGCCGCCCACCTGGCTGAACCACCTGGAAGGAATTGCCCCATGTCTTCATTCATGCATTGCCGTGTTGCAGCCTTTGCTGGCTGTCTGTTGCTGTCAGCCACTTCCCATGCTGCCGAATTGACCGTGGTGTCGTTTGGCGGGGCCAACAAGGATGCCCAGCAAAAAGCCTATTACCAGCCCTTTGCTGCCAGCAGCGGCATCAAGGTGGTGAGTGGTGATTACAACGGTGAAATGGCGCGGGTGCGTTCCATGGTGGACAGCAAGCGGGTGAGCTGGGATGTGCTGGATGTTGAATCGCCAGATTTGCTGCGTGGTTGCGAAGAAGGTATGTTCGAAAAGCTGGACTACCGCCGCATTATCAAGCCTGCCGAGTTATTGCCAGGCGCCGCCCAGTCATGCGGCATGGCGGCCTACGCCTGGAGCACGGTGCTGGCTTATAACGCCGACAAGCTGAAAACCGCGCCACGTTCCTGGGCGGATTTCTGGGATGTGAAGAAATACCCCGGCAAGCGCGCATTGCGCAAAGGGGCCAAGTACACGCTGGAAATCGCCCTGATGGCCGACGGCGTGGCCCCGCATGACGTGTACAAGGTGCTCAATACCCCGGCAGGTTTGAATCGCGCCTTTGCCAAGCTCGATCAGCTCAAGCCTTATATCCAGTGGTGGGAGGCGGGTGCCCAGCCCGCGCAGTATCTGGCTGCGGGCGATGTGGTGATGAGCTCGGCCTATAACGGTCGCATCAGCGCCGCACAGAAGGAAGGTGGCAAGCAGCTGCAAATGGTGTGGAACGGCAATATCTACGATTACGACTACTGGACCATCCCCAAGGGCAGCGCCAATCTGGATGCCGCTTACAAGTTTCTGGCCTTTGTCAGCCAGCCCGGTGCACAGGCTGAATACGTGAAGGGCATCAGCTACGGCGTCAGTCACCGCCAGGCATCGGCGCTGATCGACAAGGCTACGCTGCACAACCTGCCCACCGCACCGCAGAATCTGAAGCAAGGGGTGGCGATTGACAGCAGTTTCTGGGTGGATCACGGCGAAAACCTGGAGCAGCGCTTTAACGCCTGGGCGGCGCGCTAGCGGGTGCTGTGCTGCACACCAGCCCTGCTGACTGGGCTGGTGTGGTGCAGAAAATCAGGGCAAGGGGCTTGTCAAATGGCATGGCTCGTTTACAATGCCAGCCGTCATCAGGGAGTAGCCGCCCTCCGAATGCGAGAGGGACGTGTGTCAACAGACTTGCCGGTTCCGGCATGGCACACGTGGTCCGAGACTTGGCGAGACTTTTGACCGTAATGCTCTGCATGGCCGGGACGCATTGCGGTCACTCGTATTCGCGTCCCGGCCATGGAGAACTCTTGATGCAGTCTTTTCTGGTATCCACCGGTGTCGTAGCCCTGGCCGAAATCGGCGACAAGACCCAGCTGCTTTCCCTCATCCTGGCTGCGCGTTATCGCAAGCCTGTTCCCATCATTCTTGGTATTTTGCTGGCCACACTGGTGAATCATGCCGGGGCCGGTGGCGTGGGTGCCTGGCTGTCCACTGCACTGAGTCCCAATATCCTCAACTGGACGGTTGTCGCCTCCTTTGCCCTGATGGCCGGCTGGATTCTGATTCCGGACAAGCTGGACGAAGGCGAAATCGTCATGCCCAAGCGCCAGATGGGGGTGTTTGCCACCACGGTGTTTGCCTTCTTTCTGGCGGAAATGGGCGACAAGACCCAGGTGGTGACTATTGCGCTGGCGGCACGCTTCCATGATTTTCTGCCGGTGGTGGCTGGCACCACACTGGGGATGATGCTGGCCAACGTACCGGTCATTTATCTGGGTAGCCGCTTTGCCGACCGTCTGCCCACCAAGGCGGTGCATATTGTCGCCTCGCTGATTTTTGTGGTGCTGGGGGGGCTGGCGCTGATGAATGCCATCAATGGCAATCAGCTGCTGGGTTGATCTGACTGCTGCGCCAATAAAAACGCCGCCCGGCTTATGCCGCAGCGGCGTTTTTGCTGCCAGTCCCCGGAGGGCTATCAGGCCAGTAGGCTGGCGAGGTTGCTGGTGGATTGCTGCATCTGGGCCAGTGTGGCGTTAAGCGTGGTGTATTGCTGCAGATAAGACGCGCGCAAGGCATCCAGATTGGTCTGGATTTCCGTCTGGTGGCTGGTTTCGTCGGTAACGCTCTGGTTCAGGTCATTCTGTTTGGTAACAATAATGCCGGTTGGCCCCAGCAGATTGTTGATGGTGCTGTTGAAGCGGTCGGCAAAGCCGGTGCTGCTGCTGTTGCCAAACAGGTTGGCCACGGCGCTGGGGTTGCTGGTGAGTGCCTTGTTGAAGGCGGTCTGGTCCAGTGCCAGCGTGCCGTCTTTTTGCAGGGAGATACCCACTTGCGACAGGTAGGCAAAGGAGGTGGTGGCATCCACCCCGGCAACCTGGGTTTGCAATACCGAGCTGAGTTGATCCTGGATGGACAGCAGCGAATCGTCACCCTTCATATCGCTGTTGAATGCGCTGTTTACCGTGCTGTGCACCTTGTTGTAGGCATCAACAAAACCTTGCAGGGTGCTGGCAATGCCAGAGGTGTCCTGCGCCATGCCAATGGTGACCTGACCTGTTTTCTCAAGATTGACCGTTGCGCCATTGATTACCCCGGTAACCGCGTTGCTGCTGGATGACACATTGACGCCATTCACGGTCATGAGGGCATCGCTGGCGGCAAACGATTCGGTGGCCGCCGTGCTGCTTTGTTGTAATCCCGCCAGCGTATTGCCGCTGGTGCTGCCACTGTCGCTGCCGCCTGCCGTCACGCTGAAGGCATTGGCTGAGCCGGAGTTGGCCGAAGCAATCACCAGTGAGTAATTGCCGTTGTACTGCACGATGGATGCATTGACCCCGGCATTGGCTGAATTGATGGCATCCGAGATGTTTTGCAGGGTTTCACCGCTGCTGCCGCCGTTGTTCAGCTGTACGGTGGTGTTGGTGCCGGCCACGCTGAAGGTGAGCGAAGAGGGGACGCCGCTCAGTGCCGTGGTGGCACTGGTAATGGCCTGTCCGCTGCTGTTTTCATCAAATACCAGCTGGCGCGACTGTGCCAGTTTGCTGACATTCAGCTGGTAATTGCCGGCAATCCCCCCGGTGCTGGTGCTGACGGATGCAATGGTGCTGTCCGAGCTGGTGGCTTTGAATGTTTGCAAAAATGCGCCGGACGACAGGCTGCTGACCGAGGTTTGCAGTGCGGACAAGGCGGAGCTGATCTGGCCCATGTCGCTCAGCTCGGTATTGTACGTGGAGACCTTGTTCTGGCTGTCAGTCAGTGGCTGTTGTTCCACTGACATCAGTTGGCTGACGATGGACTGAACGTCCAGCGGGCCGGCGGTAGTGGTGATGGATGCTGCGCTCATGCTGTTCTCCTTGCTGTCCGCAGATAAGCAGACAGACCCTGTCAGGCTCTATCTGCATTATCGGGCGGGAGAGGGGGCAGCTTGATGGCAAATCACCGTTAAAAGATGTTGCCAACTGTTAATATTGTCACAAACCGTCAAACAGGCTGACGTCAGCATGGCCGTGCAGCCAATTACTGGCTCAGGAAGACCCAGAGGGCGAGCCGGCAGAGCTGACACCCGCCATCAGGCCGGACAGATTGCTGGTGGATTGCTGCATCTTGGCCAGTGTGGCGTTCAGCGTGGTGTACTGGCGCAGATAGTTGGCCTGTTTGTCACTCATCTTGGTTTGCAGTTGAGTCTGGTGGCCGGTTTCATCCGTTACGTTCTGGTTCAAATCATGTTGCTTGGTCACGACGATCCCCGCTGGTCCCAGCAAATTGTTGATGGTGGTGTTAAAGCGGTCGGCAAAGCCGGTATTGCTGCTGTTGCCAAACAGATTGCCCACGGCTGATGCTTTGCTGCTAAGCGCTTTGTTGAAGGCGGACTGGTCCAGCGCCAGCGTGCCATCCTTTTGAATGGAAATGCCCACCTGCGACAAATAGGCGTAGGAGCTGACCGGGTCGGCTCCGCTGACCGGGGTTTGCAGTACCGCACTGAGCTGGTTGCGGATGGAGGTCAGCGCCGCATCGCCCTTCATGCTGCCGCCTGACGCATTGTCCAGCGCGCTTTGCACCTTGTTGTAGGCGTCAACAAAGCCCTGCAGTTTGCTGGCAATGCTGCTGTTATCCTGCGTCATGGTGATGGATGCCTCACCGGCTTTCTGCAGGCTGATGCTGGCACCATTGATCACGTCGCGGACGGTATTGCTGCTGGACGATACATACACGCCATTGACAGTGAGTGAGGCGTCGCTGGCATCGCTGGATTCGCTGATGGCGGTGTCGCTTTGCTGCAAACCGGCCAGGGTGTTGGCAGCAGTCGGCGTCAGGCTGCTGTCGCTGCCGCCAGCGGTAATGCTGAAGGCACTGTCCGAGCCCGATTCGGCTGAAGCAATCACCAGTGAATAGTTGCCTTTGTACTGCACGATGGAGGCATTGACGCCGGTATTGGCAGCATTGATCTTGTCGGCGACGTCCTGCAGGGAGACGCTGGCTGGTGTTGTGGGGGTGCCAGCGCTACTGCTGGCGTCGGATGTCGTGGTGCTGACCGGGTCGCGCAGCTGCACGGTGGTGCTGTTGCCTCCCACCGCAATGGTGAGTGAATCAGGAGCATTCGCCAGCGCCGTGCTGGTGCTGGTAATGGATTGCCCGTCCGCTGTAGTGTCGAACACCAGCTGGCGTGGCTTGGCCAGCTCTTCCACATTCAATTGATAGTTACCGGCCAGGCCGCTGCCATTGGTATCCACTGTGGCAATGGTGGCATCCGAGGTGCTGGCTTTCAGGGTGTGCAGGAAATTGCCCGATGCCAGGTCGTTGACTGCGGTTTGCAGGCCAGACAAGGCAGAACTGACCTGCCCGATATCGCTGAGCTTGCTGTTGAAGGTTTTCAGCTTGGTCTGACTGGTGGCGAGCGGCTGCTTTTCCACCGTCATCAGTTGACTGACGATGTTCTGCACGTCTAGCGGCCCGGCGGTGGTGGTGATGGATGCGCTGCTCATCTTGTCTGTGCTTGCCTTGAGGGTGATGGCATGACGGACACATGCCGGTACGCACGATTATCCCCGAGCGCGCCGCTGGCCGGATGGGCAAGACAGGTCAAAAAATGTTTGCTTTTGCAAATAGGGTAAGGATGTGTAAAAAGCAGGCTGAATGCCTGCCGGTGCCGATGGGGTGCTGCAGGATAGAAGGTGCGCCGGAGTGCCTGCGGGCCGCTCCGACGCTATATGACGGATAACTCAGACGCCCAGTTTGTCGCGCATCGAATAATACCAGGCACCCATGGCGGTGAATGGCACCCGCAGCAGGTTGCCGCCAGGGAAGGGGTAGTGCGGCAGCGTGGCGAAGGCATCAAACCGCTCGGCCTGACCACGCAGCGATTCCGCCATCACCTTGCCAGCCAGATGGGTGTAGGTAACGCCATGACCACTGCAGCCTTGGGAGTAGTAAATATTGTCGCCAAGGCGGCCAACTTGTGGCAGGCGCGATAGTGTCAGCAGGAAGTTACCGGTCCATGCATAGTCAATCTTCACATTGGCCAGTTGCGGGAATACCTTCAGCATTTTGGGACGAATGATTGCTTCGATATTGGCCGGATCACGGGCACCGTAAACCACACCACCACCAAAAATCAGCCGCTTGTCTTCGCTCAGGCGGTAGTAGTCCAGCAGATAGTTGCAGTCTTCCACGCAATAATCCTGGGGCAGCAGGCTGGCGGCCAGTTCGTCACCCAGCGGTTCGGTGGTGATGACTTGTGTGCCGCACGGCATGGATTTGGCCGCCAGTTCCGGCAGCAGATTGCCCAGGTAAGCATTGCCGGCAACCACCAGGAAGCTGGCCTTTACCTGACCTTGCGGTGTGGTAACCACCGGCTGTTTGCCGCGTGTAATGCGCAGGGCCGGGGATTGCTCGTAGATAACCCCGCCCAGTTGCTCTACGGCAGCGGCTTCGCCCAGTGCCAGGTTCAGCGGGTGGATGTGGCCGCCGCTCATGTCCAGCATGCCGCCGATGTACTGGTCGGTTGCCACGATGCTGCGCATGTCATCCTTGCCTAGCAGTTGCAGCTGCTTGTGCCCGTAGCGTTCCCATAAGGCCTTTTGTGATCGCAGATGCCCCATTTGCTTTTCGCTCAGCGCAGCAAACACGCCGCCGTCTTTCAGGGCGCAATCGATGTTGTATTTGGCAATGCGCTCGCGGATGATCCGGCCGCCTTCAAATGCCATGTCGCCCAGCAGGCGCGCTTGGCTGCCACCTACGCTGCGCTCTATCACGTCGATGTCGCGGCTGTAGCTGTTGACGATTTGGCCACCGTTGCGGCCAGACGCGCCAAACCCAACCCTGGCTGCCTCCAGGACGGTAACCCTGAAGCCGTTTTCCAGCAGGAAGAGTGCAGTGGACAGGCCGGTGTAGCCGGCTCCGATGATGCAGATGTCGGTTTCGATATCGCCTTGCAGGGCCGGACGGGACGGAACCGGATTGGCGGAGGCGGCGTAGTAGGATTCTGGGTAGCTGGTTTGTGGCATTTCGTTAAACTTTTTCGTTTAATATTTTGCACATGCCAGATGATTCTAGCCCAGACTCTCTGCTGTTGCCAATAGATTTGATCAAATAATTGTGTGTTGCCACTAAGGGTACGGAGCCTGCCGCAAGCCTGCTTATGGTGACGAACCCGCTACGGGAGGGCGGGGGGCGGCTTGATGGCAGGACAGCCGCGACAGCAACTGTCCTGCGGGTAAGGGCTTATTTGTTGTGCTGGTGACCGCCAACAGTTTCCTTCACCTGGCCGCTTGCAGCAGAGCTGTGCTTTTTGGTTTTTTTCTTTTTCTGCTCTTTTTGCTTGATTTTGGAGTGATCAGCTTGCCAGGCTTTTACCTCGCTGGCGGTGGGCTGTTGCTGATGCAGCTTGTTGGCCAGTACCGGGCCGGCAACGAAGGTGGTGATGAGTGCAAGCGCGGCATATTTCATGAGCGTCTCCGGGGTGATGAGGCTGAGTGGATTTGTCCGTTTACCGAACAGGAGACAGTCTATGAATTCACCATGGGCTGATTAAGCGGTTTAGTCCCAATCTAATTAGTCTTACTTCCCGCAACTTCATAAGATATTTCCTTGGCCAGTTTCCAACTACTTTGTAGATGTAGTGCAAATACAAATGGAAACCATGTCATCTGACTGTCGTAATTAACAGGGCTGGTCAGTGTTAAGCTTGGCCATATCCAAATCATTGCGGCCAGTGTGTCGACTGGCGATGTCAAGAAAGTGTTGCAAGTAATGAGCCTGTCTATTGTCAGCAACACCTATGGCGCTGATCAGGTTGGCTTGATCAGTGGTTTTCGTTTTGCTCCCGATCAGTGTGGGCAAGCCATCGGGTCTGATGAGGCACTGGATTTCCTGCGGGATAGCCAGGCTGAGGATGGCTTTGTCTGGCTGCATTTCAATTTGGCGCATGTGGCGTGCGAGCGCTGGATGCGTGCCAATCTCGACTTGCCAGAGGGCTTTGATGAAATGCTGCATGCCGGTGGCGGCTCCACCCGCATCGAGCCGTCAGACGGCATGCTGCTGGCGGTCATCAATGATGTCGCACTGGGTTTTGGTGTAGTGAGTGCGGATGTGGCCACCCTGTGGGTGGCGGCTGGGGCGAGGTTGCTGGTTACGGCACGGGTGCGGCCGCTGCGTTCGGTGGACCGGCTGCGGGGGGCGGTAAAGGCCGGGGAGGTGTTTCCTTCGGCGCGTTCGCTATTGTTCCATCTGATGCAGGATCAGGCGGATGTCATGGCCAGTATTGTGCGAGAAACCACCTGCAAGGTGGATCATATCGAAGACCGGCTGTTGGCTGAGCGGCTGCAGGATCATCGTGCAGAGCTGTCCAGCATGCGGCGTACGCTGGTGCGCATGCAGCGTCTGCTGGCCCCGGAACCGGGGGCTTTGTTCCGGCTGCTGAACCGCCCGCCGATCTGGCTGGCCGAGCCGGATGTGCAGGCATTACGTGAATCTACCGAAGAGTTTTCCTTGGTGCTGAATGATCTGACCACGCTGGTGGAGCGCATCAAGCTATTGCAGGAAGAACTGGCCGCCAAGCTGAACGAGCAAACCAACCGTACCCTGTTCACCCTGACCATGGTGACGGTGCTGGCCTTGCCCATCAATATCGTGGCCGGCTTTTTTGGCATGAATGTGGGGGGCGTGCCGCTGGCCAATCATCCACATGGTTTTTGGGTGCTGGTGGCACTGGTGGCCACCTTTACCTTGCTGGCTGGCCGGTGGGCATTTAGCCGTCAGGCGGCACGCTGAACAGGCAGTGTTTGTGATTAACCATGAGACAGGTGGGTGAACTTATTGCCATGCTGGCGTACAATAGCGCGCTTTACGCCACCGTCTGCGGCCGGTGGAATCTTCTTCAGTCTGATTGACAGCAAGGTATAGCATGAGCGGTTTGCCCAATTGCCCCCAGTGTGGTTCCCAATTTACTTATGAAGACGGCGCCATGCTGGTCTGCCCGGAGTGCGCCCATGAATGGTCGGCCCAGGCCGAGGCCGCCGGCGAAGAGCAGGGGCGCGAGGTGCGTGATGCCAACGGCAATCTGCTGCAGGATGGTGACACCGTTACCGTGATCAAGGACCTGAAAGTGAAGGGCTCTTCACTGGTGGTCAAGGTGGGTACCAAGGTTAAGAACATCCGCCTGGTGGATGGTGATCACGATATCGATTGCAAGATCGATGGCATCGGTGCCATGGGTTTGAAGTCCGAGTTCGTCAAGAAAGCCTGATTCTTCCGCGTCCGGTTTCCTGCAAAAAAGCACCCGCTTGCGGGTGCTTTTTTCATATTGCGATGCATATGCTGCTTTGCAGCTGCACGGGCTTTGCTACCATGCCATTTTTGTGTCCGCCAGATTCATGATGATTTCCATTTCCGGCTATTCGCCGCCACGCACGCGTCAGCTGATCAGCTTTGCCATTCCGGTCATGCTGGCGGCACTGGCAACACCATTGATGGGGCTGGTGGATACCGCTGTGCTGGGCCGGCTGGGCAGCCCGGTGGCGCTGGCGGCCGTGGCCGTGGGGGGCAGCATTTTCACCGTGCTGTACTGGTGTTTTAGCTTTCTGCGTTTTACCACGACGGGGCTGGTGGCACAGGCTGCCGGGCAGCGCAGTCCGGATGCCGTGGTGCTGGCCGGTTTACGGCCCATGCTGGCCGCGCTCTTGGGTGGGTTTGGCCTGTTGTTGTTGCAGCAGCCTTTGCTGTGGCTGGCCCTGCATCTGCTGGCACCGCCAGCTGAAGTAGCCGGGCTGACGCAGGATTATTTTTCTGCCCGAATCTGGTCTGCGCCGTTTACCTTGTTGTCCTATGCCCAGTTCGCCTGGCTGTTGGGGCTGGGCAAGTCACGCCAGGTCATGGTGTTGCAGCTGCTGATGAATCTGCTGAATGCGCTGCTGGCTGTCTGGCTGGTATCGGTACTGGGCTGGGGGGTTGCCGGTGCGGGCTGGGCCACGGCGATTGCCGAGGCGGTGGGCAGTGTGCTGGCCTGGCGGGTGATGCTGCGTCAGGCCTCGTGGCCGCAGTGGCAGCAGGCCTTGTCTCGCGTCGGCGGGCGGGCCGCCTGGCGGCAACTGTTTGCTGCCAATATCGACATCATGGTCCGTACCCTGCTGTTGACAGTGGCGTTTGCCTTGATGACGCGCAGTGGCGCGCAGCTGGGTACGCTAACGCTGGCCGCCAATCAGCTGCTGTTACAGGCCTTTATGGTGTGTGTGAGTTTGCTGGACGGTTTTGCCGTGGCAGCCGAGGTGCATGGTGCGCATGCCATCGGTGCGCAAAGCCGTGCGGGGCTGCGGCAGGTGGTGCGGCGTTGTGCCTGGTTGTCGCTGGGGTGGAGCAGCGTGCTGGCGCTGGGCATGGCCTTGCTGGGGCTGGTTTACCTGCCCTGGATGACACCGGACCGGCAGCTGCAGCAACTGGCAGCACAGTACTGGATCTGGCTGGTGGTGTTGCCGCCGGTCTGTATCTGGGCCTTTTTCTGGGATGGCGTATTCATGGGTGCCATGCGTACCGCCGTGCTGCGCAATGGCATGCTGCTGAGCTTTGTGGTGTACCTGCCTGCGCTGTTGCTGCTGCAGCGCCTGCTGGGTAATCACGGTATCTGGGCTGCATTACTGGTGTTGATGGCGATGCGCGGCATTTTGCTGACCCTGGCATGGCCGCGCTTGCGGGACAGTGTGGGGCAGCCATTGCATTGAGCGGGCGGCAGTGGCCTGCTGTGGCAGCGCTATAATCAGCCGCAGTGCAGTCAGGAGCATGGATGGTGACATTGAACAAGGAAGAGTCTGCAGCCTTGCAGGCTTCGATCAGACAAGTCAGTCAGCGGGTGGAGGCCGAGCTGCAGGCCAGGCCGGGCGTGCAGCATGCCTTGCATTTCATCAGCCATCTGCACGCCGGCATCGACAAGATTGTGATGCAAGCGGAGCAGCGCGGTGTGGCACCTGCCTGTAAAGCGGCGTGCAATCGTTGTTGCTATCTGCGCGTGGAGGCCAGTCAGGCTGAAGTGCTGCTGATCGCCCGCCATCTGCGCCAGGCTACGTTGCCGCAGCTGCAGGCGGTGCGGCAGCGCCTGTTGCAGCGTCAGCAGCACATGCAGGCGGCTACTGCGCCATTTGCTCCGCTGGCTTGTGCATTCTTGCAGGATGACCTGTGCAGCATTTACCCCTTGCGCCCGGCCAGCTGTCGCAAGGCGCATTCGTTTTCTGCCCATGCATGCCACACCGGGGCCGCTGAAATCCCACAGGATTTGTCCATCACGCTGGCAGCAGAAGCCTTGCAGCGTGGTACGGCTGCCGGGTATCGCCAGGCTGGTCTGGCAGCGGACCCGCTGGAGCTGACTGTCGGTATGTTATGGGCGCTGGACGATGCCGATGCAGAGCAAGGCTGGTTGGCCGGGCAGGGGAGTCGGGCAGACTAGCGTACGCGCAGGATGTTTTTCACCAGCCGTGGCTGTGCCGGGTTGGGCAATTTGTTTTCCTGATGGTGTTCGGCCAACAGAAGCAGCATGAGCAGCAATCCCAACAGGCCGGCGATTTTTGCAGATGTCATGACAGAGGAGCGGGGAGCAGCGGTTTCTGCAAATGAGAAGCGGCTGATTGTACGCCTGATTTCATGCTAAGAGAATGCGGCCTGATCTGCCGATAGTACGCATACAAAGGAAGTCAACGATGGAAAGCTGGTTTGTCTGGGTCTTGTGTTCGGCAGTATTTGCGGCATTAACTGCGGTTCTGGCCAAGCTGGGGTTGCGCGGGGTGGATTCTGATCTGGCCACGCTGATACGTACCGGCATCATTGCCATGGTGCTGTCGCTGTTTGTCTGGCTGACCGGAAAATGGAGCAACCCACTGCAGCTTTCTGGCAAGACCTGGTTGTTTCTCGGCCTGTCCGGCCTGGCAACCGGCGCCTCCTGGACCTGCTATTTCCGCGCCCTGCAACTGGGCGAAGCCAGCAAGGTGGCACCGGTGGACAAGCTTAGCCTGGTACTGGTGGCGGTGTTTGCCGTGCTGTTTCTGGGTGAGCGTCCGGCCCCGCGCGAATGGCTGGGCATTACGCTGGTGGCGGTGGGTGTGCTGGTGCTGGCTATTCGTCGCTAGCAGCCACATGACCGGTGCTGGTTCAGGCCGGCTGACAGGCGCGGCAAGGCTGCGCAGGCTGGGCCTGCTGCTCTTGCAGCCATTCGTAGAAGGCCTGATCCAGCAACCAGGCATCGTTGCCATGACGCAGAACCCACATCGGTCCGCCACAGGGGCCGGTGCAACGACCGGCAATATCGTAAACACCAGCAGGCAGTCGTCTGACGGATTCGAACTCGGGCAAGGCCAGCCCAGGCAGGCTATTGCAGGCGTGTATGGTAAGTACGGGCATCGTGGACAAAGAAAACCCACGCCAAGCGTGGGAAAAGAGTCGTCTACAAAGGAGGAACGGCCACCTTACGCTGTTTGCATTGCGCTTGCCATCGGGGCTTCTACTTAGCTTGTGACTGGCTGCTTGGCCTGGTGATTACGGGCTGGGGCTGTTACCCAGCAGATGGCGCAATACCTGTTCGGCCACGTCTTGCCATTTGCTGCTGGAAATCACGGCATGGCCAGCATCTTCTATCATCACCGGTGTTGTGTCATAGGAGCGGGCCGTGGCGGCAACAACTTCTGGTGGAATCAGCTTGTCACGGCTGCCACCGATCACCTGCACCTGCGCGCTGACATTGTCCGGGTTGACGTAGGCCGGCTTGCCTTCCGCCGCCTGAATGGCAATGGCTTTGCCCAGGGGGTCGCCCATGAACTCCACTACCGTATCCAGCGTTCCAGGCAGCAGACCCCACGGCGGTACCGAACAGATCAGGCTGGCGCGCTGTAGCGCGTCATTGCCTTCCAGTACGCGCTGCGTCAGAAAGCCGCCCATGGAGTGGCCGACGATAAGACCGGGCTTGCCGGGCAGAGCGGCCAGTACCTGTTGAACATCTTCCTCGTAACCGCGCAGTGTCTGGTTTTGCCGCGCTGCGCTGCCGCCGTGACCGCGCAGTGACAGGGCGGAGCCGCTTAAACCGTGTGCAGCAAACCAGGGCAGGATGTTTTCCCGCCATTGCCAGCCATCGCCGGCCACGCCATGAATGAACAGCACATGGCCGTGGGGTTGGCGGGCATCGGCGTGAAACACTTCGATGCCATCCAGCATTTCGTAGCGGCAGGCATTGGCCGGATCGTCCTCGGCCAGGGTGATCTGGCAGGCGGTTTCTGCGCCTTCCTGCGCAAAATACGTGCTCAGTCCACGGCAGAGCGAGGCCATGCGGCCATTGCGGCGTAAATACTGGATGCGCAGCCGGTTTACCTTGCGGCGGCGGGCGTGTTCCAGCGCCTGTTCAAACAACAGGCGGCCAATACCCTTGCCCTGACAAAAGCTGTCCACGCTGATGCCCAGCTCACCGCAAGGGTAGGCTTCATGTTGAAAAACAGCGATGTGGACCACGCCGATCAGTAATGCCCGGTAATGCGCGCCAATCACGATGTCGCGGTTGAAGTTGATGCTGTCGACGTAGCTGGATAGTGCCGGTGGGGTCAGCTCCAGCCCAAAGCGGGTGAAGCGGTCATCCGCACTCAGTTCCGTCAGGTGTTCCAGGATGGCCGGTCTGGCAGTGGCCTGCAGACGGCTGAAAGTCAGTGTCATGATGCCTTCTTTATTGTGCAGTGCACAATAAGAGTGTAGCCCTTGTAACGGCAGACGCAAGGGGAAGCGCTGCTAAAACCGTCAGCATGACGAGAAAATATCAGCTATCAAACAGGATGAGCCGTATTGCACGGCCCGCACCGGGATGCTGCTGCAATGTGTGCAAGACAAGCAGGCGGGATAAACAATCACTAGGCACAGGAGTCTTGTGTTTAACCATCATCATGCATTTGGGCGTTTGCCGAAGGGGTGTGGCCTGCTGGGTATCGTGCTGCTTGGTGTGCTTACGTTGGCACAAGCGCGCGAATGTCTGTCATTTATCTATGCCAGCGGCGGGCGCGATTACTGGGCAAATTTGCAGGCAAACGTGGCCAAGGAGGGGGAGCGGCGGGGGTATTTCATCTATGACCGTGGCGCGGTGGATAGCGAGCATCTGATTGATGCTGCGCAGATCCAGCTGCTTAATATCGCCATTGCCCGGCGTTGCCGCGCCATCATTCTGGCCCCTAGCGCCACCATCGATAACTACAATGAAATCCTGCGTTTTCTGCCGGTGCCGGTGGTGCTGATCGACCGTAATCCTGGGCTGACCAGCCAGTACGGCTCGGTGGCGTCCGATAATGCCGCCATTGGCAGGCTGGCCTGGCGGCAGCTGAAAAAAAACAATCCGGCCATTCGCCGCATTCTGGTGTTCCCCAATCATGGCCACGTGCCATCCACCGAGCAGCGCATGGCGAGCTTTGCAGACGCTGCGCGCAAGGATGGTGCCACCTTGTTGTATGGCCCGGCAGTCGACCAGGCCATTGGTCAGGGGCGGCGGACAGTGATGGCTTATCTGGGCGGCAAGCCGCTCGTCTTTGATGCCATTTTCACCCCCAATGAATCCTCGACCACCGCCACCGTGCTGGCACTACGCCAGTTGCAACGCGCCGGGCGGTATGACTTTGTCGGTGTAGACCGCAACCCGGTGATTGTGGAGGCCGTGCGTAACGGTGAAATGCTGGCCACCCTGGTGCAGGATAGTGAAAAAATGGCAGCGCTGGCGGTGGAGATGGCTGATGCCGCCATCAAGGCCCCGGCAAGCACCGGCAGGAATATTTTGTTGCCGCCTTTTGTGATGGACCGGGAGGTGCTGCACCATGCCCGCTGAGCCAAAAAGAATCAGCGCATGAAAACGGCCAATGTTCGCCTGTGTCAGTACTATTTCGAACAGGAGCGCATGTCGATCCGGCTGTCGCTGGCTGTTGCACTGGCCGTCTACCTGGCGCACTGGAACAGCCATCCGGGCTGGACCGGCTTTTGCTGGCTGTTGTTGATAGCGGGCATTCAGCTAATGCGGCTGTGGCATCTGGGAAAAATGCGCAGCCTGCTGACTGACCCGGCCCGGCTGCAAAAATATTTCAGCACTTTTTATGTATCGGTATTTGCGGCGGCAGTTGCCTGGGGCGGCATGCTGTTTGCGTTTCCGCATCGCCAGTTTGATTTTCTCTACATGTTCAAGATCATTGCCCTGGCAGCCATCAACAGCGTCACCATCCTGTCGCACGGGCTGATTTTCCGCTTGTACGCACTGTTCAGTACGGTGATTACGGTGATGGTATTCATCCAGCTGCATGGCTTTGACCAGGCGATGTCCGCATCCGATCGTTATGCCTTTTCCGTGATTGCCTTGCTGTATCTGCTGTTTCTGTTATTGACCGACTGCAAATACGCCAGGCGCAATTTCGATTTTTTCGAGCAGCAAGTTGCCATGGAGTCGCTGGTGAGCAAGCTCAAGCGGCTGCATCACGAGGAAGTGGACCTGCGCTCCAGCCTGGAGGCCAAGTCTGCCGGGCTGGAAGAGGCGCGTAATGCGCTGCTGGTGATTGCCGCCACCGACAGCCTTACGCAAACCCTGAACCGGCGGGCCATTCTGGAACACCTGAATGCGCAGGTGGATAGGGTAAGTCATGCCGAAGGCTCGTTCTGCGTCATTACCTTTGATGTCGACAACTTCAAGCAAATCAACGATGTATTCGGCCACAATGTGGGCGATATCGTGTTGCGGGTACTGGCGGATGAAGTGAAATCGGTGCTGCGGGCGGATGATCTGTTCGGCCGCACCGGCGGCGAGGAATTTCTGGTGATTCTGCCCGGCCTTACCCTGAGCCGTGGGGTGGAGTGCGGCGAGCGTATCCGCCTGAAACTGATGCACAGCACGCGCATGCAGCAAGAAGCCGGCTTTGGGGTCACGTTATCGCTGGGCTGTTGTCTGGCATTTCCCGGTGAGTCGGCCATCGACATTCTGGGCAAGGCGGACAAGCTGATGTACGTCGCCAAGCGTGATGGCAAGAACCGTCTGTGCTACTAAGCGCTTCAGCCTACCGTGGTTTCGTCGGCGCTCCAGTCGGCAATCGGCACGGGTTTGCCAAACAGATAACCCTGATAGACATAGCAGCCGTAGCTTTCCAGATAATCACGCTGGGCGTGTGTTTCCACCCCTTCGGCAATCACCTCCAGCCCCAGCGAACGTGACATGGCCAGAATCGCCTTGACGATGGCGGTGGTACTGACGTCTTTGCCCAGTTCGCGGGTGAAGGATTGATCGATCTTGATCTGATCCAGCGGCAGGCGCTTGAGATAAGACAGCGAAGAGTAGCCGGTACCAAAGTCATCCAGCGAGAAACGTATGCCCAGCCTGCTGAGTTGGTGCATGCGCGCCACCACCAGGTCTACATTTTCCAGCACGATGCTTTCCGTCAGCTCCAGCTTGAGCCGGGCCGGGTTGGCACCGCTTTGCTGCAGGCTGTTTTGTACCGATGCCACAAAATCCGGCTGGTGAAACTGGCGTGCGCTGACGTTTACCGCGATATCCAGCATACGAAAATCCGGGTGTTGCTCCCATTCCTTCAGTTGCTGGCACGCGCTGTCTATCACCCAGCGCCCCAGTTCGATGATCAGCCCCATTTCCTCAGCCACCGGGATGAACTGGGCTGGCGACACCATGCCACGCTCGGCAGAGCACCAGCGCAGCAGCGCCTCGGCACCGATGCGGCTGCCATCCTGCCCAACCTGCGGCTGGTAGTAGAGCACAAATTCCTCGCGGGCAAATCCCAGTCGCAGTGCGTTTTCCAGCAGGCTGCGCGCTTCGATGCTGGCTTGCATGGTGGGGCTGAAGAAGCGCACCCGGTTGCGACCGGCATCCTTGGACTGGTACAGCGCAACATCAGCCTGTTTGAGCAGGTTTTCCATCGACGTTCCCAGGCCACGGAATAAAGTCAGTCCGATGCTGGTGGTGTAGACATGTTCGGTATCCTGATCCCCTTCCAGACAGTAGGGGCGGGATAGCTGGTCACGGATGTTCTCGGCAATCTGTTCGGCACGCTTGGCGGCAATGGTTTCATCGGGGCCCAGGTTTTCGATGATGGCGACAAATTCGTCCCCGCCAAGCCGGGCCACGGTATCAGCTTCGCCAATGGTGTCGCGCAGACGGCGGCCCACCTGAACCAGCAGCTTGTCACCCATTTCGTGGCCCAGGGTGTCGTTGAGCTTTTTGAACTGGTCCAGATCCAGCATCATCAGCACGCCATGTTCGCGCGAGCGTTCGCTGATTTTTTGTGCCTGCTGCAGACGGTCGAACAGCAGGCGGCGGTTGGGCAGCCAGGTAAGCGGGTCGTAGTGCGCCAGTTGGCGGATTTCGTCTTCCGCCTCCTTGCGCTCGGTGATGTCGTGCAGGGTGGCACGCTGGCCCAGATAGCTGCCATCCTCGCCGTAAATGGGGCGGCAGGTATAGTTTACCCAGCGGATATCGCCATCTTTGCGGCAGATGCGCAAATCCAGGCCCACCGTTTCCATTGCACTATCGTGCGTGTGTCGCCGGGCCAGCCATTGCTCACGGTCTTCCGGGTGGATGATGGCGTCCAGCAGGGCCGGATTGCGCTCGAACTCACTGGCGCGATAAGCGCTGACTTTTTCCGCAGACGGGGTCATGTAGTGGAATTGGCCGTCAGGCTTGATCCAGTACACCCAGTCGCTGGCCCAGTCCATCATGGTGTGGAATTTCAGCTCACTCTGGCGGATGGCCTCGATGGCGGCTTTCTTGTCGGTAATGTCATCCTTGATGGCTACATAGTGGCTAATCTTGCCATCCTGCTGGCGTAGCGGGGCAATCACCACGGCTTCGACATATTCGCTGCCATCCTTGCGCCGGTTGACGAATTCGCCTTCCCATACCTTGCCGGCCATCAGGGTGGACCACAAATCGGCATAGGTTGCCGCAGCGGTTTTACCGGCATGCAGAATACGCGGGTTCTGTCCCAGCACTTCATCCGGGCTGTAGCCGGTGTTCTTCAGGAACGCCTCGTTCACATATTCGATGCGGGCATCCATATTGGTAATGACGATGCTGGCTGGGCTTTGCTGTATCACCAGCGAAAACTTCTTTAGCTGCTCCTCGCGGCTGAGCAGTTCGGCTGTGCGTTTTTCGATTTCGGCTTCCAGCCGCAGCTGGTGGGATTGCAGATCCTGCTGATGGCGCTCCTGGGCTTGAATCACCCGGCGCATTTGGCGGGCAAAGGGCACAAAGATGAGCAGCGCCTCGCTCAGCAACAGCACAAGGGCCGCCAGCCAGGCAATGTTTTCTACCGTTTGCAGCTGATCGACGGCCGCTTCACCTTCCAACTGATAGCGTTGGACTGCGGCATCCAGTGCGTGCAGCAGGTTGCCCTCTGCCAGTGCCAGCAGTTGCTGCAGGGCCGGGTCTGCCATGTTCAGCCTGCCATCCGGCTGCGCCAGGATGTGTCTGGCCAGGGCCAGATAACGGTTTTCCAGGAAATGAATGGCTTGCGGATTGCCAAAGTACAGCGCATGCACCGCTGGTGACATTGTCTGCGGCAAGTGCAGCTGCGGCGCACCATTGATCAGGGCTTGATGACTGCTTGCCATCAGGCTGACCGCCTGCTGCAATTGCTGACGCAGACGGGCGGAACCACTCTGGGTTGTGGCCAGTTGCTGGCTGAACAGGGCGATGCGCTGGCTGAGCATGCGCTGGCGACCACTGACATTGACCAGGGCGGCTGTGCTTTGCTGCGCGGCAATCGCCAGCTTTTGCGACACAAAGGCGCTGGTTGCCAGTATTGCCATCAGGGATAGCGCAATGATGTAACGCAGCTTGAAGGAACGGAGCATTCGGTGTTCACGCGTCATGCCGGTATTTCCTGACAGATTCTGCAGGACATCATGCATGACAACGGGCTTTTGTGAAAAGCCCGTTTCTGCGTTGCCAGGTAAAAATGCAGTGGATTTACATCGGCTTGGCTCAGCGGTGACAGGCTTGGTCTGCAACGGGTGTGCTGGCACGCAACAGACGGTCACGCACATGCAACCAGGCGGGCGTATCCGGTGGCAGCTCGATCAGAATGCGGCTGCAGCCGCTGGCCTCAGCCTGATGCAGCACGGCATAGATCTGGCTGGCATAGGCAGCCGGATCGGCCGGCAGCAAATAGCTTTGTGTAACCGGCAGCGGGGTGGCCGGGCTGCCTGCCATGCTGATGAAGGCCAAGCCCTCCGCCCACATCTGCACCGGCAGTCTGCTGCGGTGTGCGGCTTCAACACGATGGCAGGGAATCCGGGGGGCATAGTGTGAAGCCAGTGCACCGGGCACACGCGGTACCTGGTGATGCTGGCCCTGATCCAGCGGCAGCACGCCAGCCAGCTGGGCGGCGCTGATGCTGCCAGGGCGCAGGATGCGCGCCTGCGGGCCGGACAGGTCGACAATGGTGGACTCCAGCCCGAAGCGGCAGTCCCCGCCGTCCAGCACTGCTTCGATACGGCCTTCCATCTGGCGCACCACATGGGCGGCACTGGTGGGGCTGATGTGACCGAAAGGGTTGGCCGACGGCGCAACCACGGCATGGCCCAGTTGGTCGAGCACGGCCTGGAATAGCGGGTGGGCCGGCCAACGCACGGCAACGGTATCCTGCCCGCCGGTAATCAGGCGTGATACTGCCGGTGCCGCTGGCAGCACCATGGTCAGCGGGCCGGGCCAGAAGGCTGCGGCCAGTTGCTGAGCGTGGGCGGGTATCTGGCTGACCCAGTGCTGCAGATGGGACAGGTTTGGCAGATGCACGATCAGCGGGTGATCGGCCGGCCTGCCCTTGGCGCTGAAAACCCGGCGGATGGCGGCAGGGTTCTGCGCACTGGCGGCCAGGCCGTACACGGTTTCGGTAGGCAGTGCCACCAACTGGCCATTTCCCAGCAGGCTGGCCGCGCGCTGGATGTCTGCGGTGTGCGGTTTTAGGTATTCCATCGGTGCTTTCTGTGGGGTGGCTCAGGCGTCATGCGGCAATCCGGCTGCCAGCTAGTTGCCGTTACGCCAGTATTCCATGCCGGTTTCGGCAAAACGGTACAGGTGCAGCCAGCGGCGCTTTACCAGCATGGCAACTTCCGGCTGTTGTTCCAGCGCCAGGCTGATCAGCCGGGCGGGTGCGTCGATGCAGGCAGCCAGCCGCAGCGGTGCATGACGCCATTGGCTGCCGTCATGCACAGACTGCTTGGACAGGCCGATGCGCAAATCACCGCTATTGCCCTCGAACACGCCAATGCGTCCACCTACTACGTTGTGCAGCAGCTTGTTGCCGCTGCCATAGCGCGCGGGGTCGGCAACGGCGGCGAAATACTGCATGTTGATCCAGTGCGCCACTACCAGCGGGCCGCCGAAAATGGCTGCCAGATGGTTGGCTTGCGGGTCTTGTCGCCAGTCGTATTCCTGCAGGAAGGCCCGGCCATGCAGATTGAGCGCGGCGGTGCGGCTGCGCGGTGCGGCAATGAAGCTGTGATTGCCGGCCAGCCCCCATTCGGGACGGGTTTCCGCCCAGTGATGGCCTTTTTGCCGCAGCAAGGACAGTAGCTTGTCAGGATGAATCTCTACGGGGATGCCGTCCTGGCCGGTGTGTCGGCTGCGCGCCAGGGCGGCGGCTTCCTCCAATAGCGGCTGCAGTTGCCGCCCCCGCTGTTGCAGGGCCGGGGATTGGCCATCGGCTTGCAGTACCTGCAGTTCATCACTATGGGTCAGGTGCAGCACCGGCAAAAACAGGGTGGCTGTTGGAATGACCCAGCCGCGTGCAGCCAGCCCGGCCCGTACCGCCGGGCGCTGCAGCCAGTCGCTGAGCAGCAGCACATGCAGGTGGCCGCCATGGCCGCCGCAGGCACCGCATTGTAAGGCCGATGCCTGCGGGTTGTTGCTGCTATGACTGGCATGGCCCACCAGCAATACCGTGCGGGGAAAGCGCTGCCCCAGCCCCATGGCAGGCAATAGCTGCTCCAGGCTTGCCACAATGTCATCGGTGTTCAGTTGGCGGCCAGCAGAAACCATGCTCTGGTCTTTGTCATTCAGCCAGGGGTCCAGCTCGGCCAGTGTTGCCCTGCGCTTGCCGGGAAAGGCCTTGCGCAGCAGTTTGCCCGCCTTGCCCAGCCCGGCGCTTTCCACCAGGGTGAAGGACGATAGCGGGGCGCGCTGGAAGGATCCCCACTCCTGCAGCCCCTTTTCCAGCGGCGGCATGATGGCTTCCCAGCTGGGGGCCAGCAGGCCGGGCAGGCGTGGCTGGCTGTGGTCTTCACCGGCAAAGCGGATCGCCAGCGGCAGGCCGAAGAAACCGGCAAATCCGGCGGTGGTGGCCGCAGGCAGCACTTGCTCCAGGGCGCGGCGCATCGGCTCCGAGCGCACATCAATACAGAAGACGGCATGAATGTCGGCTCCGGCAAGCTGTGTGGCGGCGGGCTGGGCGCTCAAGTGGGAGAGCAATGGGGCGTGGCTGGCCAGTTCGGCGGCGCGTTGCCAGATCAGACCGCGTGCGTTGACGGGGGGGGTGGCGGATTGTGCGTCCCATGCCGCCTGCCAGTGTTGCCAGTGGCTGTCTGCGGTGCGGTCGCCATTGTCCAGCAGACACTCCCAGGCCAGCTGCATGGCCAGTAATTCTGCGGGCAGGCTGCAGGCGGTGCCGGTAAGTTCGGCTTGCCATTGCTGGTATCGGCACCATGCGGCCCAGCCGCTATTGCGTTGCAGCAGCACGTAAAACCAGTCGCTCAGCCAGCTTGGCTTGGCTTGCAAGCGCTGCTGGGCGTGGCGGAACAGCGCATGGTGATCCTGGGGCAGTGCCGCAATAGCACTGCGCAGGCGTTCGCGTGCGGCGGCGTCCGGGCTGGGAGGAGGTTGCAGCGCCATTTCGGCCAGCCAGTTTTGATAGAGCTGGCCATGGCGATCCGGCTGCCATTCTGCCTGGTCGTGATCGAACCATGCTGCGCAGCATTGACTGATTTGCTGGGTAATGACCTGCTGCCAGCTTTGCTGCCCGGCGTGGCCGGCAGCGTCCTGCCGCCAGTTGCTTTGCAGCAGCCTTGCTGGCGTAGCGTGGCGTTTGGCTGGCCCCTGCTGCAGCCACTGCACGGCAGATTGCTTGATGCCTGCTTCCTGCAGCGCGGCATTCAGGTCGGCATTGCTGATCTGACCTGCAGCGTACTGCTGGCGGTAATCGGCTTCGTCCAGATGCAGGCGGCTGTCTGCCAGGTTTTGCAGGGTATGGTGGGCTTGCTCGAACGATTGGCTGCGCAAGCCCCAGTAAGGCGAGCTGGCCAGCAGGCTGTCCAGCGGCCAACTGGGTGCAATGCGGCTGGCCGCAGCCTGGGCAGCAGAGGGCCAAAGCGTGTCAGTGGATGTCATGGGCAGTGGCTCCGTTGCGGGTAAGAGGGGGGCGTCGTCCCAGCCGGTGCAGGCGGGTGCGCATGGTGGTACGCAGCCACCATTCGTCCAGATAGAGGCCGCCAAAAGCGCGTGCGTACAGGCGCTGGCTGAGCGGGTGGCCGGGGTGTCTGTCTATCCAGCCTTGCAGCAGGAACAGCCCGCCAAAGAACAGCGCCAGCAGTAACTGACAGGTCAGTGGAACCCCGGCGTGATCAGCCTGCATCCGGGCAAACAGGGTGTGCAGCAGCAGGTAGATCTGGCATAGCAGCAGCGCCAGCGCATAGCCGCGCATGCTGCGCTGGCAGAGCGGGGCCAGGCCCAGGCCGATGATCACGATCAGCAGCAGCGGCGGTTGCAGGGCGTGACCCAGCGCCAGCTGCCAGCCTTGCAGGCTGGCCAGCAGCAGGGCAATGCCAGCCACGCCGCTGGCCAGATGCCAGCCTTTGCCCTTGGCTGGCGTGCTGGCCGACTGGCGGATGGTGGCGCGCACCTGGTTGCCCGAACTGAGAAAAGCATGTGCCTTATAGATGGAGTGGGTGATCAGATGCAGCAGGGCCAGCGAGTACTGCCCCAGCCCGCACTCCATCAGCATAAAGCCCATCTGGGCGCAGGTAGACCAGGCCAGGCGCAGCTTGATGCTGATGCGGGTTTGCATCACCCAGCAGGCCAGACCGGCAGTCACGCCACCCCATACCACCAGTAGCCAGGCGGTCAGTGGTACTGCCGTCCACAGCGCGGCCAGCTTGATCAGCACCATGCCGCCCAGATTCACCACCCCAGCATGCAGCAGGGCCGAAATCGGGGTTGGGGCTTCCATCACCTGGGTCAGCCAGCCGTGAAACGGCAATTGCGCGGTTTTCAGCAGCACGCAGCACACCAGCAGCAGCGCACCGGCATCGCGGGCCAGCACGGCGGCAGGCGCTGTCAGCGGGCGGGCGATATCGGCAAAGGCAGGCGAGGCTACCGCCCAGGCAATCAGGCCCGCCCCCAGCAACAGGCACAGTTCGGCCAACCGGCTGGCCACGGCTTCGCGCCGGGCGGCAATGCGGGCCTGTGGCCGCTCGGGGTAAAAGGTCAGCAGGCTTTGCAGAGCCGGACTGGTCAGCAGCCAGCCCGCCAGCAGGGTGGGCCAGTCCTGGCTGGCCACCACCAGGGTGGCACCGGCCAGCAGCCAGCCCACCGCACGCAGAAAACGGGCCTGGCCTGCTTCGCCACTGAAATAGCGCACCGAAAAGCGCAGGATCACCCAGGCCAGCAGTTGAATAAGCAACTGGAATAGCAGGGCAGGCTGCAGGCCTTGCCACAGCATCAGCAGCAAGGCCGCCGCCGCGCCAGCAGCGGCGCTAGCCTGGGCCAGTTGCCAGTGACGCTGCTGGCTGGTGCGCAGCAGTGCCGTCAGCAACCAGGGCAGGGCCAGCAATGTGTGAAAAGAGAGATCCATGAGATGGCTGGCTAATGAGTGAAAACACCGGCACTATGCCCGCCATCGCTTGTTCGGTAAAATACATTAATATTCACAAATCAATCTATTAAACAGAATGATAAATCGCCTCAACTATCATCACCTGTATTATTTCTGGCGCGTGGCGGCAGAAGGCCACCTGACGCGCACCGCCGAACGGCTGCATATATCGCAGTCGGCGCTGTCGGCGCAAATCCGCCAGCTGGAAGAACAACTGGGCACGCCCTTGTTTCTGCGCGAAGGCAAAAAACTGCTGCTAACCGAAATGGGCGCATCGGTACTGCGCTATGCCGAAGCTATTTTTGCGCTGGGCAATGAGCTGCTGGCCACCACCACCAGCACGGATGCCGGGCAGGGCGGCCAGCTGCGCATTGGCAGCGTATCCACCTTGTCACGCAATTTTCTGGAAAGCTTTTTGCACCCAGTACTGGGGCGGCAGTCGGTAAAACTTAATCTGGAGGCTGGCGGGCTGGAGGAGCTGCTGAGCCGGTTGGCGGCCTTTGAGCTGGATGTGGTGCTGAGTAATCGCCCGGTGATTGCCGATGACAAGCACCCGTGGCGCTGTCGCACGCTGGCGCGGCAGGAGGTGTGCCTGATCGGGCCGCCCGGACTGGTGCAGGGGCCGTTCGACCTGACGCAGATACTGCGTCAGCAGTGGCTGATGGTGCCCAGTGCCAAAAGCGAAATCCGTGTGCGCTTTGACCTCTTGTGCGAAAAACTGGGGATAGAACCGCGCATCCGTGCCGAGGTGGACGATATGGCCACCCTGCGTTTGCTGGCGCGTGATGCCGGTGCGGTGGCGCTGATTCCGGCCATTGTGGTGAAGGACGAACTGGGCAAGGGGCTGCTGGAAAAATACGGCTCGGTGCAGGGGGTGGAAGAAACCTTCTACGCCATTACCGTACGCCGCCGGTTTGAAGCGCCGCATCTGAAGGAACTGTTCCAGCTGTTTGCCATGCCAAGCTGAGCGGCAGGTGCGGCCCATTCAACTGGTGAATGATGGTGGATGCAAAATGCCATTCATGGGCTGGCGGATTCGCCAGGGCAGGGCGAGGCAGGGTGCGGTTGCCGGCTGTGTAAGATTGGGTAAATAAAGTTATTGCTGTTTAAATTTGCCATTACATTGCTAATCAATTTCCATGCAGGCAGTGCAGATAAACTGCCTGTTAACACCGTGAATCAACCCCGCTTTTCAGCTGCCCATCCTCATGCGTCACTTGAAGACTGCACGCCTGCTTGTTTGTTGTCTTGCCCTGAATGATGGCCTGGCCACCGCTGTGCGGGCGCAGGCCGCGCCACTGTACTGGCAATGTAGCGACCAGTGCGAACAACATGCCGAAATGGAAAACAAGCCAGTGCACAAGGAAAAGAACGGTAATCTTTCCGTCTGGTGGCGCGTTAATTTTGCCCTTGGCGGTAGCGCGGTGCACAGCGCAGAAGTAATGACCGAGCTGGATTGCCTGGCTGGTTTTGGCCGGGACCGGGCGATTGTCTATTTTGAGCAGCCCAGGCTGGCAGGCGGGGTGAAGGGCTTCAGCATCGATAATGGCTGGTACACCCTGAATACACAGCGTTTCAATGACTTCCTGCTCAAAGTGTGCAGCACGTACACGGCAGCGGCGGATTGACCATGTGACGCGTCGTGCCGCTCAGCCCGGCCCCCGCAGCAGTGTCAAAGAAGGTTTGCCGGGTGTTGTCGTCGGCGCGGGCCATGCATGCCCCCCTTATGCCGCTGGGCGGTTTGGGCAAAACATCAGCAAGACTGATGAGCCGCATTCAGCAAGGTATGTTGTGCAAGAGACCTACCGCCAGCGGGCGGCTGGGCCTAAAGTGATAATGCCGCTGGCAAGGAAATCAACAGCGGCATGATGCTAACTTGCCAAGGAGCAGCGCCATGGAATTGCACATCAGCCGTGCGGGCAGCCAGCCCGCCATGCGTGGGCCAGAAGAGTGGTTTACCGGCCAGGTCCGGGTGGATATGTTGTTCCAGCCGCAGGAGCCCGCGCGGGCATCCGGTGCCAGCGTCACCTTCGAGCCGGGTGCACGTACTGCCTGGCACACCCACCCACGGGGACAGACCTTGCTGGTGACTGCCGGCTGTGGCCTGATCTGCCGCTGGGGTGGAGAGGTTCAGATCATCCGGCCCGGTGATGTGGTATGGATACCTGCTGGCCTCAAACACTGGCATGGTGCCACCACCAGCACCGCCATGACGCATATTGCGATTCAGGAGCAGGAAAACGGTGTTGCCGCCCACTGGGCGGAACCGGTCAGTGACAGCCAGTATCAGCAAGCGCAGCCAGCGACGCTGTCGTAAAAACCACCCCATAAGCGGCATCCTTACCCGCTTGCGCGGCAGCCTTGGCGATTCGCCGCTTGTCCGCGCCCAGCGCTATCGCCACGATGCGCTGGCATGTGCAGGCACGAATATTGCACTTGTTGATGGCAACCACTTCCAGATGCTGCCATGACTGCTTCCACTCCATTACGACTGCTGCTGGTCAACGATACCGACCGCCCGATGGCACAGCTGCATGCGGCGCTGACGGCGGCGGGCTATCTGGTGATTGCCCAGGCCCAGGGTGCAGCCGAGCTGCTGCAACTGGTGGACAGCCAGGCACCGGACATCATCATCATCGATACCGAATCCCCCTCGCGTGACACGCTGGAACAACTGGCACTGATGGGCCATGCCGCACCGCGCCCGGTGGTGATGTTTGCCGAACAGGGCGGCCTGAGCACCATTCAGGCTGCGGTCAGCGCCGGGGTTACCGCCTATGTGGTGGACCAGGTGGCCGCCAGCCGGCTGGCCCCCATCATCGACATGGCGCGGGTGAAGTTTGAAGAAGACGCGCGGCTGAAAAAACGGCTGGCCGAGGTGGAAGAACAACTGGCCGACCGCAAGCTGATCGAACGTGCCAAGGGCATCCTGATGGAGCGCCGCCAGTTGTCCGAAGCCGAAGCCTATGCGCTGCTGCGCAGCCAGGCCATGCAAAGCGGCCTGCGCCTGGCCGAACTGTCCCGCCAATTGATCAATTCCAGCAAGTTGCTGGGCTGAAAGCCTTTCATGACTGCTCCTGCATCCCCGTACAAACTCAAGCTGGGCTTTGTGGCCCTGACAGACTGCGCCGCACTGGTGGCTGCCCACAAGCTGGGGCTGGACCGGGAGCTGGGCCTGCAGTTTTGCCTG
Source organism: Aquitalea sp. FG25 (assembly GCF_057809375.1). Lineage (NCBI taxonomy): Bacteria > Pseudomonadati > Pseudomonadota > Betaproteobacteria > Neisseriales > Chromobacteriaceae > Aquitalea > Aquitalea sp. FG25. The sequence goes on from NZ_JBMDJV010000007.1 coordinate 127,551, forward strand.
CAGCGCCAGCCGTCCTGGTCTGCCGTGCGCGACAAGCTGAGCAGCGGGCAGCTGGATGCCGCGCATGCCTTGTATTGCCTGGTGTATGGCATGCAACTGGGCATGGGCAGCCCGCAATGCGATATGGCCATCCTGATGACGCTGAACCAGAACGGGCAGGGCATCAGCCTGGCTCCAGCCCTGGCGCAGCAATACCGCCAGGGCACCAGCCTGAGCCAGATCAGCCAGCAACTGGGCCGTCCACTGACGCTGGCGCATACCTTTCCCACCGGCACCCATGCCATGTGGCTGTACTACTGGCTGGCGGCGCAGGGCATACACCCCTTGCGTGACGCCCGCTGTGTGGTAATTCCCCCGGCACAGATGGGCGATGCGATGCAGGGCGGCATGCTGGATGGCTTTTGTGCTGGCCAGCCCTGGCATGCGCTGGCACAGCAGCACGGCGTGGCCAGCCTGGTGGCTGACAGCGCCGCCATCTGGCCGGATCATCCGGAGAAAGTGCTGGCCTGCCGTCGCGAGCTGGCGCAGCAGCAGCCGGATCTGGCCGGGCGTATGGTGCAGGCGCTGTTATTGGCCAGCCACTGGCTGGACCAGCCGGAAAACCATGCCCAGGCCGCCGCCTGGCTGGCGGAAGACGACTATCTGGCCATGCCGGCGGAGCTGATTCTGCAGCATTGGGAAAGCACTGATGTCAGCCCGCTGCGCTTTTGCGCTGATGGCCAGGTCAATTACCCCTATCTGTCGGATGGCTTGTGGTTTCTGCAGCAATACCGCCGCTGGGGCATGTGGCAGGGCGATGGCGAGCAAGCAGTGGTGGCCGCAGTCAACCAGACCGCGCTGTACGAGCAGGCGGCCAGAAACTGCGGCCTGCCGCTGCCCGTCCCGGCTGGCCGCCACAGCGTACTGATGGACGGCTGCCACTGGCCAGCACCCGCCGATGCCGCGCCCATTGTCGGTGCGATGCTGAATTTTACGCACTGATGCGGTGCAACATAGGGCTAAAAACAGCGTAATCCGGTCGCTAACAGGCTTTTTGCAGCTGGCACGCTATTTGCAATGATTACCTCGCAGCGGCGCAATGGCGTGCCACTGCACCAGACATCACGGCAGTGGCCAACGGCGGCCGCTACCGACACGGACAACGGCGTCCTCTCCTGATTTCACCATCAGGGAGGACGCCGTTTTTGTTTTGGCCATTTGGCGGGAAGCTCGCTTCCCCGACAGGAGCACTACATGGACCGCACTTTCTGGCAAGCCGGACACAAGCCCACCCTGTTTTCAGCCTTTCTGTATTTCGACCTCAGTTTCATGGTGTGGTATCTGCTGGGGCCCTTGCAGGTGCCTATTGCCAGCGCACTGCACCTGTCCACCCAGCAGCGCGGCCTGATGGTAGCCACGCCGATTCTGGCCGGGGCCATCCTGCGCCTGCTGATGGGCGTGCTGGTGGACCGCATCGGCGCACGCGGAGCCGGCATCATCGGCCAGCTGATCGTGATTGCCGCCTTGCTGGGGGCCTGGCAGATCGGCATTGCCAGCCTGGGCGGTGCGCTGCTGCTGGGCCTGTTCCTGGGCGTGGCCGGGGCCTCGTTTGCGGTGTCGCTGCCGCTGGCTTCGCGCTGGTATCCGCCGCAGCATCAGGGCACGGCCATGGGTATTGCCGGGGCGGGGAACTCCGGCACCGTGCTGGCCGCCTTGTTTGCCCCGGCGCTGGCGCTGGCCTTTGGCTGGCAAAACGTGTTCGGCCTGGCCTGCATTCCGCTCATTGCTGCGCTGGCTATCTTCACCTGCTGTGCCAAGGACGCACCGAATGCGCCACCGGCCAAGAAGCTGGCCGACTATCTGGCCGTGTTGAAGGAAAAAGACGCCTGGTGGTTCATGTTTTTCTATTCGATGACCTTTGGCGGCTTCTCCGGCTTTGCCAGCGCGCTGCCGGGCTACTTCCACGACCAATTCGCTTTTGATGCCAAAACCGCAGGCATGTATACCGCCGCCTGTGTGTTTGCCGGTTCGGTGATGCGTCCGCTGGGCGGCATGCTGGCCGACCGTCTGGGTGGTACCCGCTCGCTGCTGGCGGTGTACCTGTGCTGCGCGCTGCTGATTGGCGCAGCCGGTTTCAATGTGGGTGGTTCTTCGGTGGCGCTGGTGCTGTTCATCCTGGCCATGCTGTGCCTGGGTGCCGGTAACGGCGCGGTGTTTCAACTGGTGCCGCAGCGCTTTGGCAAGGAAATCGGCGTGATGACCGGCCTGGTGGGTATGGCGGGCGGGGTGGGCGGTTTTGCCCTGGCCGCCAGCCTGGGTGCCATCAAGCAGGCTACCGGTGGCTATGCCGCTGGCCTGTGGCTGTTTGCCTGCCTGTGCTGCCTGGCCTGGTTGAGCCTGGCTGGGGTGAAACAACGCTGGCGCAGTGGCTGGACCGTTGCCGCAGCCCGCGTCTAAGAAGCAAAGGAGAGCATGATGGACATGGCAGAACTGCAGGGCAAAACCCGGCAAAAGCTGGTGGTGGTGGGCAACGGCATGGCTGGTATCCGCACCGTGGAAGAGTTGCTGGGCCTGGCACCGGACTTGTATGACATCACTGTGTTTGGTGCCGAGCCGCACCCCAACTACAACCGCATCCTGCTGTCGCCGGTATTGGCCGGGGAACAGGACTTCAAAGACATCATTCTCAACAGCGAGCAGTGGTATGCCGAACACGGCATCACCCTGCACATGGGCAAGAATGTGGCCACCATCGACCGGGTGCGCCGCAAAGTCATCGCCGAGGATGGCACCGAAGCGGCTTACGACCGCCTGCTGCTGGCCACCGGCTCCACGCCTTTCATGCTGCCGGTGCCGGGCAAGGAACTGGACGGGGTGATCAGCTACCGCGACATCCGTGATACCGAACTGATGATGGAAGCCGCCAAGACCAAGCGTCAGGCGGTGGTGATTGGCGGTGGCCTGCTGGGGCTGGAAGCCGCCAACGGCCTGAAGCTGCGCGGCATGGAGGTGACGGTGGTGCATCTGGGCGACTGGCTGCTGGACCGCCAGCTGGACGATGTGGCCGGAGACTTGCTGCGCCGGGCGCTGGAGGAACGCGGCATCGGCTTTTTGCTGGGCAAGCAGACCGCCGCCATTCTGGATGACGGTGCGGGCGGCGTGGCCGGGGTGCGTTTCAGCGATGGCGAGCAGGTAGCAGCGCAACTGGTGGTAATGGCGGTGGGCATTCGCCCCAATACTGCGCTGGCGGAATCCTGCGGCCTGCATTGCGAGCGCGGCATCGTGGTGAGCGATGCCCTGCAAACCTACGACCCGCGTGTATATGCGGTGGGTGAGTGCGTCAGCCATCGTGGCGTGGCCTACGGTCTGGTAGCCCCGCTGTTTGAGCAGGCCAAGGTATGCGCCAACCATCTGGCCCAACTGGGCATTGGCCGCTATCAGGGCTCGGTGCTGTCCACCAAGCTGAAAGTCACCGGGATTGATTTGTTCTCGGCTGGCGACTTCATGGGCGGCGAGGGCATGGAAGACATCGTGCTGTCCGACCCGGCTGGCGGCGTGTATAAAAAGCTGGTGCTCAAGGACGACAAGCTGGCCGGGGTCTGCCTGTATGGCGACACCGCCGACGGCGCCTGGTATTTCAAGCTGCTGCGCGAGGGCCGTTCAGTGGCCGAGTTGCGTGACACGCTGATGTTTGGCGAATCCACCATTGGCGATTCCGGTGTGCAGGGCCAAAGCAAGGCCGCCGGGATGAAGGACAGCGACGAAGTGTGCGGCTGCAACGGCGTGTGCAAGGGCAGCATCGTCAAAACCATCAAGGACAAGGGCCTGTTTACCCTGGACGAGGTGAAAAAGCACACCAAGGCGGCCAGCTCCTGTGGCTCCTGCTCCGGGCTGGTGGAGCAGATTCTGATGAGCGTGGTGGGGACGGATTTCCAGGAAACGCCCAAAACCAAGGCCGTGTGCGGCTGTACCGAACGTAGCCATGGCGAAGTGCGCAAGGCTATCCGCGAACAGCACCTGCTGACTCATGCCGAGGTATTCCACTTTCTGGAATGGCGCACCCCCAACGGCTGTGCCACCTGCCGCCCGGCCATCAACTACTACCTGTTGTCCAGCTGGCCGCACGAGGCGGTGGACGACCCGCAAAGCCGCTTCGTCAACGAGCGGGTGCACGCCAATATCCAGAAGGACGGCACCTTCTCGGTGATTCCGCAAATGAAAGGCGGCGTTACCACCGCCAGCGAGCTGCGCCGCATTGCCGACGTGGCCGACAAATACCAGGTGCCGATGGTGAAAGTCACCGGCGGCCAGCGTATCGACCTGCTGGGGGTGAAAAAGGAAGACCTGGTCAATGTCTGGCAGGACCTGGGCATGCAGTCCGGCCACGCTTACGGCAAATCCATCCGCACGGTGAAAACCTGCGTTGGCAGCGAGTTCTGCCGCTTTGGCACCCAGAACAGCACCCAGATGGGCATTGATCTGGAAACCATGCTGGCCAATATGTGGTCGCCGCACAAGGTGAAACTGGCGGTGTCCGGCTGCCCGCGTAACTGTGCCGAGGCAGGCATCAAGGACGTGGGGGTGATTGCGGTGGATTCCGGCTGGGAGCTGTATGTCGGCGGCAACGGCGGCATCAAGACCGAAGTGGCGCAGTTTCTGTGCAAGGTAAAAACCGCCGAGGAAGTAAAGGAATACAGCGGGGCCTTTTTGCAGCTGTACCGCGAGGAAGCCTACTACCTGGACCGCAGCGTGCATTACATCGCCCGTGTCGGCCTGGAATATATCAAGGCTAAGGTGGTGGCCGATGCCGCCAACCGCCAGGCCTTGTACCAGCGCTTGCTGTTTTCCCTGCAAGGTCTGCCCGACCCATGGGCGGCGCGCATTGCCGGGGCGCAGAAAAACGAATTCATCCCGATCAAGCTGCACGCCTGAGGAGCGCACACCATGACAGACAGCCAACACTGGGTACACATCTGCGCCCTGACTGACATTCCGCCGCAAGGCAGCCGGGTGGTGGAACGCGCCAGCGGCAATGTGGCGGTGTTTCGCACCCACGACGACCAGGTATTTGCCTTGCTGGACCGTTGTCCGCACAAGGGCGGGCCGCTTAGCCAGGGCATCGTGCACGGCCACGGCGTCACCTGCCCGCTGCACAGTTGGCAGATTGATTTGGCCACCGGGGCAGCACGTGCGCCGGATGAAGGCTGCGCCCGTCATTTTCCGGTGAAGCTGGAACAGGGCATGGTGCTGCTGGCGTTATGAACAAGGTGGATTGCAACGGGACCTTGTCATCAGAAAAGGATGGGCAAAATGGGCAAAACTGAAACCCGCTCCACCTGCTGCTATTGCGGCACAGGCTGTGGCGTGCTGATTGCCAGCGAAGATGGACGCATTACCGGTGTGCGCGGCGACCCTGAGCATCCGGCCAATTTTGGCCGGATGTGCAGCAAGGGGCTGAATCTGGCGGCCAGCGCCGCCAGCGACAGTGGCCGCGCACTGTACCCGGAAATGCGGCCCACCCGCGATGCGCCGCGCCAGCGCGTCGACTGGGACTGTGCGCTGGACAGCGTGGCGGAAGGTTTTGCCCGCATCATCCAGCAGCACGGGCCGGACGCGGTGGCTTTTTACGTGTCCGGCCAGTTGCTGACCGAGGACTACTATTTGTTCAACAAGCTGGCCAAGGGCGTGGTGGGGACCAACAATATCGACACCAATTCCCGCCTGTGCATGTCCAGCGCCGTCACCGCCTATAAAAAGGCTTTCGGGGCCGATGGCCCGCCCACCTGTTATGCCGATCTGGAACAGGCCGACTGCGTGCTGTTTGCCGGTAGCAATCTGGCCTATGCCCATCCGGTACTGCTGCGCCGTCTGGAAGAAGCACGCGCCGCACGGCCTGACACGCGCTGGATTGTCATCGACCCGCGCCGCACCGACACTGCCGCCATGGCCGACCTGCACTTGCAGATTCAGCCCGGCACCGATGTGGCGCTGTTCAACGGCATGCTGCATCACCTGATCTGGGAAGGGCTGGTGGCCGAGGATTACATCAGCGCCCACACCGCAGGCTTTGCCGAACTCAAGCAGATGGTGCGCAACACCACGCCCAAAATGGCGGCGGAAATCTGCGGCATCCGCGAGGAAGACCTGATCCAGGCCGCCGAGTGGTTTGGCCACAGCCCGGCCAGCCTGTCGCTGTACTGCATGGGGCTGAACCAGTCCAGGCACGGCACTGACAAGAACCTGGCGCTGATCAATCTGCATCTGGCGACAGGGCAGATCGGCAAGCCCGGTGCCGGGCCGTTTTCGCTCACCGGCCAGCCCAATGCCATGGGCGGGCGCGAGGTGGGCGGCATGGCCACCATGCTGGCGGCGCATCGCGATATCGACAATGTCGAACACCGCGCAGAAGTAGCCGCCCACTGGGGCGTGCCAGCCGAGCGCCTGTCGGCCACGCCCGGCTTGCCCGCTATTGCCATGTTCGAAGCGCTGCAGCAGGGGCGTATCAAGGCCATCTGGATTGCCTGCAGCAACCCGGCGCACTCGCTGCCCAATCTGCCGCAGGTGCGCGCAGCACTGGCGCAGGCCGAGCTGGTGGTGGTGCAGGACGCCTTTGCCCATACCGATACCACCGCGCTGGCCGACATCCTGCTGCCCGCCGCCACCTGGGGCGAAAAGGAAGGCACGGTCACCAATTCCGAACGCCGCATCAGCCGGGTGCGCGCCGCCGTGCTGCCACCGGGCGCGGCGCAAAGCGATAGCTGGATTGTCAGCCAGATTGCCCGCCGCCTGGAGGCGCTGCTGTACCCCGGCGCGGCCAGCCTGTTTGGCAATACTGAAGTCGCCAGCGTGTTCGACCAACACCGCGCCCTCACCAGCGGGCGCGATCTGGACATCAGCGGACTGGACTATGCCTTGCTGGATAAGGCCGGGCCGCAGCAATGGCCGCTACCGGCCGGGGCCGCGCAAGGCCAGGCGCGGCGCTATGTCGACGGGGTGTTTGCCACTACCGATGGCCGGGCGCGTTTTCATGCGCTGCGCTATCAGCCACCGGCAGAAAATGTATCGGCACATTACCCCTTCCGCCTGCTGACCGGCAGGTTGCGTGACCAGTGGCATGGCATGAGCCGCACTGGCCGCCTGCCACAGCTGTTTGCCCATCGCCCGGAACCGGCGCTGGAGATGCACCCGGACGATGCCGAGCGCCGTGGCCTGCATGCGGGCGATCTGGTACGCATCAGCAGCAAGCGCGGCCAGCTGGTGCTGCCGCTGGCGCTTAGTCGCGAACTGCCCGGCGGCACGGTATTTGCCGCCATGCACTGGAATGGCCAGTTCCTCAATAGTGGCGGCATCAACGAAACCAGCCAGCCGCAGGTGGATGGCCAGTCTTTCCAGCCAGAACTCAAACATGCGGCAGTGAAGGTGGAAAAAGTCAGCCTGCCATGGCGGGTAACGGCGGCGCTGCGTTGTGACGATCTGCCTGCCATGCAGGCGCGGCTGGCGCCGCTGCTGCGCCAGTGCCGTTATGCCGCCATTGCGCTGCACAGCCCGGATGTTTTATTGTTGCGCGCCGCGCACGAGCAGGCACTGGATGGCTGGCTGCAACACCTGCTGGATGGGTTGGGCTTGCAGCCGGGGCCAGATGTACTTGAATACCGCGACGACCGCCGTGGCGTGGTTAAGCGCGTGGCCTGTGCCGATGGCCGTCTGGCGGCCTTTGTGTTTGCCAGCAGTAGCGCCAGCGATGGAGTGGCAGCGGACAGCCTGCTGCAGCAATTGCAAGCCGGTGAAGCATGGCAGGGCGCGCGGCTGGCGGTGTTTGCCCCGGCAGGCCAGCGTGCCGTAGTGCGGGAAAAAGTCATCTGCCAGTGCAAGCAGGTGGGAGAAAACGCCATCCGCCAGTGTCTGGCGCGGGGCGATAGCGTGGAATACCTCAAGGGCACATTGGGCTGCGGCAGCGTTTGCGGCTCCTGCGTGCCGGAAATCAAACGCATGGCCGCCAGCGTGGCGCAGCCTGCCTGACAACAGGAGTGACAGCATGAAACGTGAAACAGGCAAGGTGGTGCTGCTGGGGGCTGGCCCCGGCGATCTGGAACTGCTTACCCTCAAGGCGGTGCGCCAGTTGCAGGCGGCCCAGGTGCTGCTGCTGGACGAACTGGTCAACCCGGATATCGTCAGCCTGGCCCCGCAGGCGCAGGTGGTGCGGGTGGGCAAGCGCGGTGGCTGCAAGTCCACCCCGCAGGATTTCATCCAGCGCCTGATGCGCCGCTATGCCATGCAGGGCAGGCAGGTGGTGCGGGTGAAGGGCGGCGAGGTGCTGCTGTTTGGCCGCGCTGGCGAGGAAATCCGCTATCTGCAACAACACGGCATTGCCGTGGAAGTGGTGAACGGCATCAGTTCGGCCCTGGCCGCTGCCGCCAGCCTGAGCGTGTCGCTCACCCATCGCCAGCATTGCCGTGGCGTAACACTGGTGACGGCCCATGCGCAGGATCACAGCGAGCCGGACTGGCAGGCACTGGCCGCCACCGGCACCACGCTGGCCATCTATATGGGCATGAGCCGCATTGCCAGCCTGAATCAGGCGCTATTACAGCACCTGCCAGCCACTACGCCGGTGGCCGTAGTGCAGTGGGCCAGCACGCCGCAGGAGCGGCGCCTGCTCAGCACCCTGGCCACACTGGAGGCCGACGCTATTGCCGCAGGCATGGGCAGCCCGGCCATCATCCTGGTGGGCGAAGCCATGGCCGAAGCCAGCCTGCCCGCCATGCCGGGCACCATGCCAGCGCAAAGCTGTGCCTGATGGCTAGACCGGCGTGTCGTCCAGCCCCACTGGCTGACACAGCACGGTGGATGTCACGGAATTGGCGATGAAACAGTTGCTGTGTGCCTGATGGTGCAGCTGGGCATGCTGGGCTGCGCTGGGCGGGTTGGCGCTGCCAAATTGCACATCCGGCCGCAGCGTAACGCGGGTAATGGCCAGTTGCCCGGCAGCATTCTTGCCCATTTCACCACTGGCCCGGTCCAGGTAACGCTCCACGGTGAAACCGGCGCGGGCGGCCAGATCCAGAAACCACAGCATGTGGCAGCTGGACAGCGCCGCCACAAAGGCTTCTTCCGGGTCCACCGCGCTGGGGTCCGACATCGGTACGGGAACAACAGCGGGCGAGGATGAACCCGCCACCTCGGCCCCGCCATCAAAACGCAGCACATGTTTGCGGCTGTAGCGCCGGTTCAGAAAATCCTGCCCGTTGCGTTGCCATTCCACTTCCACGCCAAATTGCGCCATGGTGTTTTCCCTTCAGGCTGTTTGATGCAGAAAAATGGTGAGGCTGTCCTTGGGCGGGCGGATATCCGCCTCGGCCAGCATGCGGCCCACCATGCCGCGATGGTAGCTGCCGTGGGTAATCAGGTGCAGCAGCATCTGGCTGCGCTGCATTTTTCCCGGCTTGCCATCGACAAAGCGGAAATCCACCGCCTGTGTCAGTGCGGCGTTATCCAGTGATTCCAGATAGGCGCGATACCAGTCATCGCTGGCCTGCTGGCGTGCCTGTAGCGCGGCCAGCGTGGGCGTGTCCGGCGTATTCAGGGCGTCAAAGCCATGTGGCTGCTGCTGCAGATTAGCCTGGAAAATCTGCTCCACCAGCCACACATGGTTCAGCATGCGCACTGCGGCGGTCTGGGTGTCTTCAGATAGTGTCTGCAGTTGCTGCTCCAGCAGGGTAAACAATTGCCGGTTGGCCCAGGCCTTGGCTTGAAACAGGGTGTGCAACATGGTGTGCATTGGGTGTCCTCCGTGAAAAACCTAGCTTATTAGGTATTGCGGGTTTTAGAATCTGCCAATGAGGAAAATCATTGCTGAAACAGATTCATCAATATGATAGAAACGCAAACCACCGAGTTGCTGGCGGTGCTGTATCTGAGCGAAACCGCCAGCTTCACCCGTGCGGCAGAACGGCTGGGCCTGACGGCCTCGGCCTTGTCCAAAGCCATCGACCGGCTGGAAAAGCGCCTGGGCTGCCGCCTGTTTGCCCGCAGTACGCGCCGGGTGGTGGCCACGGCAGATGGCGAGCGCTTTATCGCCCATGCCCGGCGTATTGTGGATGATCTGGCCAGCGCCGAGGCCGATCTGCGCTTTGGCCGCAATATTCCGCAAGGCACGCTGCGCATTACCGTGGGCACCGCCTTTGGCAATCAGCAGTTATTACCCGCGCTGCCACGCTTCATGGACATGTACCCGCAAGTGCGGCTGGCCTTGTCGGTAAGCGACCATCTGGTGGACATTGCTGCCGATGGCTTTGACTTGGGCTTGCGGCTGGGGCCGCTGGGCCCGGTGGATAATCTGGTGGCGCGGCCCATTGCCAGTCTGCCACGCAAAGTGTGTGCCGCACCGGCTTATCTGCGTCAGTACGGCAGCCCGCAACATCCGCACCAACTGGCGCAGCACCAGTGCCTGGTGGTGGCAGATGTGGAGCAGGCCGACCAGTGGCCTTTTCTGGTGGATGGTCAGCTGCAACAGGTGGACGTCAGCGCCCGGCTGAGTGTGGACAGTGCCGAATCCTTGCTCAGCCTGGCGCTGGCCGGGGCGGGCATCATCCGCCAGTCGGCCTTTTTGCTGGAACCAGCACTACAGGACGGGCGGCTGGTGGAAATCCTGCAGCCGTGGCGGGTGGATGACAGCATGCCGCTTACCGCCTTGTATCCGCCGGGCCGCCAGCATCAGGCCAAGCTCACCGCCATGCTGGACTTTTTGCAGGAAACCTTCGGTCAGCCCGCTTAAGCACAGCTGACCAGTTGCAGCGGCGCGTGCTGCCCGGCCATTTGCAGGGACAGGGTGGCAGGGCCGCCCACGGCTTCCACCAGCAGAATCTCGCCACGGGCTTTGCCCGGCTGCCAGCAGGCACCACGGCCCAGAATCACATCCTGTCCGCAGTAGCTGATCCATACGCGGCCATGTTCAAGCTGAAATGCGTGTGGCAATTGGCCGTTCAGGCGGATCACTTCGCCGGTATTCAGTATCAGTGTGGTCATCTTGCATGCTCCCCTGCTGTTGATGACTCACAGCTTAGAGGGCGAGCCTGCCGCCCGGTAGCCACACAGTTGCAGATAATCAGCCATGACAGTTGCCATTTTGCGGTAACTGTACTGGTGATTTTTGTGCACAACTGTCTGTGGTGGCGCTCAGGCAATCCCTTATCATGAGGCAATGGACACTCAGCCCCTCTATCTGCAACTGGCGGATGACATCGCCGCCCAGATCACTGCCCGCGTGCTGCACGCCGGTGAACGCCTGCCTTCGCTGCGTGAAATGAAACTGCGCCGTGGCCTTAGCCTGAGTACGGTGCAGCAGGCTTTTCGCCGCCTGGAAGACCTGGGGCTGGTGGAAGCCAGGCCACAGTCTGGCTACTTTGTGCGCTACCGCAGCGAGGCTGGCCATGCCTTGCGGCTGGCCGCGCCAACCGAGGTGGCGGTAGACCCGCTGCTGTGGAGTTATGTCGAGGATCAGTCAGAACAGCACACCGAGCGCATACAAGGCTTTCGCAGCGCCGTAGCGCCGCACGAGCTGCTGCCCACCGCTCAGTTGCAACGCATGACGCTGGATTGCATGCGCCGCCATCCGGATTTGCTGTCCGACTATGGCCGCCCCAGCGGTTATCTGGACTTCAAACGCCAGATTGCCCGGCTGGCAATGGAGTGGGGCGGCCAGTTGCATCCCGAACAGCTGATCGTCACCCAGGGCACTATCGAGGCGCTCAATCTGGCCTTGCGCGCACTCACCCAGCCGGGCGATGTGGTGGCGGTGGAATCCCCGGCCTATTTTTCCCTGCTGTATACCTTGAAGGCGCTGGGCCTGCGCGTGGTGGAGATTCCTACCGATCCGGTGAGCGGCATTTCGGTGGATGCACTGGAGCTGGCCACGCGTGATGCCGCCATCAAGGCGGTAATTCTGGTGCCCAATTTTTCCAATCCGCTGGGGGCGCTGATGCCTGACGCCGCCAAGGAAAAAGTGGCCGACATGCTGGCCGCGCGCGGTATTCCGTTGATCGAGGATGATGTTTACGGCGAGTTTTATTATGGCCGCCACCGGCCACGCCCCATCAAGGCCTTCGACCGCAGCGGCAATGTGCTGTACTGCGCCTCGCTCACCAAGGATGTGGCCCCCGGCCTGCGCATCGGCTGGATAGACCCGGGCCGTTATCGCAGCCAGGTGGAGGTGCAAAAATACCTGAGCACCCATTCCACGCCCACGCTGAATCAGGCGGTGCTGGCACGCTTTCTGGAAAGCGGTGCCTATCCGCGCCACATGCGGCGCCTGCGCCGGGCCATTGCCAGCCAGATGCAGGGCCTGCTGGATGGGCTGGTGCGCTATTTTCCGGCGGATGTGCGTTATACGCAGCCAGATGGCGGCTTTGTGCTATGGCTGGAGTTTCCACCGGAATTCGACAGTCTGGCCCTGCACCGGCTGGCGCGGCAGGAAGGCATCGGGCTGGCACCCGGCCCCTTGTTTTCCCCGCGTGGCGAATATCGCCATTGCGTGCGCCTGTCCTGCGCCGAGCCATGGACCGAGGCGCAGCAGGCCAGGCTGGCGCGCCTGGGCCAACTGGTGCAGCAGCAATACGCTGGCTGAGCCTGACAGATTGCCGATTCCGCGCTGCAGATAGCAAAACGCCCAACCACCACCACGGTAAGGTTGGGCGTTTTGTTGTTGCCGGGCAGCCTGCCCGGCATTCCGCCTTAGCGGGCCTTGGGCGCAGTGCCTTCAGCGTGGGCAAGTACAGCGTCAATCTGAATCAGCGCATCTTGCGGCAATGCAGCCACGCCAACAGTCCGGCGTGCCGGCGTGCCAGTGGGGAAGAAGCTGGCGTACACGCGGTCCACGGCGGCGATGTCGTCGATGTTCTTCAGGTAGATATTCACCTTCACCACATCGGCCAGCGAATGCTTGATGCTTTCCGCAATGGTCTTGATGTGTTGCAGGCACAGCGTGGCCTGCTGGCTGATATCACCGGCCACCAGTTTGCCGCTGCCGGCTTCCAGCGGCAGTTGGGCCGAAATGTGGTTGTAGTGCGAGAAGGCCACGGTCTGGCTGGCAATGCGGCTTTGCGGGGCATCGCTGGTATTGGCTGCCTGGATCACGATGCCGTGGCGGTCTTCCACTGCTTGCGGCGGCGTGCCGTCACCATGGGATACCACAGCTTCAATCTGCACCAGTGCATCCAGCGGCAGGCCGGCAACGGCAACGGTGGTGCGTGCCGGGAAATAAGCGGCGGCACGGGCAATGGCGGAATCCGGGAAGAAGGTGGTGTATACCGCGTCCACGGCAGCGGTATCGGCCAGGTCTTTCAGGAAGACATTGATTTTCACGATGTCATCAAAGGGGACATCAATGCTGTTCAGAATGGTCTTGATGTTCTTCAGGCATTGCGCGGCCTGTTCTTTCACGCCGCCAGCCACCAGGGTGCCGGTTTGCGGGTCGATCGGCAGTTGGGCGGAAATATTGTTGTAGTGAGAAAAGGCTACGGTCTGGGTGGACAGCACGCTGCAGGGCGCTTGCTGGCTATTGCGCGACAGCTTGATCAGGTCGCCCGCTTGCGGTGCATTCGGGATGGTGCCTTCGCCATTGGACAGCAGCGCTTCCACCTGTACCAGCGCTTGCAGGGGCAGGGCGTCTACTGCCACGGTGGTGAGTGCCGGTACGTGGCCGGTAAAGAAGGAAGCATAAACCTGGTTTACCACCTCGATATCGCGGATATCTTTCAGGAAGATGGAGATGCGTACCACGTCGTTCATATCATGGCCAATGCTGTCGATCACGGCCTTGAGGTTACTAAAGCACTGCTGCGCCTGCGCCTGGATTCCGCCTGCCACCAGCTTGCCGGTTGCCGGGTCTTGCGGCAGTTGTGCCGACAGATTGTTGTAGTGGGAAAAGGCCACGGTTTGGGAATAGGGGCCGATTGCCTGCGGCGCTTTGTCGGTATTGCGTGCCAGGACTGCGTTGAAGTTGCTCATTGATACTCACCTTGTACTGGAAATGGATTGCGACGGTTTTACCTGGCAGTTTTCCTTGCCGCATGGCAGGGGCTGACAAGCCGGGCGCGACGTCCTGATTGATCAGTGGTGAATATAAGCGTGTACTTATTCTTTGTAAATTAGCAAAAGTTGATATATGTCAACAATGTCATCAGATGGTAAAAATCAGCCAGTAAACAGCTGATTTCATGCAATGACAGCTAAATATCAAGCTTGCTCACCGCAAAGCATGTCAGCCGGGGTAAGGACCTGCTTGATATTCAAATCAGATTTTCTTGGTTCGTCATGGCCGCTTGATGCCATATCGAGCTGCTTCATCACGATTCGGATTAGCCAGATTGCGCAGCAGCACCAAGCGACCAGCAAGGGCGAGGGAAGTCAGCTACCATGACAACGCCATTGGTGGCGGCGTAGCTTGGTTTGGCACATGAAAGGAGTAAGCATGGGGATGCCCCGCAAGATGCTGTGGATGTGCTGGTTGCTGGCCGGACAGCTGCTGACCAATGCCCAGGCTGGCCAGCCCCGTAGTGAGGGCGACCTGCGCCGTTTCATGCATGGGGTGGCTGCCGTGCCGGCGGAAGAACCCGGCAGCTACAATGTATTTTTTAGCAGTTCCGGCCTGCCGCCACGCGGGCCGGACCGGCAAGGCAACTGGACGCATGATGTCTATGTGTTGCAGTGGCGGGCGGATAGCGGGGTCACCCGCCTGCCTCGGGTATTTATTGCCAGACCAGAAGCGCAGGAACCGGTATCGGCCGCGCGCAACAGCAGCGGTCAGGTGATGCTGACATTTGAGGACGGCTGGCAGGCGAGCGAGGAAGTCACCCAGCGCTACGGCATTTACGATGCCGCACTGCGCCCGGTAAAACCGTATCCACAAACAGTAGAAGCTGGCACGCACTCCGGCCATGTGGCTGCGGCAGCGGCTGGGCTTTGCCCAGGCCCTGCTGGGCAATCCGCAACTGCTGTTTCTGGATGAGCCCACCAACGGGCTGGACCCGGAAGGCGTGCGCGAGTTTTACCAGATTCTGCGCGAACAGCAGGACAGGGGCGTCACCATTGTCATTACCTCCCACCTGTTGTCGGAAATTCAGGAGCGGGTCAGCCGCCTTGCCATCTTGCGGGCCGGTCGCCTGCAGGCGGTGGGCAGCCTGGAAAAATTGCGCGAAGGCTGCAGCCTGCCGCTGACCTTTGATATCCGGCTCAGCCATCCGGCCAGCGACGCTGTGCGCCATACCCTGCAGGCCTTGCCGGTGGATGCGCTGGACATCAGTGGCGACCGTGCGCGGCTGGCCTGCCAGCGCGGTGCCAAGATGACGGTGCTGGGTGCGCTGTCCGCGCTGGGGGCGCAAGTCAGCGATTTGCAGATTCGCGAGCCCTCACTGGAAGACGTGTTCCTGGGTTACAGCGGAGAAGGCCGGTGAACGCCGCCCACCGCATGTGCCTGGCGTGCTGGTGCAACTGCACAACAAGGATGATGAAATGAACAGCCCAGTCTTTACCATCGCTGGCAAGGAATTCCGTGACCGGCTGCGCAACCGCTGGGTGGTGGCGGTGACGCTGGTATTTGCCGCCTTTGCCTTCACCATCAGCTACTTCGGTGCGGCCACGCAGGGCAGTGTGGGGGTGCAAGGTACCGAAGCCACCATTCAGAGCCTGGTTAGCCTGGTGATTTATCTGGTGCCGCTGATTGCGCTGATTCTGGGCTTTGACGCCGTGGTGGGTGAGCGCGAACGCGGTTCGCTGGACCTGCTGCTGGCCTTGCCGGTCAGCCGCATGGAATTGCTGCTGGGCAAGTATCTGGGGCTGGCCTCCACGCTCACCGTGGCCACCATGCTGGGTTTTGGTGCCGCCGGGGTTCTTATTCTCACCCAGCTGCCGGCCAGTGCATGGTTTCACTACGTTGGTTTCATGCTGAGCACCTTATTGCTGGGGCTGGTGTTTCTCAGTGTGGCGGTGGCCATTTCGGTTGTGGCACAGGATCGCGCCCAGGCCAGCGGCATCGCCATTTTTGTGTGGTTCCTGTTTGTGCTGGTGTACGACCTGCTGCTGCTGGGTTTGCTGGTAATGAGCGGCGGTGATATCGCCGGCCCGGCCTTTCCCTATCTGATGCTGCTGAACCCGGCAGACGTTTTCCGCATTCTCAACATCTTTGGCCCGGACGATCTGCGGCTGATGTTCGGTCTTACCAGCCTGTTTCCACCAGCACTGGCCAACCCCCTGGTACTGGGGGCGGTGATGCTGGGCTGGATGTCCGCACCGCTTTGTCTGGCTATCTGGAGGTTCCGTCGATGAAACCCATCACCCGCCGTTGCTGCCTGGGCATGTTGCTGGCAACGCCGCTGCTGGCCGCCTGCAGCCACGAAACTCCGCCGACAAGCAAAACCGCGCTGGAGCCGGATCGCAATACGGCCTGCAGTCTGGATGGCATGAGCCTGGCGGATTACCCCGGCCCCAAAGGGCAGCTGCAGTATGCGCAGGGCGCGCCTGATTTTTTCTGCGACACCATCGAACTGTTTGCCGTGTATCTGAAACCCGAGCAGCAGCGCATGGTGGCGGCGGTGTATGTGCAGGACATGAGCCAGGCCGACTGGGAGCACCCGGTGGGTCACTGGATTGATGCCCGCAACGCATTCTACGTGGTGGGCTCGCGTCTGAAAGGCTCGATGGGACCCACCTTTGCCAGCTACGGCAGCGAGGCAGCCGCCCGTACCGTTGCCACGCGCGAAGGCGGCAAGGTTTATCGCTTCAACGACATCACGCCGGCCATGGCCGAGCTGGATGGCGGTGTGCTCAAAGACAAATCCATGTAAGGGAGTCGCAAATGACCCAGTTTTACGACCAGCTCCCGCTGGACACGGCGCAGCAAATCGAGCCGCTCAGCTGGCTGTCCTATCAGCTGCGGGAAAACCGCAAGGCCCTGCTGGGCCATTACGGGGTGAGCAGTGCGCAGGACTTGCTGGCCCGCATCGAAAGCGGCGAGCTGGATGAGCACCCGGCTTATGAACACTATCTGTCGATTTTTATCCTGGAACAGCAAAGGGACGCCACGCGCGAACAACTCCGGTTGGTTCTGGCCGGTAATGAGGAGGAAGCTCATGCTGCATCTGCATCTTAAGGAAGTGATCGAGGATGATCTGTTCGACATCCTGCGCGAGGAAGTGACCATTCATCAGGATGCGCTGATCGTAGCCCTGAAGAATGGCGTGGATATCGAACTGCGCTTCCGTGACGATCATGCCTATTCCATCAACTGGCGCTGGGGCGATGCCAGCTGCCGCATCGATACCGCGCCGCTGCATCGGGATCTGGCCACCTTTCCCAACCATCTGCACGACGACGCAGGTTGCCTGCGTGCTGATCCCGTTACTCGGCCTGGTGACAGTGCCTGGAGCAATGTGCAGCGCCTGCTGCAAAAACTGACGCAGGACCCCTTGCTGCAAGCGGTCTGACTTGCGCCAGCGGGTTTGCGCCCGGCATTTTCATCTGCACATCAGCGTGGCTGCCATCTGGTTTGCCGCGCTTTTTCATTTGTCATGAAAAGGTGAAATAGGCTATTTCGTGCCATCTTTTTTTGATTGATTGGTATCAATTTAGAGTGACAAGGCCGGGTGCTAAGCTGCAAATCACCAAATCCTGATGCACAGAGGTTCTCATGCTTAAACAATTCGTACTCCTTGGAAGTTGTGTATTGATGCTGGCCGCCTGCGGCAAGAGCGAAACCGCCGCACCGGCCGAGCAGCCTGCTTCGGCTCCGGCTGCCGCACCGGCACCGGCAGCGCAAGCCGCTACCGAGGTCAGCAATCCGGTTGGCGAAAAAACCTTCAAGTCGGTTTGCTCCATGTGCCACCAGAGCGGTGCCGCCGGTGCGCCTATCGTGGGCAACAAGGATGACTGGTCGCCGCGTATCGCCCAGGGCAAGGACACGCTGTACAAGCATGCGCTGGAAGGTTTCTCCGGCCAGAAAGGCGCCATGCCGGCCAAGGGCGGCAGCCCGTCGCTGTCTGATGCCGACGTGAAGGCCGCAGTGGACTTCATGGTGGCCAAGGCCAGCTAAAGGGAAAGCACATGGCCGCGCGCCTGATGCAGGCCTTGTTGCTGCCTGCCGTGCTGGGCCTGTTGTCCATGACAGCGCCCATGCAGCTTTTACCAGCCCTGCCGGTACGCTCTCCGGACACCGGCAGGGTGCTGCTGTCGATGCCGCTTGGGGCGCAGGCAAGGGCTGTCGCAGCGCAGTCGTCCGGGCAGGACGGTCTGCACCAGATCATGATGGCCGCGCCGCCATTTGCGCAGCTGCGTGATGGTGACTGGCAGGTTGCCCTGGAGCGTCCGGCCGCCACACTGAAACTACAGTCCGATCAGCGCCTGCTGTACGCCTGGCGCGCTCCGCGCATCATCATTCCGCGCCCGCCTGCCGCACAGGCGGTTGCCGTCATTCTGGATAAGACACTGCCGTCTGCCGACCTGGGGCGGCTATTGCTGGACGCTGGCCACATGGGTGCATTCCAGGTGGGCATTACACACGGCATCAGCCGCATCTTGCTGCTGGACGGCGAGGGTGGCAGCTGGGTTACCCCGCGCATGCTGCCTGCTGTGCACTGGCAGGGCGGCATGGCATCTTTTCAGATCCTGCAACGGGTTTGCCAGATGGGGCAGCTGAAAGCCGGACTGTAAGCCAAGCCGGCAACCGCGCTGCCGGGACAACAAGACAAGGAAATCAAGGTGCTATCCGCATGTATTAGCAGACTGTCCGCCAGTCACGGTTTGTGGCGTCGTTGTGCCACATTGTTGCGCATTGTCTGGCTGGGCTTGCTGTGCTGTCTGGCGTACAGCCCGGCGGCGCAGGCTTCCAGCTATGAGCGCGAGCTGCCCAAGGCATTGTCTACCGATCCGGACATGTGCCGCTGGGTGGACTGTGCGGCAGTATTGCCCGGCGCAAGGTCCTTTTCGGTGCGCAAGGGTGCACCGCCGTATGTGGAAGGCTATGGCGCGGACAAAAAGCTGAAGGGCTATGTATTTTTGTCCACGGACATCGTGGATACCCAGGGTTATTCCGGCAAGCCGATTGTCACGCTTATCGGCATGGATGGCAGCGGGCGCATCAGTGGTGTGCGGGTATTGAAGCACAGCGAACCCATCCTGCTGGTGGGCATTCCGGAAAACAAGCTTACTGATTTTCTCAACCAGTATCTGGGCCGCTTTGCCGGTTCGCGCATGGAAATTGGCGGCAGTGGCAAGGACAGGCTGGACGCCATCTCCGGTGCCACGGTAACCGTGATTGCGGAAAACCAGCTGATTTCGCGCTGTGCGCAGGCCGTGGCCTATCAGACCGGCATCATGAAGCAGGCGGTACGCCCGCCGGCACGCTTTATCGATAGCAAGCAGCCCGCCAGCTGGCAGGCATTGCTGACCGATGGCAGTGTGCAACATCTGACAGTAACGCCCGCCGATATCGGCACGAGCGGTAGCGAAGCGTATCTGGACCTGTACTACGGCTATCTGAATGCACCCGGCATCGGCCGCAGCGTGCTGGGGGATGAGGACTATGCCAAGTTGATGAAAACGCTGAAACCGGGCGAGCATGCCCTGTTTATCGTCAACAATGGCAGCGGTTCGTTCAAGGGGTCCGGCTTTGTGCGTGGCGGCTTGTACGACCGTATCCAGGTACGGCAGGATCTGTCGGCCTACACCTTCCGCGATACCGATTACCTCAACCTGTACGCCTTGCGGGCAGCCGGTGCGCCGGAATTCCGCGAAAGCGGCATCTTCATTCTGCGTGACCCGCATTTTGCCGCTGCCTGGCCGTGGCGCTTTGCCTTTTTGGCCAATAAGGAAGATCAGCAAACCGGTGCCAAGCAATTCACCTCTTTCGAAAGCAATTACTGGCTGCCGGACAATCAACTGCAAGGTGGCCGGCCTGCCGTAGAGCTGCCGCAGGCTGCCTGGAAAAAAGCCTGGCAGGACAAGCAACTGGAAATCGTGCTGTTTGCTGCCTGGATGGCGGCGGTGCTGGTTTTCTTCATCAGCCGCGACCGCTGGGTGCGCCGTTCGCGCCGTGGCAGCAAACGCTGGGTATCCTGGCCCAAGACCATCAGCTGGCTGATTGCCATTGCGTTTGCCGGTGGCCTGGAAATGGCCCAGCCCTCCATCACCCAGGTGCTGACGGTATTCCATGCGCTGTCGGATGGCTGGAACTGGTCACTGTTTTTGAGCGACCCCTTCATCTTCATGTTCTGGCTGCTGATTGTACCCACCACCCTGATCTGGGGCCGTGGCCTGTTTTGCGGCTGGATGTGCCCGTTCGGCTCGCTGTCGGAACTGCTGTACAAGATAGGCCGCGTGCTGCATTTGCCGGCAGGCAAGGTGCCCATGGCCTGGCATAACCGCCTTAAGTGGCTGAAGTACGCCATTTTCTTCCTGCTGCTGGCAGTGTCCTTCTTCTCCATGCCATTGGCAGAGAAACTGGCTGAAGTAGAACCGTTCAAAACCACCTTCCTGGTGGGTGTGCTCAATCGCAGCTGGCCGTTTGCGCTGTTTCTGGCGCTGCTGCTGGGGCTGTCGCTGTTTGTCGAGCGGCCCTTCTGCAAATACCTGTGTCCGCTGGGGGCATCGCTGGGGCTGCCATCGCGTTTCAACGTGCTGAAGCTGCGCCGCAAGGACGCTTGTACCAGTTGCAAGGCATGTGCCGTGGGTTGTGGTTCGCTGTCCATTGATGCGGCAGGTCGCATCGACTCGCGTGAATGCCTGATGTGCCTGGACTGCATGGTGATGTATTACGACGGCCACAGCTGTCCGCCACTGGCCCAGGAGCGCAAGCGCCGGGAAAAAGCCGGCCAGCCGCTGACGCCGGTAGGCCGCGACGGGCTGTATATTCCGATCAAACCGGTGGCCACACCGGCCAAGGACACGCTGCGTGCCAAAGACTGAGGTACTGGCGGCCACCGCAGTCAGCAAGCCGGCGTGCAGGCGGCGCCTGCTGGTCTGGCTGTTGCCGCTGGCCCTGCTGACGCTGGTGCTGGGCCTGGCCCTGCGCCAGCCGGAGCTACACTCGCAGGGCAGTTATGTGTTTGGCACCCGCGTACAGCTATCCATCTCCGGGGTGTCGGCAGAACAGGCGCGGCAGGCTGAAAATGCCGTGTTCAGCCTGTTTGAAGACATGCACCACAGTTTGCATGCCTGGCAGCCCTCGGAGCTGATGCGGATGAATGCGGCACTGGCCGAGGGCAAGCCATTTACGGCTTCACCACGGCTGGTGGAAATCCTGCGCGCGGCCCAGGCGCTGTCGCGCGAAAGCCAGGGCCTGTTTGATCCGGGTATTGGCCGGTTGATTCAGCTATGGGGCTTTCAGGACGATCAGTTCAATGACAGCCACTTTCCCACCGATGCCGCCGTGCAGGCGCTGATGGCGCAGCATCCCAGTATTGCGGATTTGCAGATTGCGGCCGACGGCACGGTCAGCAGTCGCAAGCGCGTGGTGGCGGTGGATTTGGGTGGCTATGCCAAGGGCTGGGCGCTGGATCTGGCGGCAGCCCGTTTACGCCAGATGGGGGTCAGCAATGCGCTGATCGACGTGGGTGGCAATTTGCTGGCGCTGGGTAGCAAGGGCGGCGAGCCGTGGCAGGTGGGCATCCAGCATCCGCGTACATCCGGCCTGCTGGCCACGCTGGAATTGCAGGATGGCGAAGCCATTGGTACCAGCGGTGACTACTACCGCTATTTCAGTCATGGCGGCATTCGTTACTGCCATATTCTCGATCCACGCAGCGGCTATCCGTCCCGGCAAAGCCAAACCGTAACCGTGCTGGCTGACCCCGCCGCACATGCGGGAGCCATGTCCGATGGTGCCAGCAAGGCCCCGTTCATTGGCGGGCCTGCGCATGCACTCACCCTGTCGCGCGCCACCGGTGTCAACAAGGTGTTGATGGTGGATGCCGCCGGGCAGGTATGGCTGACGCATGCCATGGCAGCGCGGCTGCACTGGCCCGGCCCACGGCCAGTCATTCACTGGCTGGATGGAGGCTGATATGGACGCAGTAAGCATTGCTGGCGTGTATCTGCGCCGTGGGCGGCAGCAGGTGCTGGAGGATGTCAATCTGCATATCGCCACCGGCGGACTGTGCGCCTTGGTGGGCGCCAATGGTGCCGGAAAAAGCACCTTGCTGGCCTTGCTGGCCACCATGCTGCAGCCCGATCGGGGCAGCATCCAGCTATTGGGGCTGGATGCGCAGCGTCAGGCGGCGCAGATTCGCCGCCAATTGGGGGTGGTGTTTCAGGACAGTGCTTTGGAACCACGCTTGTCGGTATGGGACAACCTGTTGCTGATTGCCTGTTGCTATGGTTATTCCGGCGCGGCGGCGCGCAGCCGCTGTAGCGCACAGCTGGCGGCAGCCGGTTGGGAAGGCAGGGCTGGTCAGGCGGTGGAAACCCTGTCCGGTGGTCAGCGTCGGCAACTGGAACTGATGCGGGCCAGCCTGGCTGCGCCACGCCTGTTGCTGCTGGATGAGCCAACCCAAGGGCTGGATGAGGCCGCCAGTGCGGCGTTCTGGCAGCAGATTGCCCGGCAGCGCCAGCAAGGGGTTACCGTGTTGTTTAGTACTCACCGGCAGGAAGAGGCAGAGGCTGCCGAACAGTGCGTACGGCTGCAGCAGGGCAGGCTGCTGTCACAGCATGCCGCTGGCCGTGGGGTGGCGACATGATGTGGCGGGTGTTGTTGCCGCTGCTTGGGCTGGAGCTGAAGCGCTACTGGCTGAATCCGCTGCGCATTGTGCTGAGCCTGGCGCAGCCGCTGATGTACCTGTTTATTTTGGGTGCCGGGCTGGCGGGCGGTACTTATGCGCTGGATAGCAGTTACCAGGCTTATATCTATCCCGGCATTGTGGCGATGGCGCTGATGTTTGCCGCCGCATCAGCCGCTGTGGGCGTGGTGCACGACCGTCAGGTGGGGGTGTTCAAGGCGCTGCTGGTTTCCCCTTTACCGCGCAGCACGCTGGCGCTGGCACGCATTCTGTCCGGTGCCGTACTGGCACTGGTGCAGTCGGTATTGCTGCTGCCATTTGCGCCGCTGCTGGGGCTGGCTTTTTCGCCGTTGTCCTTGCTGTATTTTCTACTGGCCATGAGCTTGTGCGCCCTGGTGTTTTCCGCGCTGGGGCTGGTGATGGCGCTGCCGTTTCGCTCGGTGATGGTGTTTCCCGTTGTGTCCAATACCCTGACCCTGCCCATGTTTCTGCTATCCGGCGCCTTGTATCCGCTGGAGCTGGCCCCGCGCTGGCTGCAGCTGCTGGCGCGGGGCAACCCTGCCGCCTACGCAGTGGATCTGCTGCGCGGCGTGCAGAGCGGCCATTTTCAGTACGGGCTGGCCACGGCGGTGGGCGTGTTGCTGCTGATCGGCCTGCTGGCTATCGGCTGGGTGGTGCGCTCGCTGCATGGCCGGGGCGGACGGGTGTGAGGTGGCTGTTCAGCGGCGGCCAGAGGCGGATAGCCTGACTTCCAGCCGGTGCTGGAACAGCTCCAGCACGATGGACAGCAGCCAGTACAGGATGGCTGCGGTAAGCAGCATCTCCATATAACGGTATGCCGAACGGCCATAGCTTTGCGCCAGGAACATCAGCTCCCACAAGCCCATTACCGATACCAATGAGGAGTCCTTCAGCATGGAAATAAACATGCTGAAGGTGGGTGGCACGGCCACTTTCATGGCCTGCGGCAAAATGATGTGGCGCATGATGGCCTGCGGCTTCAGCCCCAATGCTTTGCCGGCATCCCACTGGCCTCGGTGGATGGACAAAATGGCAGAGCGGAACACTTCGCTCAGGTAAGCGCCATAGCACAGCGCCAGCGCTGCCACCCCAGACGGAATGGCGGTGGGTACCACCCCTAGCTGCGGCAAACCCAGATAAATCAGCAGAATCTGCACCAAGAGCGGCGTGCCCTTGAAGAAGGAGTTGTAAAAGGTGGCCAGGCCGTACAGCACCGGGTTGCTGGACAGTCGCCCCAGTGCCGACAGCATGCCAATGGCCACCGCCAGCACGGTGGACAGCAGGCACAGCAACAGGGTAAGCGGAATGCCCTGGATAAAGCCTTCCGGGCTTAGCTCCAGCCCGGCCAGTAAGGGCAGCTTGCTCAGGGCAAAGCGGTAGTCCAGCTCAAAGGCATTGACGAACCAGGCAAAGCCGCCCAGCAGACACAACATGACCAGGCCGACTTGCAGCCTGAATCGATTTTCCAGTTTCATGATGCGAACAGACAAAAGCAGAAAGCCCCCGGCGGCTGCATGCCGCCAGGGGGCCGGTTCTTAGTTGGTGATATCGCTGCCAATCCACTTTTTGGAAATGGCGCTGAGCGTGCCGTCTTTCTTCAGCTCGGTAATGATCTGTTTGACACGGGCATTCCATTGCGCATCACCCTTGTCCACCGCCACCCAGTTGGGTTCCTGGTACAGCGGGCGGCCCACAATGCGGAACTTGCCGGTCTTGCTGATGCGTTCACGCGCGGTAACCAGGTTGGAAATCACCGCATCCACGCGCTTGCCCGCGCCCAGTGCCAGGTCCTGATAGGCCAGCTCTTCGTTGTCGTAAGGTGCAATGATGACCTTGTTGAAGCCATAGGTGGGCTGCACGGCATTCGGTGCTTCGATAATCAGCTTCTTCTGCAGATAGCTTTCATACGACGCGCCTTGCTGTACGCCAATTTTCTTGCCTTCCAGATCCTTGATGCTGCTGGTTTTCTTGTCGGCCACATTGGCAATCAGCACCGCCGGCGAGTTGTAGTAGAACACCGGGAAGTCCAGTACCTGGGCTCTTTCCTTATTGGGTGTCATCGAGCAGATGCAGATATCCCAGCGCGCGCCCCATTTGCCAGCGGCAATCACTTCCCAGGATGGGGTGTCCAGTTTCAGTTTGACGCCCAGTTTTTTCGCCACGGCCTTGGCAACATCCACATCAAAGCCATCCAGCTGGTTTTTGTTGTTAAGGAAGGAGTAGGGCGGATAGCTTTCCAGCAGCACGCCGCGCAGTACGCCGCTTTTCTGAACGTGATCCAGGGTGGCACCGGCATGGCTCTGGCTGGCGGCCAGCAGGGCAAGGGCGGTGAGGGTCTTGGTGATCTTGGTTTGTCGTTGGAACATTTTTATGGTCTGAATGCTGTTTGGGTGTTAATCTATATATCAAACTATTATAATAATTACCAGCTTGATTGAATATAAATATATAACATTTCCCGTTCGTCATGGGTGCGCGGCACCCTGATGCCGTGATTGCATGGATAAGCATATGAGCCAAACCCTGATTCTCGATGGCGGCATGGGCCGCGAACTCAAACGTATCGGTGCGCCGTTCCAGCAGCCGGAATGGTCGGCACTGGCATTGCTGGAAGGCCCGCATTTTGTCGAGCAGGCACACGATGCCTTCGTCAATGCCGGTGCCCGCGTGATTACTACCAACAGCTATGCGGTGGTGCCTTTTCACATCGGTCAGCAGCGCTTTGAACAACATGGCGAACAGCTGGCCGCACTGGCTGGCCAACTGGCCCGCCGCAGCGCGGACAAGGCAGCGCACAAGGTGCTGGTGGCCGGTTCGCTGCCGCCGGCGCTGGGTTCCTATCGGCCGGATCTGTTCAACGAGGCCGACTCGCTGGCGATTCACCGTGTGCTGATTGCCGGGCTTGCTGCGCATGTGGACGTATGGCTGGCCGAAACCCAAAGCTCGCTGGCCGAGGTGCGTGCCGTGCGTCAGGCATTGGGCGAGCAGGACAAGCCGCTGTGGCTGTCCTTCACCCTGCAGGATGAAGATGTCGACAGTGTGGCGCGGCTGCGCTCCGGCGAAACCGTCAGCGCGGCGGTGGCCGAAGCCATCACGCTGGGCGCGGCGGCCGTGCTGTTCAACTGCAGCCAGCCCGAGGTAATGGAAGCAGCGCTGGATGCCGCCAGTGCGGTACTGCAACAGCAAGGCAAGAGCCTGCAACTAGGCGTGTATGCCAATGCCTTCCCGCCCACGCCGAAAGACGCCAAGGCCAATGCCACGCTGGACGAAATCCGTGCCGACCTGACCCCGCAAAACTATCTGGGCTGGGCTGAGCGCTGGGTAGGCAAGGGTGCGGGCATTGTGGGCGGCTGCTGCGGCATCACGCCGGAACATATCGCCAGACTGGCGCAACAGCTGGGCGAGTAAGAATCGCGGGTCGCACGGCAGGCAATGCGCTTGCCAAGTGGCCCGCAGTACCTCCCGCCACCGGTTCTGGCGGCCACCCTATGGCAGCCATCATGGCTGCCCGCCCTAGCTGCGCACGGGCTGCTCACCGTTAATGGCCATTGCACTGTCAATTCTGGCTTCCCCCAGCCAGCAGCCGGATGACGGAAACCCGTTCATTTCCACCAGGCTTGCTTACGGTATGCCGTCGGTCTATGTCAGGTAGCAAAAATAATTTAGTTTAAAATCAATGGGTTTATTTTAAATTCAACATGGCATGGATATTGCGCTCTGGGTAAACAATATGCACGTATACCCATGAGAACATGATGAAAATCACAAACCGCATCATCCTGACCTTGTCGGTCGGCTTGCTAGCCATGCTAAGTGTTGGTTGCTACGGGCTATGGCAATTGCATCAGGCACAGCAGCGCTTCCAGTTGGTGGCCTTCGATACGGCAGCCAGCATTGCCGCCATCACCGAGGCGCAGCACAGCACAGCGGAAATGCGGCTGGCAACGTTGAAGTTTCTGGTGGCACCAGATGCAGAAATACGCCAGGCAGCGGCGCAAGCCATGGCAAACAGTGATAGAAAACTGGATGAGTTTCTGACTGACTACCGTGCTCACCATCTGTTGGACGAAACCGACCAGCGCCTATTGGTGGCGGATCAACAAGCACTGCAACACTACCGCACGGTACGTGACCAGGTTGTCCGCCAGAGCGCAACCGACCGCGACGGCGCATTCCGTTCTCTGGTGGTGGATGCACGTGCGATGAGCACAGCGCTGGGCCTGCGCTTCAAGGAACATGTTGCCTATATCTTCCAGCAGATACGCGCTCTGGATAAGCAGAACCAGGATAGCTATACGGCCTCGATGCAAATGGCCATCGGCCTGATGGCCCTGTCATTGGTAGTGTCCGGGCTGCTGGGGGCGCAATTGTTCCGCACCATACGCAGCGGACTGGCGGGCATTCAAGGCAGCATGCTGGCGGTAAGCCGCAGCCTGGACTTTACCCAGCGGGCCAGCGTGTTGCAGCAGGATGAAATCGGCAGCACCGCCACCGCGTTCAACCATCTGCTGAAGGTATTGCAGGCAAATCTGAGCAGCATTCTGCAAGGCGCACAGCAGGTAGCCCAGGCGTCATCGCTGATGTCCGAAACCGCCGGGCAAGTGTCCGGTGCATCGTCCGAACAAAGCCAGGCTGCCGCCAGCATGGCGGCCACCATCGAAGAGATGACCGTCAGCATCAATCACATCGCCAGCCGAGCCCGCGAGGCCAATGCACTGTCCGGTGATGCCGGCCAGTTGCTTGAACAGTGCTCGGACATCGTCGGGCAGACCATCACCGACATTCGCGAGATTGCCAGCATGGTGGAAACGGCATCCGGCAGCATACGCGCACTGGAAGACGATAGTGGCAAGGTCAGCATGGTGGTGATGGTGATCCGGGATATTGCCGATCAAACCAATCTGCTGGCATTGAACGCAGCCATTGAAGCCGCACGTGCCGGTGAGCAGGGGCGCGGCTTTGCCGTGGTGGCCGACGAAGTGCGCAAACTGGCGGAGCGTACCGCGCGCTCCACCCAGGAAATTGCCGAAACCATCGCCACCATGATCGCCCGCGCACAGCAGGCATGTGCGCAGATGCAGTCTGCAGAACAACGAGTAGCCAGCGGCGTGGCCCGGGCGGATCTGGCAGATCATGCCATCAAGCAAATCGGTACCGCCTCGGCCAATGCCGGCAACCTGGTTGACGAAATCAGCGCAGCCATCAGTCAGCAAGGGGTGGCCAGCGACAATATTGCCGGCGAGGTGGAGCGTACCGCGCAAATGGCAGAGCAAGCCCACGCGGCAGCGCACACAACAGCAGATACCGCAAGCCACCTGGCGGAGCTGGCAGAAAAGCAAATTACCACCTTGAATGCCTATCGGTTGTGAGGCTTTCCGCTTTGCCGCACTGTTCAGCCCAAGATTTGGCTAGCGGCTGCGTGGGCAAGGCATGAAAAAAGCCATTGATAAGCAGTAAATACGGATCATCAATGGCTTTTTTTGATAAATATTTTCTTCTTGCGGAGTTGGGTATCGGTAAACGTGATATCGATATAGTTAGCCACCTCGACAAAGGTTTTTAAGTGGCACAACTCCCCGTAGCCCACAATGCGATTAATATCGTTGAGGGCAAAATACAAATTCCCTCTGAATTCGCCAAAATCATTAACAATGTGCGAAATGATATCTTGCGGGTAGATAAGCGCTGACGGCAAGCCAATTCTGTTGGCAACGCAATCCCTGATGTATAAGCCTATACAAATTGCACGCGCACTGCGAAACCCTTCAGTTTCTTTGCCCCAGGCGGGATATGGTTTTCTGCTTTTATACTGCAGATAAAATTTTTCTCTCCGAATGCGCTGCTCTTTGAGTGTAATTTTGCAATTAATGTAGATGGCAAGGATTGAGCCTGATATGGCAAACACCACCAATGGAATCGACAGGGTGATGCTAATTGCCGCGTAGACAAAAAACAGGACAATTGTCCCGGTAATAATCTTTAACAGCCTCATGATCTGCCCTTGAATCCGTCTTTCAACATCAAGCTCAGCAAAAACCTGATGCCGGAAATGTAGTGTAGCTGCCGTCCGGCAGCAAAGCGAAGGCAGCGTAATTGCGGGACAAATATGAGGAACCGGTATTGATTCAGGACAAGGGAGTGGTCATGGTGGATGGACGGTATGCAGAGAGGCCGCAATACTGACAGCGTTCTCACACCTCTATTGATGTTGTTGATATCGCTCACCTTCACCTGGGTGGGCGATTTTTTTCATATCCACCATGCGGCTGCCGCCTTTGGCAAGGGCCGATGCTTTTAGCCCCGCCCGGCCAGGTGTCGGCGAAGCACTATTGAGAAACTGCATCATCCTTATGTTTCAAGGCAAACGGCATGGCCAATTCACAGTATCTCTGCGCATCGTTAAGAGTCACTGCTTTTGCTGCCGGTATTTTAAGCACGTTGCGTACCCCATTCTCTTCTTCCCATATCCCCAAAAGTGATTTTTCCTTTTTGGACAATATGCCGTCAAGTGTGGATTGAAGTGGACTGTTATAGTCATAGCTTGGCACTACCGCACAGACGGTTGCATTGTCCTTGCTGATTATATTGTTTACGCTGTTTGTAAACGAACCGATAGTTTCTCTACTGTCGATAACGGTTTGTGGTGCAAGCTGCTCCGTGCCGGACAGCGTGTATTGGACTTGGCCTGTGCCAAACAAAAGAGTGAGGATAAGTATTTTCATTTCACATTAATCCCAAAAAGAAATGACTACCGGACTTCATGCTGCAGTCTGGCAAATTGGCGTCACAACAGCGAGTGATAGTATGTCAATCCATGGTATGACAGGGCGTGACACAATAAAAAAACCCCGAGAAGTTTATTTCTCGGGGTTCTTGGCACACCATGACACGGTGTGAAATGCTAATTTGGGGTGGCGTCTACCGAATTGTGGCTTGAAAGCTACATCTGGCAATGAGTGTGACAATTTGAAATTAAATTATGCCCCCAAATATGCCCCCAGATGAGGGCGGCTGCTCCATTTTGTGGCTTACTCAGACGCAAAGAATAGTTCTCCTGTGCTCAACAAGACAAAGCCCCTCGCAAGGAGGGGCTCAGCTGGCCGGTTGGTTTTTATCCGATGAAGGGATGCCGGCCGGGGTCAAGTGTGGGCTTGCGCCCTGGGCGAGTCAACAATCCGCTGACTTGCTCCTGATCCAGTCCAAGAAAGTACTTTCCACCAGGTAGGTCACTTCATCTTTCATCAGGGCGACCATTGGTTCACCGTCCTCTGACTGACAGTCACCGGTGATCTCGTAGATGCCGGCCGGGATCTTGGTGATGAACTCGTTTGTGTGCGCGATGATCGCGGGTGGACGGAATTGCTGTGTGATGGTGAGGTGTTGCATGCTGGTGCTATGAGTGGTTATGCAAGAAAAAGCCCACCAAAGCGAGTGGTTCACATAGGCCGTTATGGCAACTTCACGTACCGCCACGTCTTCAGCCCAAGTGACTGAGCTATCCTTTTCGCATCTTCCTTTGTGCCTAACTGCGGCACCTTGTGCAGGTCCAACTCTGTTACAAGCTCAAACCCCTCTTTGCTACCCGCAGGATCGAACACGTACCAGCGCACGACGTTTTCAGTGGTTGCCAAGACATAGCTCATAGCTTCTCCTCTCGAATCTGAGCTTACCATGGTGAGTGGGTTATATACGCTGCCGCTAGTCAAGAAAAAACCCGCCGGAGCGGGTTAGGCACTAAGAAGCGATGACTTATTCCTAAGTCGGGTGCTCCATGCTGGGCTGGCGCTAAACCGTAATACGGTAGCAGATTCAGCCAATGCAGTTGTTGCTTGTCCGAGACTATTCGGATCGGCATCAATGTCGTCTATCACAACTAGTCGTTGACTATCTTCATAGCCAGCTAAGCGGAGATCAGAGCAGCGTCCAGCTGTACTGTAGACAGTGGACCAGTCAAATGAGTTGTCTTTCTTTTTGCTGACATATTGCATTAGCAATGGCTTTCCTTCTTCCAAGGTCAGAAGAAAGGGAATCTCAATAGAATGGCCGCTTGCGCCATAGACTCTGGTCCGCTTCTGTATGTGTTCGCGGCCAAGATTGGCTTCCAGCAAGTTACCCAGCGTATTTTCAAAACGCTCTCGGAGGGATCTGCCAGCATTCGCAATCGCGTGCGAAAGAACAAGCTGGCCGCTTAAGTGCCTCGTAGCGTATTGATCGAGGCACTTCTGACTGACTGGCTCAATGACTAGCTCACCGGCAGCATTGAGAGTTACGCCTGAAGGTAGCGATTTTGCAAGAGTGTCTATCCGACGCGCATCCAACCGCGCTCCATGCGTCGAAGCATGGAAAAAAACTGAAGCCCCATCTGTAAGACGCCAGTACCCATCCGAAATGGGCTGAGCGATGACGCGAGCAAGCTCACCATCATCGGCCAGCTCCAGATCAGACCAGAGCCAGAGCACACCATTCGGTCGTCGCTCAATTTCAAAGGTATTAGGCATAGTGTCAGTCAAACAGGTTCTGCTGGATTTCTTCTGAAGGCCATGAAAATCCATGGTTCATGGTCATATTAGCGCACGTGGCAAAGTATGCGAACACACTTTTCTCATCGGGGTTTACGTTTACTGGTTCAGCATAGTGGTGGCTGTGAACGTTATGCCACTGGTGATGATGTACTGGGTATTCTCCCGATCATGAAGCCAGTTAGCAGGATGGCGGCGTCAACAAGGTACGGTGCCAGGCTTGTGTAGATCCGATAAAGGCGGTTCATGCTGTCAGCCTCCCTTGTGCCGGACCAAACAGGCGGGCAAAGTCGTTCACACGGCGCTTTGCTTCGTCGTAGGCTTGCCGGTGGTCCTTGCCTTCGGCCAGGGCATCAGCAATGGCGGCATTCACCAGTTGATAGGCGGTGCTGACGGCATTGCGTTGAGCTGCGTTCAAGCTGTCACGCTGGCCGGCCTCGATGCCCAAGGCCTTGTTGATCATCTTTTCCACGTTGCTGTGGAAGATTTCTTCCGGCACAGCACTGCCATGGTTGGCGGCGCTGATTGCCATCTGCCGGGTGGCGTCATGGGCGAGATGGTAGAAGGGCAGGTACTGTCCACCCTTTGCTTCTTGGGCTTTTCTGGCCTCACTGAATGCCTTTACCAGCCGGAATTTCACGTCCACTGCACGGGCAGTGTTCCGCGACAGCGTGGCGGCCAAATAGGCTTGGTCTTCATTGAGTAGGGCATAGCGGACCGGCATACCGCCCCTGGAGCCTTTCGGGGGTTTCTCCATTTGAAATGTGACTACCCCAAACGCTTCAAAGTGCGTGGCGTGGTTCTCTATGTTCTGCAGCAGGGCGCGGTTTTCAATGTCCAGTTCGGCGGCAATGACACGGCTATCAATGCGCGGGCCGTCTTTGGCCAGTACCAGCGGCAGGCCATCGGCCTGAATGATTGGCTTGCTCATGCGTAGTACCCTCCAGCGTCCACTATCTGGCCATCGCACCAAACACCAAAGGTCGGATTGGCCCAGCGGGCAAAGCACACGTACAGGGAAGGGTGCAGCCAGATTCCGTCAGGTCTGCTGATATACAGGTCCGCTGGTCCGCGCATGTTGAGATGCCCAGCCATTGCGGCTAGGTACTCTTGCGTCTCAACCAGGGTCAGCCATTGCGTGGTGGCCTTGTCTTTGCCGCCAACATGCTCGGCTAGTTCGTCGCCATGCAGCCAGCCCTTGCGAGGCGCATGATCAGTATTGCAGGGGAAGGTCAGTACGTTGTTCATGCAACACTCCCTTCGCGGATAAGCACGTATTTGGCGACACCGCTATGACGATGGCCGTTCTGGTCCACCAGCTGGATGCGAATAGTGTCTATTTTGTAGCCAGACGAGCGGAGCTCTTTCACCTGGGCGGCCGGCATGAGGATATTCATGCGGTCGCGGGCATCGAAGGTCGTTACCGGCCCCTGGCGCAGTGCCGTGAGTAGTCGATAGCGTTGTGCGTCGGCGCTGGTATCAGTAGAATTTGCCTTGGTGATGGCGCTCGTTACTGCTTCGGCGGTGCGGGCGTTTTTGTTTTCCATGTCCGCCCCTTATGCCGCATCAGCCTGATAGTTGACCGGATCGGCAAGGAATTTCCTGATGTCCACCACGTTCCAAGCAGTCACGCGCTCAGATAACTTCAGGGGTTTTGGGAAGGTTCCAGCTTTTACTCTTCGCCAAATGGAAGAGTCAGACAGCGGGATAATCTGGCGCAGATCAGCAAGCCGGACAAAACCGGTTGCAGGCAGCGCGCCATAGGGGGCGAGGATGCCGGCTTGTGCGTCGGCAATCTTGATGGTTTTGCCAGTATTGGCAGTCGAGTGGTGTCGCATGTTATTTCCTTTTGCGGCTTACAAAAAAGAAATGACATGGCGGACATTCATAATGTCGCCGTTCGTGGATTGCAGTGTCAATACCATATCGACCTCGGTTGGCAACTTACAATTATGGCGGTATACGAAACTGTGTGATTGCTGCGACATGGCCAGATTTCCTATCTGTCAGGCGCAAAAAAAGCGCCACGTTTTGAAATGTGACGCTTGTTGCTACGTCACGGCTCTCTGTGACGTAAATGTAAAAGCCCCGAGATAGAGCCGTAAGATCGCGTGCTAGCTAACGGAGTGGGTTTGCAAGCTGACGAGGGTGGTTTGCTAGTAAACGACCTATTCGGGCAAATTTTCCCGAAGATCAGCAACCCATCCAGTTGCAGTCTTGATGAACTGATCGTGGCTCAGTATCTTCCCATTTGCTTGAGCGTAAGTGATAACTCTGTCACGGATGGCCTTTAGCTTGGTCTGGTGCTTTTTCCCAGATGGCTGTTCGAGATACAAATTGCGGCAGAAGTCACGAACTGGTTGCAATTTATCGGCTCTTGCATTTCCCCCATTTCTTGCAACATCAGCTTTCCCATCTTTTTTACCAACTTTTCTTTTAATTTCAGCCCTTTTGTTGCCCTCAGCTATTAAAGCAAATGCAGCCTGAAGTGAATAGTAAAGAACCATGTCATGGTTATCTGTCTTTAGGTATTGTCGAATCTTGATGAAATACAAAAGAGCTAAAAGTCCATAGCATGCCCTAAAGCTTGACCGAGGGCGATCTTCCTCCTGCCACACATACTTTGCCCATCCAGGATTTTTAAAAATCGCACTAACTATCTTTAGGTCATCCACCGATGAATCGCAAACTTGTGACTCCTGCGTCAGGGCAATGCTTTTCCCTCTGCCGCTTCTATAAATTTCCATTAAAATATGGAGGTTTATGATGGCCTCTTTAAGTTTGAAATCCATCACATCGGTATCATTCCCCTTGAATGGCTCATTGGCATAGCTAAAGCTACGTGAAAATAGCTTATATAGTCCAAATGGCTCTTTTTTTTCTGTCAATCCAAGCCATTCTCTACGCTCCGGCTCTGGTCGAGTCCCGTAAAAACTGTTTATAGCGTCAGTAAATTCTTTGTCTAACGTGATTCTTTTCTTATATATAGGGATTAGACTGTCAATTCTTTCAAAAATATTCATCACGCCCCCTTCGGCGTCCCTTGTTGGGTTTGCCAACACCAGGCGGCAAGGGTTTCCGCTTTTCGCCCCGTCGGGCTAGGTGTCGGCAAAGCTGGTGTAAATTCAGCGTCAGGCTGACTTAAACAGCGGCGTCACTTTCGCGCCAGCCTTCAAGCCGTCCAGGTAGTCCGCCCAGGACTGCATCATCCTGGTTCGTTCTGGCAGGTATTCGGCATAGTTGTAGGTTGCCCGGATGCTATTGCGCTCGGCATGGGCCATCTGGCGTTCGATGGCATCCCGGTTCCATCCCTGTTCATTGAGCAGGGTGGATGCCATGTGGCGGAAGCCGTGGCCGGTCATGTCCTCTTTGCTGTAGCCAAGGCGGCGCAGGGCAGCATTGACGGTGTTGTCACTCATTGGCCGGCCGTTGGTGCGTGCACCAGGGAAAGCAAACTGTCGGGTGCCGGTCAGGGCCTGCAGCTCGGTCAGGATGGCGACGGCCTGCTGTGACAACGGCACAAAGTGCTTTTCCCGCATCTTCATGCGCTCGGCCGGTATCGTCCAAAGCTGGTGTTCCAGGTCAAACTCCGACCATTCCGCCTTGCGCAGCTCACCTGGTCGTACAAACACCAGCGGTGCCAGCTTGAGGGCGCACTGGGTGATGAAGCTGCCCTTGTAGCCATCGATGGCGCGCAGCAGCTCGGCAATCTTGCTAGGGTCAGTAATGGTGGGGAACGATGTTTTGACCGCAGGGGCGATTGCGCCCACCAGGTCGGCAGCCGGGTTGCGCTCGGCCCGGCCAGTGGCCACGGCATAGCGGAAGACCTGGCCACAGTTCTGCATGGCGCGGTGGGCCGTCTCGATGGCGTCGCGCTTCTCAATGCGCTGCAGGCTGGCCAGCAGCTCCGGGGCGGTGATTTCAGCAATAGGGCGGTTGCCAAGCCAAGGGAAAATGTCGCGCTCCAGGCGGCGGATGATGCGGGTGGCGTGGCCTTCGCTCCAAGTGGGCTGGTACTTGGTAAACCACTCGCGGGCGACAGCCTCGAAGCTGTTTTCCGCGCTCAGCTTGCTGGTTGCCTTGGTGACTTTGCGCAGTTCGCCCGGGTCGATACCTTCTGCCAGCAGGCGGCGGGCTTCGTCGCGCTTCTCCCTGGCATCGGCAAGGCCAACTTCAGGAAACACCCCCAAGGCCAGACGCTTCTCTTTGCCATTGAAGCGGTACTTCACGCGCCAGTACTTTGCACCATTCGGCATGACCTCCAGGTACATGCCTTTTTCGTCGCTGAGGCGCAGGGGCTTGCCATCCTCACGCGGCTTGGCGTTCTTGCAGGCGGTGGCGGTCAGGGGCATAGGGGGCATCTTTCAGGGGCTTGGGGGCATCGATTTGTGCCCCCGTTGCTTATGCCCCCTTTTATGCCCCCTGAGGTGGGGGCATGTCAAGACACGTCATGACACGATAAAAAGCCATAAAAAAACCCCAAGAGGCTTATTTCTCGGGGTTCTTGGCACACCATGACACGGTGTGAAATGCTAATTTGGTGGAGGCGGCGGGAATCGAACCCGCGTCCGAAAGTCCTCTACAGTGAGTTCTACATACTTAGTCGTGTCATTTGGATTTAACCTCCACTACGCCGACGGACAGGCTGAGCTTTGGCGAGTTACCTTGAGTTTCGCACCAGACCAAGTAACCCGGCATGGCACTAGCAGATGTAGAGTGACACTACAGGGTTTTGACGCCCCCGGCCCATCTGCGAACCGTTGTAGTGTCTAGCCGGCCGTTAGGCTGCTAGAGCGTAAGTTTCGTCGTTTGCGACTAAAAAAATTCAGCGTTTTACGGGGTGACTGAAATCCCGGTATGCCCTCATCTGCTTCGCAACCCCCGTCGAAACCAGGTCGCCCCCAGATAGGATTGGTAATTATATAGACAAACACCCGCCAGCGCCAGCCTGCTGGTATTGGCAGCGGCCTTATTTGCTGGCGATCTGTACGCCCTGGGCGTCCTTGTCGGTGTTGATGCGCAGGGTAATGTGCTTGGCCGGTACACCGGATGCCACCAGGTATTGCTTCACGGCTACGGCGCGGGCATGGGCCACGGCGCGGGCGTTGCTGCTGCCACGGTGGCAGTAGCCGCGCACGATCAGCTTTTTACTGGCCTGGAAGCTGGCCAGCTGGCGCTGGATCTGGCCTTTGCCCACTTCATCCAGTGTGCGGCTGTTGGCGGCAAACGGAACAAAGTCCGGGTTGGCGGCGATATTGGCATCAATCTGTTTGTTGAGTGCAGCCTTGGCCAGTGCTGCGCTGTCTACTACCGGCTGGGCAGCCGGTGCGGTCGCTACCGGTGCGCTGGCAGGGGCCTGCGGTGCCTTGCTGCTGGAACAGGCAGACAGGGCAAGGGTAGCAAGACAGCAAAGCAGAATGCGTTTCATGATAAGGGTTTCCAGTCAGGGGAAAGTAAAGTGCGCCAGGGCTGGCCTTGGCGCATGAAAGGTTCGGCCTGGTAATCGGGCTCTCTTTTTTTAACGCAGCAGCGGCCGATGGGATGACAAGCGCCTGGATAGCTGCCCTTTAACGCGCCTGATGCTGACTGATAACCGCACTCATCCTTCAGCCAGCCAAATCCATGCCAGCCGGGTTCTGCTGCATCTCAAGCTGGCCGCCGCACTCAGGCAATGCGGCGATACCGGCTTGGCCGGGCCGACAAGGGCTGCGGACGAGGCGACGGGTAGTTATCCGGGTAAGCCGGAAGGTGATGGAATGTGATGCGTGGTGACAATGTCATGAAATGTGGCGCAGTATAAATGCGTCCAGCTGGCAGCGCCCTGTACAACTACGCCGCCTAACAGGCAGCCGCCATGGGCGGGCAGTTGAATCTGGATGTTAAAGGCCATCGCGTGTCTGATTTTGCGCATGCCATTTACCAATCTGGGGATCTGGAAGATGTTGCCGCCTGCCCGGAAGCCGGGCTGTGGATTCTGGAAATCCAGATCCGTCATCTCACCCTGCCATACGGGGCCCTCTACGAGGCCCTGCAGGTGGGGCAAACCCAAGGCCAAGCCATGAACAGCAAACAAGAAGTTACCGATCAATACCTGTTTTCCTACGGCACCCTGCAGTTGCCGCAGGTGCAATTGGCCACATTTGGCCGACTGCTGGATGGAGTGGCCGACCGCCTGCCCGGTTTCAGCCTGTCCATGCTGGAAATTACCGACCCGCACGTGATTGCCACCAGTGGTAAAACCCATCACCCCATCATTGCTTACACTGGCGCGGCTAGCGATGGCGTGGACGGCATGGCCTTGTTGTTGACGCAGCAGGAGCTGGAACAGGCCGATGGTTACGAAGTGGCTGACTATCAGCGTCAGTCCGTGCTGCTGGCATCAGACCATCAGGCGTGGGTGTATGTTGCGGCAGAGCAGGGCCGTTAGTGCAAGGGTGAGAAAGCCTGGTGGCGCCGGATGGATGCAAAACGCCGACAGTTGTCGGCGTGGGGTGTTTCACTACAGGCGGGCTGGTGCGCTCCCGCAAGCTTGATCAGGGCTTGCGGTCGCAATGCCCGTTTTTGGCCATGTCCAGCTTCAGGATATCGGCCTTGCCTTCTTCCTCTGTCATCTGTTCCAGCCCGGCACCGCCTACAAACACACCCAGCTTGATGTACTGGCGCACAAAGTAGTTTTTGCCGGCTTCGGCCATCAGGCTGATGGAGTTGGCCGAAAATTCAGACTCGGTATCCAGTTTGTGCAGCTTGCCACCCGCTACCTCGGTACGGAAGAACACATCCGGGGCGCTTTCGCCCACGCATTGGCCATCTACGAAGATGTCTTTTTTCAAGGC
The DNA here is from genome assembly GCF_057809375.1 of Aquitalea sp. FG25. NCBI lineage: Bacteria > Pseudomonadati > Pseudomonadota > Betaproteobacteria > Neisseriales > Chromobacteriaceae > Aquitalea > Aquitalea sp. FG25. The sequence goes on from NZ_JBMDJV010000007.1 coordinate 165,663, forward strand.
CTTGCCCACCAGGCTGTTGCGATAGATATACAAGCCGGCATTGCCTGCGGAGGGAGCGGCAAAGGTTTTGGCCTTGGCGGAATCTTCCTTGGAAGCCATGTCAACCGAGGCGCAGCCGGTCAGCAGTAGGGCAGTTACAAGGGCGGCAGCGGTAAAAATCTTCACAAAAATCTCCAGCGTGACGTTAACAAAGATTTACATTTTAGCGTTTTATCTGATTGTCATCATGACTAATGACAAATAATTTTACGCCTGCCGCATACCTGGCAGCCTTGCTCGCTGGGCCGATTGAATCTGCCGCCGCTAGATATTAGAATTACTATTCATTTATCTATTCATAAATCAATTCAAACCATGTCACGTCACGCCGATTCCATCCGCCAACAACTGGGGGCCGGGCCATGCACTGCCCGGCAACTGGTTGAAAAAACAGGCTTAAGCCAGCCGACGATATCGCGCGCACTGGCGGCGCTGGGCGATGAGGTGCTGCGTTTGGGGGCTGGGCCAGCTATTCACTACGCACTGCGCGATACCAGCCGTGGCGCGTTGGCCGTGCCGGTATACCGGGTGAGCGACGCCGGACAAATCCGCCAACTGGGCCGTTTGCTGCCAGTACGGCCAGAAGGCTATGTCATGCAGCAGGCAGATGGCGTCAGCCTGCACAGCGCCGGGCTGCCGTGGTGGCTGTACGATATGCGGCCGCAAGGTTATCTGGGCCGTGCCTATGCCTCAGCCCATGCTGACAGCCTGGGTCTGCCAGCCAATCCGGAACACTGGGGCGATGCCGAAGTACTGCGGGCATTGCAGGCGCACGGGCATGATGTCATCGGCAATCTGCTGATTGGCGATGCCGCCCGCCAGCACTTTCTATCCATGCCACTGCCGCAGGCGGTAGACCGTGCGCAGGATTACCCGCAGCTGGCCAGCGCCGCCAGTGCCGGCGAGCTGCCCGGCTCATCCGCCGGGGGCGAGCAGCCCAAGTTTTGCGCCTATGCAGACCACGGCCATGTGCTGGTGAAGTTTACCGCTGCCGATACCAACCCGGTCAGTCAGCGCTGGCGTGACCTGCTGCTGGCCGAACACCTGGCGCTGGCCGTGCTGGGGGTCACCACCAAGCTGTGGGATTTTGGCAGCCAGCGCTTTCTGGAAGTGCCACGCTTCGACCGCATCGGCCCGCTGGGCCGGGTAGGGGTATTCTCGCTGCGCGCACTGGATGCCGAATTTGTCGGTGCCGCCCATGCGCCGTGGCCGGTGGTGGTGCAGCGGCTGGTGGCGGCGGGCCATGTCACGCCGCAGTCGCATGCTGGTGCAGCCTTGTTATGGGCGTTTGGCACGCTGATTGGCAATACCGATATGCACGCGGGCAACCTGTCCTTTATCAGCCTGCATGGCCGCCCCTACCAACTGGCCCCGGCCTACGACATGTTGCCCATGGGCTTTGCCCCGCGCAGCGGTGGCGCGCTGGTGGATACGCTAGCCCCGGCCATGCTGATCGCCGAGGTAGACGCCAGTTGCTGGAGGCAGGCGCTGGTGCTGGCGCAGGATTTCCACGCCCGTCTGCGCGCGCATGACGGTTTCTCTGCCCGCTTTGCCCCCTGCATTGCCGCGCTGGGCGCCCATATCGACACCGCCGCCGAGCGCATTGCACGCATGGCTTGAGTCGTAGCAGCATGGACAGCGGCAAGCGCCTGCACTTAATCATGCCGAGCATGCGTGTTGCCTCGAAATATCCATGTCACGCTAATCCTGAAATCCAGGCCGATACTGCGGCAGAGCAGGGCGGACTGCGCATGTACACCTAAAATCAACACGATAAAACGGCGGCTGATCACAAATGGCTGGCCCGACAGGCCCGCGCACTGCAATCAGCCGCTGTTAGGCTTATTCAGCCTGTTGCACACCAAGCACTGGCCAGTTTATCGCGTTGGCCTGCCTTGTTTGTCCCAGCTGTTAATGCTGAGCAAGCCACCATTTTTCTTGTACTTTTTCCACTCACGTACGCGCTCGTTGGTGGTTTGGTTTTCAATACCTTTCTGGTGTTTTTCACGCTTGGACGGGCTTTTTTCACTTTTATGAGTCATGACGCACCTCACTATCGGGATAGGAATAAACAGAATGCTGCGCTTAACGGCCATGCTGATCTACAGCGGCCTGTCGTGTGGCTTAGGGGTTTTCCCATTCCACGCCATAGCCAATCAGCGTGGTGCCTTTTATCTTTACCTGTGCCTGCCCGCCCTTGAACTGGGCCGCAGGGTTATCCCAAAACAAATCACCGGTGACATTGCGCGGTTTCCACACCAGGCCGGTATCGTGCTCCACATGCAAGTGCAGCTGGGTGACACCATCATCCAGGGTAACCGTCCAGTTGGTACCGGCAGTCATGGCTTCGTTATCGACGGATTGCTGCTGAAAACCGGCATCCAGCCAGCTGGCTTTGCAGTGCGCAACAAAACCGCCTTTATTGGTTACAGTCAAAACGGTAGGCATGATTAATTGTCCTTGATCCAAAAATGTTTGTAGACAGGGTTGATTGCCGTGGCAGTCGTCAACCTTTCCAATTGGTTAGCAAGGCCTTGTCATTAAATGACAGGGCACGGAAGGCAATATGCGCTTGCGGAGCCTGCTCGCTACGCATCACGGCTTTGTTGGGAGACGGGAAGATATACTTGACGATTGAATCGGTAGATTCCGTAAAGCTATAACCCGCCTTGACATCACCCGCCAGGCCCTCTACCAGTGCCGATGTGGCTTTTGCCTCGCCACCGATGCTGAACTTTTGATTGCTGCTTTCCGAGGCAACCATAAATCCACCTGCGCTTTTCACCACGTCGGTTACCACAACAAAACCAGGCAAAATACCGCCGCTATTACTGCGTTTGCCAGCAGTGCCAGCAGCTTGCAGCAAGGTTTTGAAAACATCGACCCGCAGCAGGTTCTGCACCGGCATCAGCCCATCGGAACGCACGGCAGTGAAGTTAACCAACATGTCGTTGCTCTGGGAGAAATTCCAGCTGAACTTGATGCCGCCACTGATGATGGTTTCGGTATCTGGCTCCAAAAATTCGCCAGAGATTTTTTCCGTTACCGAGTGCTTTTGTACACCGCTGGTTTTATAGAAAAAATCACCAGTGGATTTAGAGCCGGTTTTAAACAAATCCGGGTATAGCTCGGTAATATTACCCAGCCGGGTAAATTCCGCCGTTTCCGGATTGATAACACCGTAGTCGCCCAGATTAACCTGGGCCACCATCGACCAGTTGCCCCACAGCGTGCCGTCGTTTTGCCGGATGAGGTTGGTCAGTTTTTTATTCCAATCAGTCATGGGATACCTTTCCTGAAAGATTATGTCGAACGCGTGACTGCTTTCGACGCCCCCAATATGGCGGAATAAAAAAAAGCAGGCTGTTACCGGGGTAACAGCCTGCAAGACATCTTTATGTTAAGAGCGCGCGGCCACAAGCGTTGTGGTATCAGCCAACACCGCCTGCAAGCAAGGCGTGGCTGGTGCTTAAAGCACGCAGGGCCTAGCACTTGCCCCGCGCAATGGCCAGCAAATGGGTTTTTTCGATGACCCGCACGCAGCCATCTATCAGCAAGATGGCCCCGCACACCACCAGGCGCTGCAAATGCTGGTTAACTTTGGAGCGGCTGCCATTGGCCAATTGCGCCAGCGTGCCCTGGTTAAAGCGATGCAAGCGCAAATCGGCGATCATCGCGGATTGGGTATGCAAGCGCAGCAGGATGCGGGCAAGCCGGGCATCCAGCGAATGCATGGCCAAATCCTCAATGCGCAGCAGTAATGTAGCCGTGCACTCCTTAAGCAAAAAATCAAAGCGTTTAACCAAATCCCGCGTATCAAAGCCCGGAGATAATTGAGTCCAGGAAAATTGCATCACCACGGTGGGGGAATGGGCCGTCAGCAAAATGCTGGACGCTAGAAACGGGCAAACCGATTCACCCGCCAGAAACCCATCCAGCACCTCGCCGCGCGACAGCATGGTGACAATGAATTCATTGCCATCCGGTGAAATCATCGACACCTTGACGGCACCGCGCAGCACCACATACAGGCTACCGCTGCTGCCGGTGGCCTGGTGCAGACGTTGGCCTTCTGCCAGCGCCACATAACTGGCGGCATTGGCCAATTCGGCCAATTGAGGTGTGGCACAGCCACCAAACAAGGGCAGGGCCTGAATCAGCCCCAGGTAATTGACATCCGCATTGGGCATGAGCGAGCCGACCATTGTGCTTGTGTCCCGGATTGCGGCGATGCAGGCGCACAAGGCAATCGCGCCAAGACAGCCTCCAGGATGGAAAATGGCGCACAGCATGGGCCGGTACCGCCGGATTGGCCTGCGGACAAACCCATGCGTGACACCGCCACGGCACACACCTTGCCGCTGCTGGCCCCGCGCCACAGCAACATGATCAAATCACGGCAATCAACAGACAGGACACCGCCACCACCCACGGCATGGCCGCAGGCAGCAGACAGAATATTGAAATGGGTATCGAGTATCCTGCCGCTTTCATGCCAAACAAATAGTCTGATTGGCTTATCTATAGTCCATCAGGATCAGGCCTGTCACCGAGAACAGTCCGCCGCAGATAAGCCATGCGCAGCCTGCAGGCCATTACACAGTGACGCGCAATGGTAATGTCTTTCACATCAATATGGGCCTAAATGCCATCCATTTGGCATTGCGAATCAAGCAGATTCAAGCAAAATAACGCGTTCTCCCTCGTCAATAAGGAAGCGCCATGGCCGGTTTGCTTGCCAAAAATGCAGTAGTCCAGGCATGTCTTGATGGCATTGAAAACGCACAAGCTGCATACAACGAGATGTCCGGTTCCTGGGTGTGCTGGGCACCGGAATACTTGATTACCACCGAAATTGCCCGCTCGCTGGCAGCGCAGGAAGGCAGCAAATACATCACGCTAGAAAACGGCACCTATGATGCGCTGGACGCAGCCAATGCCACCGGGCGCGGCAAATTCCACCCGTCCATCCGCATTGCTGGGAGGGTGGATATTGTATTGCGGTGGGCCAACTACACGCCTCGCGCGGTGATAGAAGTCAAAAATAACGTCCGCAGCACCTCCATCTGCACGCGCGACATCACACGCATAAAAACCATGCTGGCGCGCAAGCGCGATCAAAGCAGCCTGAAATTTGGCATCTTTGCCTTCTACACCGACTGCCGGGCAAGCGACTTGGCAGAAGCCGACCAACGGATTCGCAACAGGCTGAAAACCATCGAAACCAAGATCAAGGGCCTGTTGGGCTCCGGCTTCAAGGCGACCGTGAAAAACAATGAAATCAAACCACCGGTTGATGGCTGGGCATGGGCGGCTGCCTGCGTGGTGATTACCCGAACCTGATTTTGGGTTTGCCTGGTCTGCCACCACACGGCGGCAGACCAACTGGAACGGACGCAATCACCTTGTCACGTTCCTGCAGCCGCCTCCACCCGCCATGCCTGCTTGTCCATCCGCCTAGCCAATAACTGATGGCAGGCCGTCACCAGCCGCAGCAAATCCGCACTATTACAGCTCAAGCCCTCCGGCCCGGCCATGCGCTGCGCCAGCGCCTGCAGCGGCGTTACCTGGCTGTCCAGCGCCACCACCCGGCCATGGGCATGGCGGCGTGGATGGTTGGGCGTAAAGTGCAGCGTCAGCAGCCAGTTACTGTGCTGCCAGCCGTCTTGTTGTTCCAGCGTCGCCCGCAATACCGCATGGCTGATCTGCTGCCCGGCCTCGGTTGCCATGGCCAGTGCCTGGTCTTGGCGTGGTGCGGTGGGTGCTTGTTGATGCAGGGCGGGCAGCACCTCCCGGTTAAGCCACTGGCGCAGGGCTTGCGCGGCTGGGCGGCGGCATTGCCGCAAGGCGTGTTGCAGGGCGGCTTCTGGCCAGTAGGTGTCTGTTTTGCTGTGTTGGCTGTGGGTGCAGTGCTGGGTGGCCAGCCGTTGTTGCAGTTGTTGGCGTAGTCGGCTGCCGAACAGGGCGAGGATGTCGTCGGCGCGCAGGCAGCATTGACCGTGGTGGTGCAGGTGGATGGGGTGGCCGAGGTAGTACAGGGTAAGGGGAGGGGGATGCTTGCTTGTGTTTGATCCGGTATTCGCCATGACTAGGCCCTCTGGTGAGTAATGAAGGCTGCCACGCACGTCGCCAAACGCGGGTGGCAGGCCAAAGCGGGGTTGGCGAACCGGCACCAGCACCGGCAGACCGCATAGGTCTCCCCACTTGGCCCGCCGTGGAAGGATGCAGACGCAAGTGAGAAAAGCCGCTTAGCGCGGCTTTTCTGTACTGGTGTAACTGGGTCGCCAAACCCGGTTGCATGTTTGGAATGCAACCCGGAAAGGCTACGCAGTGAGACCAGCAGCGGCAAGGGTAGAGGGGCGCGGAGACACTGGCAAGAGGTGCAGGTAAGGGGTTTGAATCTGCTGCGCGGATGATGCTTTGTGTTGCCGCTTCCGCGCGGCAGACGGGAAAGAGGGCTTGCGTGGCCAAGCCCTCTCCTCCACCTCCAAGGCCACCCCACAAGCATGGCCTGCGGCTGCCCGACAGGCCCCGTCCGGAGCGAGGCGCGCCTGAACTCGCGATTTGCTAACGTCAAATCGCTCAGACAGGGCAGGCGCTTAAAACCTCGCCCCGGCCACCCGTCGGCATGCTTGACGGGGCCAAGGGTGGCGTCGGTGCGGTGGTTTCAGATGATGAAAAACTTTTTTGGCGCACTGAATATGTCATTGAAATATTGAGACCATGCGAGCAAGCTGTAAGCAGCCAGCAAACAGCCAAGAAATGCATGATGGAAGGGCGCAGGATGTCGGGATTGATGCCGGAGATGTTGCGCGGCCATCGGAAAGCGTGGTTCAGGCGGTCAGATCGAGATTGCTACGATAATCATCCGAACATCTTGGTGGGTATTGTTAAAACGGCAAACTGATATTAGAGGCGTAAGATGGAATTTTTCGGCAAGAGTCAGTCCCCTTTGGCAAGGGTAAATAGGGTACTGTTTGTAATTATTTTGGCAGAAATTCTTGCGTCCTTCGTGTTCGATTGGATGCAAAAATATTCATGGGTAACTATTGGTATTTTAGGTGTGATCGATGTTTTAATGAGTATAATTACTAAAGAAGTAATTTATATTCGTGGTGGTGAAATTCACTATGAGAAAAACAAAAAAACTTATATTTTTTCATGTTTTATGTATGCTGTGTTTGCATTAATGTTTCTTTATCACGGTCTGTCAAAATTTTAGGCGCATTATCGAATCGTTCCGCCTCTTATTTTTATAATCTGTGCCGACAGTAACCGGTCCCGTCAGCGCGAGCCGACCCAGACGTGCCGCTCAGGGTCTTAAGCGGTCGGCTGTCCGCAGCGGCGCGACGTTAGCGCGCCGCAAGTTCCGGCCGCGCCCTGAGCGGTGCGGCTGGGGCGGGGTTTCGACGCGCTGGGGGTCGCCTTTTCTTTGGGTACTTTCTTTTAGCGAAGCAAAAGTAAAGTACCTCGACGGCGGGGCGAGACCCGCGAAGTTGTTTTTTTATTGTTTAGAGATTCTAAATTTTACTAGGTGCTTTGCGAATTAATCATCTAACGAATTTTAATTGTCAGAAGGGTGAAATATTTTTATGCTTTTAAGAATTTTATTGCCTTCTGCGTCGCTCTGAAATAATTCAGTGTCAATGTCTTTTTGGTTTGTTGTGATGAGTGGAAGTTTTGTTTCAATTTCTTTTGCTAGCTTGTTGTATGAATTAATGGCTTCTAGTATTTGATCTTGAAGTTCGTGTCTCGGGTCTTGAGCTAAAATGGCACTGCTTAAACCGAGAGGATGTCCATTTGTGTCGGTGATCCAACGAATGCATATCGGATATTCAAACATTGTTTCTATTATTCGCTGATGCCCGTCAGGGGATGTGCCGATGTGGCGGATCCAACTGAACCAACTTGATGGATAGTTCATCGACAATGTTAGTAATACTAGACAGTCTCCAAAGGCAGCTATAATTTCGTCTAAATGAAGATACTCTGTACCCACCGTAAAAGCTTCGGCATCAAGGTGGGCTCCAATCTTGTTGCGAACCCAGCGGATAGGACCCTGTAGATGTTTTTTTCTTAGACGCTTTGCTATTTCGTTGTATGTTTTTTGATCTGTGATTGGCCACCGATTACGGGTGTCGCGAGAAGTTACGTCATTCATCTTCGTTAGCAGAAGCGCTGTGCCATCCATGAGTTTGCATACTGGTACAGTGACTGCCCTCATGGCTCTCCATCTTACCTTCGTGTCAATTAATTGTTCCGCGTAAAACGTGATGTCACGGCAAGCTTCGATAGCAAGCACGAGCATGCGAGTGCGCTCGTTATAGGGTGTCCAGTGAGAGGTGGTGTTGTCGACATCAAGTAGGTCCACAATGCCAGGTGAAAGCATTTCCCCGTCCGGTCCCATTGTAATCGGTAGGCCGTTAAATTTTGATGCGATCTTTTCTAACAATTCTGTGTTAATGATTAATTTTGGTGTGATCGCTTCTTTTCTTTCTTGTGCTGCATCCATTTGCTGGTCTCCTTTGTGAATCGAGCTTTGTGGTGAGATTGCTAATGGCTGTAATCATTATTACATTTTGTTTTACTGCTTTACAATTACTTGTAATATTTTGCTTGTAAAAAAGCCCTGCATTTACAGGGCTTTTTTACGGGAAGATTTTAGCATTTTAAGCTGAAATTCGAGATTGCAAATTTCAACTTTTCCGATTTCTGACAACGTTAATGTGAGATTCATCAAAATATGAATCTCTTTTATTTTTGTTATCAATGGCTTAGGTTTCATTTCGATCAAAATAAATGAAGTGGATTTCACTCAAAGTGTGAAATTGTATTGGAATGAAGCCAAAGAATGGAATTCTGCAGTGTGCTGCGCTCCAGATGCAGTACGGATCAGCCGGCTACGTGTAGATGTCCCTACAAGGCAGAGGCCTCGTCGGGGTTTGCATCTTATGGCATGGATGGTGAGCTAGGCCGAAGCGAGCTGGCTGGCATCGGTCTTGTGCTTGTCAGCGAAGGGGGCCCTGTGCGATGGCTCCAAGTTGGGAGCTGCAGCCGGCGGCTGATGCGAGTCCCTCTCACCTCCGTCATCCTGGTAACTGCTCCGTGTTTCGAGGCTGAGCGCCTACGCTTTTCCGCTCACAAAGTAGCTCCCTGCGCGAGTTGGTGCAGCTTGTCTATGCGTGCTATCTGATCGCTTGCGATGGATTATGTGAGCCGCTTCTTTCTGTCGTTTGTGAATACCAATTTATCGTTGCGGATGAGGATGAGGGTAACCAGCTAGCTGGGGAGGCTGCAGATCCATAGGTGTTGATCGGCACAGTTGGATGTATGACAGAAGGCAAGGACTGGTCGAATTTTAGAATGCTATTATCATTGCCACTTCATCGCGTAGAGGAGGGGTATCTGTGGCAATCCTTTTTTGTAATGTTGGCTGGATGCAGAAGTACGATGGCTTAGATGCCGATAGCCTTGAGCGTGGTGGTTCGTATAACAACCATTCTATCGGGCATGAAGTGTGCAACTTCACTCCTGTCGGTGATGTGGTTTACGGCTACGTCCAAGCAAACGGGAACATCAAACTGGAGAACTTGGGCGCGTCCAAGAAAGATGACTCAGTTGATGGTGTGACCGTTGTATGGACAGCATCGCCGCCAGATGGTGGGACTGTAGTTGTTGGCTGGTACTTGAACGCCACTGTTTACCGCACGGTACAGCAGACGCCGCAAAAGGCAGCTAAGCACATCGCCCAAGGGGCAACCAACTTCCGCATCAAGGCAAAGCGCAAAGATGCAGTACTACTGGAAGAGCGCTCTGTTTTGATTCCGCGTGCCACAAAAGGGGGCATCGGGCAGAGCAACATATGGTATGCCGACAAGCCGGAGAGTAAGCCGATTGTTGAGCGAGTAATGAAGCTCATCAAAGAGGGATCCACCCCCTTGCCAGATATAGACGAGCCTGGCCGGCGGGAAGGGAAGGTCAGGCTGAGTGCTCACCTCCGCAGGGAGCGCAATGCCAAGCTGGTAAAGAAGAAGAAAGAATCCGTGCTGAAAGCGACCGGGAGACTCTGTTGCCAAGTCTGTGGCTTTGACTTCAAGCAGGTGTATGGCAGCTATGGTGAAGATTTTTGCGAGGTACTGAATCGCCCCGGCTTCTCTAGACACTCTTGAGCCGTTGGAAATATTGCTTCTCA
>NZ_JBMDJV010000070.1:0-366 GCF_057809375.1 Aquitalea sp. FG25
CGCCTGAACTCGCGATTTGCTAACGTCAAATCGCTCAAACAGGGCAGGCGCTTAAGACCTCGCCCCGGCCACCCGTCGGCATGCTTGACGGGGCTGGTGGGCGCGTTGGTGCAGTGGGAAATCAGGTGACGTGGTGATGATTTGGATTGCCGCTTCCGCACGGCGGACGGGGAAGGGGCCTTTGTGTGGCTAAAGGTCCCTTCCAATTGCAGCATGAACACAAGCTGAAATAAGAAATGTAAGTCAAAATCAAATTTCTGCTTTACGACCCGAAGCCGTCATTCTGGATGAGCACACTGAACTACAGGAGTTCGGCCAAAGCGGTCCTTCCTCGGCTTGCTAGGCAAGGGCTGGTTTACACAGGAT
>NZ_JBMDJV010000071.1:0-340 GCF_057809375.1 Aquitalea sp. FG25
CTCAGCTGCTCGGCATCGCTGGCGTAGTACAGCGACTGCGGGTCGTAATCCTGCAAGGTGGATTGCAAGGCATCGCCACTGCGGCCTTGCTGGACACGGGTCTGGTCGCCGGTGTGCTGGGTGGCCACCGGCTGGTAATCGAAACTGGCCAGTGCCACCGCACCGGACACCACCTGCCGGGCCGCGCTCCAATCGGTAAAGCCATCTTCCTCTTCTGTTGCATCGCTGCGATGAAAACGCACCCGCTCGCTGGCGGCCGGTGGCAGGCTGTAAGCATCGTCGAATACCACCAGTTTCACCTGCGGATGCTCGCCATCAACATGCTCGAAGCGCCAGGCAT
>NZ_JBMDJV010000072.1:0-305 GCF_057809375.1 Aquitalea sp. FG25
GCACTCAAAGCCTGGGAAGCCGGCAGCAATACCGACAAAGAAGGCAAAACCGCCAGCAGCGGCAACAGCACCCAAGCCGGCCAACAGCCGCTGCTCATCCTGTCCGCCCCGGCGGGCATTGCCAGCCTCACCGAACAAAGCCAGACAATTTCTGCTGGCACCAACCTCAACCTCATCGCCCAGCGCGACGCCAACCACACCACCGGCCGCCGCTGGCTGCACAACGTCGGCCAGCACATCAGCCTGTTTGTGGCCGGGGTGAAAGACAAGGTGGCGCTGAAGCTGATCGCCGCCAAAGGCAAGGT